>NZ_JAQGLS010000070.1 GCF_028292805.1 Ramlibacter sp. | reverse complement strand
GAAAGGGGTTTCCCTTAGTTACCTCGTTCCTTCATGACCAACTGCTGGCTTGACCGTTCGGGCAAATTCCGGGCGGTGCAGGTTTTCCGCTGCTTCCCGTTGCACCTCCTGCTCGGTGGTCGGCAAGAGCCCGCCGAAGCGGGGCTCCTGCTTTCGATCTGCTCGATCAGCCCGGAAGACGAATCACTCGGGGACGAGGTGGGTCGGGTCGGAGCGAGGTCGGCATCGATACGGCATGGTGCTGTGCGGCGAGCGGGTCGATGCGGCCACTGCCCGTCGCATCCGGCTGGTCGAAGAGGTGGTGCCGCGCGCCCAGGGGCTGGCGCGCGCGCTGCAGCTTGCGGCTTCGGCAGGACCACAAGGCCGGCCACGAGGTCGCTGCCTTCGACCTGTCGGCCGGCGCCAATGAACGCTGGGGCGCGGAAGGCCTTCGTATCGCCGCATGCCGGGCGTGATGGAGAACGTGCCGGCTTCCAGACACTACGCCGGCGGCTTCGGCACCGACCTGACGCTCAAGGCCTGAGCCTGGCCCGGGAGAACGCTGCCGCCGTGCGTGCTGTCACGCCATTGAGCGGGCTGGCGCTCAGCCTGTATGCCGCGCATAGCCTGGCGGGAAGCGCGGCGCTGGATTTCTCCAGCGTGATCCGCTTCTGCAGCGGCCGCCGGCCTGAGGTGGTCTCAGGCGCCCGCCCGCAGCGTCTTCGCCGCCGCCACCATATTGGTCAGCGCCGGCAACACTTCCGACCACTGCCGCGTCTTCAAGCCGCAGTCCGGGTTCACCCACAGGCGGCCCGCGGGGATGCGTTCCGCGGCCTTCTTCATCAGCGCCACGATGTGGTCCTGCGAAGGGATGTTCGGCGAGTGGATGTCGTAGACACCTGGCCCGATCTCGTTCGGATAATTGAAGTTGTCGAACGCGTCGAGCAATTCCATGTCCGAGCGCGAGGTTTCGATCGTGATCACGTCCGCATCCATGTCTGCGATGGACGCGATGATGTCGTTGAACTCCGAATAGCACATGTGCGTGTGGATCTGCGTCTCGTCCTCCACGCCGTTGGCGGTGATGCGGAAGGACTCGACGGCCCAGTCAAGGTAGGTCTTCCACTGCGCCTTGCGAAGCGGCAAGCCTTCGCGCAGAGCCGCCTCGTCGATCTGGATCACCCGTACGCCGGCTTTCTCCAAGTCCTGCACTTCCTCGCGGATGGCCAGGGCCAGTTGCTTGCACGAGACCGAACGCGGCTGGTCGTCCCGCACGAAGGACCAGTTCAGGATCGTGACGGGGCCGGTCAGCATCCCTTTCATGGGCTTGCTGGTGAGGGACTGCGCGTAGCGGATCCAATCCACGGTCATGGCGCGGGGGCGGGTGATGTCGCCGAACAGGATCGGCGGCTTCACGCAGCGCGAGCCGTACGACTGCACCCAGCCGAACTGGCTGAAGGCGTAGCCATCGAGCTGCTCGCCGAAGTACTCCACCATGTCGTTGCGTTCGGCTTCGCCGTGCACCAGCACGTCCAGCCCCAGGGCCTCCTGTTCGCGCACACTGCGGGCAATCTCGGCCTGCATCGCGGCCGTGTAGCCTGCCTCGTCCAACTCGCCGGCCTTGAACTGGCTGCGGGCATGCCGGATTTCCGCCGTCTGCGGAAACGAACCGATGGTGGTTGTCGGAAATGCGGGAAGCCGCAGCCTGGCGGCTTGCAGGGGCGCGCGCTGGGCGTACCCGCTCTTGCGTTGTCCCAGGCTGTCAGCCAGCTCCGCGATGGCTGCCTTCACCGCCGGATTGTGGACCCGGGGCGAGGCGCGGCGAGCGGCAAGTGCGGCTTTGTTGGCCACCAGGGCGTCCGCGGCTGCATCGCGCCCCTGGTTGAGCGCAACTGCCAGCACTTTCAGCTCGTCCAGTTTCTGCAGTGCATAGGCGAGCCACGACTTGATCTCGGGGTCGAGCTTCTGCTCATTGGCCAGATCGACCGGGACATGCAGCAGCGAGCAGGAGGGCGCAATCCACAGGCGGTCACCGAGTCTTTGCGCGAGCGGCTCGAGCCAGTCGAGCACGGCGTTGAGATCGGTCTTCCAGATGTTGCGGCCGTTGACCACGCCCAGGGAAAGCACCTTGTAGGGCGAAAGCAGGTTGAGCAGCGGCATGACATCTTCGCGCCCGTTGATTGCGTCGATATGCAGGCCCGCTACCGGCAGGTTGGCCGCGAGGTACTGGTTCTCTTCCAACTGTCCGAAGTACGTTGCCAGCAGCAGCTTGACGCGGACGCCCTTGAGATCGTGGTAAGCGGTGTTGAAGGCATGCTGCCAGTCGGCATCGAGTTCGGTGACCAGCAGGGGCTCGTCCACCTGGACCCATTCCACGCCGTGCGCTGCCAGCGTGTCCAGTAGCTGCGCGTACGTCGGAAGCAGGCGCGCCAGCAGGGCCAGCTTGTCGGAGCCGTCCTTGGCCTTGCCGAGGGACAGGTAGGTCACCGGGCCGACGATCACGGGCTTGACCTTCACCCCCAGGGCCCTGGCTTCGGCCAATTGTTCCAGCAGGCGCGAGGCATCCAGCTTGAATTCGGTTTGCGCGGTGAATTCCGGCACGATGTAGTGGTAGTTGGTGTCGAACCACTTGGTCATCTCGCCGGCGGCGACGCCGCCACAGCAGTCGCCGTGGTCTTCCGTTCCCTCGGCCGAGCGGCCGCGCGCCACGCGGAAGTAGTTGTCCAGCGCGTCGCCATGAAAGCCGCGCACGCGCTCGGGCAGGTTGCCCAGCGCGAAGCTCATGTCCAGCACCTGGTCGTAGAACGAGAAGTCGCCGAGGGGCGCCAGGTCCAGGCTGGCTTGATGCTGCCAGTGCCGGGCGCGCAGTTGGGCGCCCAGTGCCTTCAACTCCTCGCGGGAGGATGCGCCTTTCCAGTACGACTCGAGCGCGAATTTGAGTTCGCGTTTCGCGCCGATGCGGGGAAAGCCGAGATTGTGGGTCTGAACCATTTGGGTTGCCTTCGGATGCCGTGATGTGCGAGTGGCGGATCGTAGGAGGGGCAGCCCATGAAGTAAAATGGTCTTATCTCAAGTATCGATTAGATTGGTTCATGCATGCTGGAGCGCATCCACTTGGCGATCGTGCGGGAGGTGGCCATCAACGGCTCACTCACCGCGGCGGCGAGCAAGCTGCATCTGACGCAGTCCGCGCTGAGCCACACGATGCGCAAGCTGGAGGCGCAACTGGGTACGGATGTCTGGCTGCGGGAAGGGCGCAGCCTGCGCCCGACGAAGGCTGGGGAATATCTGCTCGCAGTCGCCAACAGGGTGCTCCCGCAGCTCGATGTCGCCGAGGAGCGCCTGGGGCAGTACGCGCAGGGGCAGCGCGGCTCCTTGCGAATCGGCATGGAATGCCACCCCTGCTATCGGTGGCTGCTCAAGGTGGTGGCGCCTTACCTCGCCGCGTGGCCCGACGTCGACGTGGACGTGAAGCAGAAATTCCAGTTCGGCGGCATTGGTGCACTCTTCGCTTTCGAGATCGACCTGCTGGTGACGCCGGATCCCCTGTTCAAGCCGGGCCTGCGCTTCGAGCCGGTCTTCGACTACGAGCAGGTGCTGGTGGTTGGCGCGCGGCATCCGCTGGCCGGTGCCACGTATGTCAAGCCGGCGCAGCTCGCTGGGGAAGTCCTCATCACCTATCCCGTGGCGGCGGAACGGCTGGACATCTACAACCAGTTCCTGATGCCGGCGGGCATCGTGCCCAAGCGCCACAAGACCATTGAGACCACCGACATCATGTTGCAGCTGGTGGCCAGCGGCAGGGGCTTGGCGGCGCTCCCGCGCTGGCTGGTCGAGGAATACGCGGACAGCCTGGAAATCGTTCCGGTGCGGCTGGGACGCCGCGGCATCGCCAAGCAGATCTTCCTGGGCGCCAGGGAAAGTGATGCCGACGTC
>NZ_JAQGLS010000051.1 GCF_028292805.1 Ramlibacter sp. | reverse complement strand
CTGGGCATGCTGCATCGCGGCGAGCACGCCGAGATCACCACGGTGCTGGGCGACACGGTCGACTCCGAAGTCTCGGGCAACATGATCGACCTGTGCCCGGTCGGCGCGCTCACCAGCAAGCCGTTCCGCTACAGCGCCCGCAACTGGGAGCTGTCGCGCCGCAAGTCGGTCAGCCCGCACGACGGCACCGGCGCCAACCTGCTGGTGCAGGTCAAGAACAACCGCGTGAAGCGCGTGCTCCCGCTGGAGAACGACGCCGTCAACGAGCTGTGGCTGGCCGACCGCGACCGCTTCTCGTACGAAGCGCTGAACACCGACGAGCGCCTGACCGCGCCCATGCTCAAGCAGGGCGGGGAGTGGAAGACCGTCGACTGGCAGACCGCGCTGGAATACGTCGCCAATGGCTTGAAGCAGGTCAAGGCGCAGCATGGTGCCAACAGCATCGGCGCGCTGGTCGCGCCGCACAGCACGGTGGAAGAACTGTTCCTGGCCGGCCAGCTGGTGCGCGGCCTGGGCAGCGAAAACATCGACCACCGCCTGCGCCATGCCGAGTTCCCTTCGGGTGAAGGCGTCCGCTGGCTGGGCACCAGCATCGCGTCGCTGTCGACGCTGCAAGGCGCGCTGGTGATCGGCTCCAACCTGCGCAAGGACCATCCGCTGTTCGCGCTGCGCCTGCGCGGCGCGGTGCGCAACGGCGCCCGTGTGGCCGTCATCCACGACCACGACGACAATTGGGCGATGCCGGTGGTCGGCAAGCAGGTCGCGCCAGCGGGCCAGTGGCTGCAGGCGCTGGCCGACGTCGCCACCGCCATCGGCGCCGAGCAGGGCGCTTGCGCCCCGGCGCAAGGCACGGCGACCGACGCGGCCAAGGGCCTCGCCGCCGCCCTGCTGTCCGGTGAGCGCAAGGCCGTCCTGCTGGGCAACGCCGCCGCGCACCACGCGCAGGCTTCATCGCTGCTGGCGCTGGCCAACTGGATCGGCGCTAGAACCGGCGCCACCGTCGGCTACCTGACCGAGGCGGGCAACACCGTGGGCGCGCAGCTGGTCAACGCGCTGCCGGGGCAGGGCGGTCTGAACGCCGGCCAGATGCTGGCCGGTGGCCTGAAGGCCGCGATCCTGCTGCACACCGAACCGGCGTTCGACTCCGCTGCCGGCGCCCGCGCCGGCGCCGGGCTGGCGCAAGCCGAGATGGTGATCTCGCTCAATTCGTTCAAGGCCAACATGGACATCGCCGACGTGCTGCTGCCGGTGGCGCCGTTCACCGAGACGCCCGGCACTTTCGTCAACGCCGAAGGCCGCGTGCAGGGCTTCCACGCCGTGGTCAAGCCGCTGGGCGAGACCCGTCCGGCCTGGAAGGTGCTGCGCGTGCTGGCCAACCTGCTGGGCGTGCAGGGCTTCGAGTACGAATCGGCCCAGGACGTGCTGGCGGCGGCGCGTGGCGCCGACGCCGGCCAGGCCATGGTCCAAGGCGACCGCATGAACAACGCGACGTCCGCGGCCATCCGCATGGGCGAGGCCGCCGGCACGCCGGTGACGGCATCGATCTACCAGGTCGACGGCATCGTGCGGCGCGCGCCTTCGCTGCAGCTCACGGCCGACGCCCGCGTGGCGATGGAGGCGGCGCCATGATCGACACGCTGTACGGCTTGGGCAACGGCCTGATCGCCGCGCCGTGGTGGAGCGGCGCCGGCTGGCCGGTGATCTGGACGGTCATCAAGATCATGGCGGTGGTGCTGCCGCTGATGGGCGCCGTTGCCTACCTGACCTTGTGGGAACGCAAGGCCATCGGCTTCACCCAGCTGCGGCCCGGCCCGAACCGGGTGGGCCCGCTCGGCCTGCTCACGCCGATCGCCGACGCGCTCAAGCTGCTGACCAAGGAGATCATCCTTCCGACGGTGGCCAACAAGGGCCTGTTCCTGCTCGGGCCGATCATGACGATCATGCCGGCGCTGGTGGCCTGGGTCGTGATCCCGTTCGGCCCCGACATGGCGCTGGCCAACATCAACGCCGGCCTGCTGTTCCTGATGGCGATCACGTCGCTGGAGGTCTACGGCGTGATCATCGCCGGCTGGGCGTCCAACTCCAAGTACGCCTTCCTGGGCGCGCTGCGCGCTTCGGCGCAGATGGTCAGCTACGAAATCGCGATGGGCTTTTGCCTGGTGGTGGTGCTGATGGTGGCCGGCAGCCTGAACCTGACCGACATCGTGCTGGCGCAAGACCGCGGCTGGTTCGCCTCCATGGGGATCAACTTCCTGTCGTGGAACTGGCTGCCCTTGCTGCCGATCTTCGTCGTCTACTTCATCTCCGGCCTGGCCGAGACCAACCGCCACCCGTTCGACGTGGTGGAAGGCGAGTCGGAGATCGTGGCCGGCCACATGATCGAGTACTCGGGCATGAGCTTCGCCATGTTCTTCCTGGCGGAATACGCGAACATGTGGCTGTTCTCGATCCTGGCGGTGGTGATGTTCCTGGGCGGCTGGCTGCCCCCGATCGACGCGCCGCTGCTCAACTGGGTCCCGGGCTGGATCTGGCTGTTCGCCAAGACCTTCGTCGTGGTGACCATGTTCCTGTGGGTCCGCTCGACCTTCCCGCGCTCCCGCTACGACAAGATCATGCGTCTGGGATGGAAGATCTTCATCCCTCTAACGCTGATCGGGCTGGTGGTCATCGGCTCCTGTTTGCTGACGCCGT
>NZ_JAQGLS010000025.1 GCF_028292805.1 Ramlibacter sp. | reverse complement strand
GATCTCGACATGCAGCGGCAGGGTATTAGTCTGTCCGCGAATATGGCCCGAGACCACCGACACCGCACCGAACTCGCCCATGGCGCGTGCATTGCACAGGATCACGCCATAGATCAGGCCCCACTTGATGTTGGGCAGTGTCACGTGCCAGAACGTCTGCCAGCCGCTGGCGCCCAGCACGATCGCGGCCTGCTCTTCGTCGGTGCCCTGCGCCTGCATCAGCGGGATCAGCTCGCGCGCGATGAAGGGAAAGGTGACGAAGATCGTCGCCAGCACGATGCCCGGCACGGCGAACACGACCTTGATGTCGTGCGCCTGCAGCCAGGGGCCGAACCAGCCCTGCGCGCCGAACACCAGCACGTAGATCAGGCCGGCGACCACCGGGGAAACCGAGAACGGCAGGTCGATCAGCGTGGTCAGGAAGGCCTTGCCGCGGAACTCGTACTTGGCGATGCACCAGGCGGCGGCCACGCCGAACACCAGGTTCAGCGGCACGGCAACGGCGGCGGTGATCAGCGTCAGCCGGATCGCAGCCCAGGCGTCGGGCTCCTTCAGCGCTTCGAGGTAGGCGTCCAGGCCCTTGCGCAGCGCCTCGGTGAAGACGGCGGCCAGCGGCAGCACCAGGAACAGCAGCACGAACGCCAGCGCGATGCCGATCAGGGTGTTGCGCACCCACGGCGCTTCGGTGGTGCTGATGCGGCGACGGGACAGGTCGGTGCTCATGCGCCGCTCCTCCTGCGTTGCCACGCCTGCAGCCCGTTGATCACCAGCAGGATCACGAACGAGAACAGCAGCATCACCAGGGCGACCGCGGTGGCGCCGGCGTAGTCGTACTGCTCCAGCTTGCTGATGATGATCAGCGGGGTGATTTCGGAAACCATGGGCATGTTGCCGGCGATGAAGATGACGGAGCCGTACTCGCCGATCGCGCGGGCAAAGGCCATCGCAAAACCGGTCAGCAGCGCCGGCAGGATCGACGGCAGGATGACGCGCGTGAAGGTCTGCAGGCGGGTCGCGCCCAGGCACATGGCGGCCTCCTCGAGTTCCTTTTCGGCTTCTTCCAGCACCGGCTGCACCGTGCGCACCACGAACGGCAGGCCCACGAAGATCAGCGCGATCACCACGCCGTTCGGGTTGAAGGCCAGCTGGATGCCCATGGGTTCGAGGTACTGGCCGATCCAGCCGTTGCCGGCCAGCAGCGCCGTCAGCGAGATGCCGGCCACGGCCGTGGGTAGCGCGAACGGCAGGTCCACCAGCGCGTCGACGATGCGCTTGCCGGGAAAGCGGTAGCGCACCAGCACCCAGGCCAGGAGCAGGCCGAACACCACGTTCACCGTTGCCGCGATGGCCGAGGCGCCGAAGGTCAGGCGGTAGGACGCGAGAACCCGGGGCGACGTGACCGCGACCCAGAACTGGTCCCAGGTCATGGCGAAGGTCCGGAAGAACAGCGCCGACAGCGGGATCAGGACGATCAGGCTCAGGTACACCAGGGTGTAGCCGAGCGTCAGGTTGAACCCGGGCAGCACCTTGCGGTTGGCTGCGCGGGACGAAGAAGGCGCCGCTGCCGTTGCCGGCAGCGGCGCCGCGAGGCTGCCGCTCATCTGGTCATTTCACCGTGTAGATCTTGTCGAACTGGCCGCCGTCGTTGAAGTGCACCTTCTGCGCTTGCGACAGCGAGCCGAAGTACTTGGCCACCGGGAACAGCTTGACCGGCTTGAAGGTCGACGCGTATTTCTTCAGCACCGCCTCGTCGCGCGGGCGGATGTTGTGCCTGGCGGCGATCTCCTGGCCTTCCGGGGTGTACAGGAAGTCCAGGTAGGCCTTGGCCAAGTCGCCGGTGCCCTTCTTGGCCACGGTGCGCTCGACGATCGCCACCGGGTTCTCGGCGATGACGCTGGTCGACGGGTACACCACGTCGACCTTGCCGGCGCCGAACTCGCGGTTGACGGATTCGACTTCCGATTCGAACGTGATCAGCACGTCGCCGATGTTGCGTTGCAGGAAGGCGGTGGTCGCGTCGCGGCCGCCACGGGCCAGCACCGGCACATTCTTGTACAGCTTGGCGACGAACTCCGCCGCCTGGGCGTCGGTGCCGCCGGCTTCGCGCACCGAGCCCCAGGCCGCCAGGTAGGCGTAGCGGCCGTTGCCGCCGGTCTTGGGGTTCACCACCACGACCTTGACGTCCGGCTTGACCAGGTCGGCCCAGTCCTTGATGCCTTTGGGGTTGCCGTTGCGCGTGAGGAACAGCATGGTGGAGGTGGTGGGCGCCGCGTTGTTCGGAAAGCGCTTGGCCCAGTCCTTGGCGACGACGCCCTTCTCGGCCAGGAACTCGACGTCGGTGGTGGTGTTCATGGTCACCACGTCGGCTTCCAGGCCGTCGGCGACGGCGCGGGCCTGGGCGCTGGAGCCGCCATGGGCCTGTTCGACCTTCACGTCCTTGCCGGCGGTCTTCTTGTACCAGGGAACGAAGGCGGCGTTGACGTCCTTGTAGAACTCCCGGGCCACGTCGTACGAAACGTTCAGCAGGGTCTGCTGGGCGGAGGCGATGCCGCTGGAGGCCAGCGCGATGGAGGCGAGGAGAAGCTTGAGTTTCACGGCAAAAAACGAGGCCCTGCGGCCTCGACCTTCTTTATTTATTGGGTTGTGGAGTCAGGCGCAGGTAGGGCTTGACGGCCTTGAAGCCTTTGGGGAAGCGCGCGGCCAGTTCGGTGGGATCCTGCAGGCTGGGCAGGATCACCACGTCGTCGCCGTCCTTCCAGTCGGCCGGCGTGGCGACCTTGTGGCTGTCGGTCAGCTGCAACGAGTCGATGACGCGCAGGATCTCGTTGAAGTTGCGGCCGGTGGACGCCGGATAGGTCAGCGTGGCGCGGATCGCGTGCCTGGGGTCGATGACGAACACGCTGCGCACGGTGGCGTTGACCAGCGAGTTCGGGTGGATCATGTCGTACAGCGTGGCGACCTTCTTGTCCGCATCCGCCAGAATCGGGAAGTTCACCGTGGTGTTCTGGGTCTCGTTGATGTCCTTGACCCAGGAGCGGTGCGACTCCACCGGATCCACGCTGACGGCGATCGGCTTGACGCCGCGCTTGGCAAATTCGCCGCCCAGCGCCGCGGTCCTGCCCAGTTCGGTGGTGCAGACGGGGGTGAAATCGGCCGGGTGGGAAAACAGCACGACCCACGAATCGCCGGCCCACTCGTGGAAACGGATGGTGCCTTCCGTGGAGTCCTGGGTGAAATCGGGGGCGGTGTCGCCCAGACGCAAAGTGCTCATGTACATCCCTTTCTATAAGGAGACCCTCGATTGTGAGGATGCAGTTATAAAAGGCAACGACTCCTTTGTTGGTTGCTTATGACGAATCGGTTGTAAGCACCTCTACAACAAAGGTCGCAACTCCCGCGCCGCCTCCAGCAGCAGGGCCAGCAGATCTTTCGCCAGCGCCTCAGGCGCAAGCCGTTGGGGGCCCGCCACCACGTTCAGCGCCGCCACCGTGCGCCCTGCCATGTCCCGCAATGGAACTGCCAGCGCATGGACACCCAGCTCATGCTCCTCGCTGGCGACGCAGAAATCCTGCTGCCGCACCTGGTCGACCACTGCCCGGAACTGGCGCGGATCGACCAGGGTGCGGGTGGTCAGGCGTGGCAGCTCCCTTCCCTTGAGCCAGGCGCCGAACTCGCGCCTGGGCTTGGCCGCCAGCAGCACCCTGCCCGTCGACGTCGCGTGCGCCGGCAGCCGCGCGCCCAGGTGCAGGCCGTAGGCCAGCAGCCGGGCCGAGCCGCTACGGGCGATGATCACCACCTGCTCGCCGTCGAGCACCACGGCCGAGAACGACTCGCCGGTTTGCGCCGCCAGCCGGTTCAGCGTCGGCTGGATCACCCGCGGCAGCCGGGCCGAGGCGAGGTAGCTGCCGGAAAAGCGCAGCACCTTGGGCGCCAGCCAGAAATGGCTGCCGTCGGTTTCCAGGTAGCCCAGGTGCGCCAGGGTCAGCAGGTGGCGCCGCGCCGCCGCCCGCGTCAGGCCGGCGCGCTGCGCCGCCTGCGTCGCGTTCAGGCGTTGGCGTTCGGTGTCGAAGCTCTCCAGCACGGCCAGGCCCTTGGCCATGCCGGCGATGAAGTCGGCTTGCGCGATCGTCATGGATCCTTCTCGCTGCGCGATGATCGCGCAAGGCCGGCGATGATCGCACAAGCACGGCGCCCGGCGCTGGCCGCCCCGGCTGCTTGCTCTTAAGCTGGCGGACACCAGGAGACACCCCATGCGCACCCAAGTCGCCATCATCGGCGCAGGCCCGGCCGGCTTGCTGCTCGGCCAGCTGCTGCACCAGGCCGGCGTTGCCAACGTCATCCTCGAGCGCTCCAGCGCCGACTACGTGCTCGGGCGCATCCGCGCCGGCGTGCTGGAGCAGATCACCGTGGACCTGATGGAGCAATGCGGCGTCGGCCAGCGCATGCGGCAGGAGGGACTGGCGCACGACGGCATCGAGCTGCTATTCAAGGGCGAGCGCCATCGGATCGACTTCGCGGGCCTGACCGGCGGCAAGACCGTGATGGTGTACGGGCAGACCGAGGTCACGCGCGACCTGATGGCCGCGCGCGCGGCGGCCGGCCTGACTACCATCTACGAAGTGGGCGACAGCGTGACCCTGCACGGCTTCGACGGCACGGCGCCCGCCGTGCGCTACCGCAAGGACGGGCAGGAGCAGGAGCTGCAGTGCGACTTCATCGCCGGCTGCGACGGCTACCACGGGGCCAGCCGGGCGAGCGTGCCGAAAGGCGCGGTCCGCGAGTACGAGAAGGTCTATCCGTTCGGCTGGCTCGGGCTGCTGGCGGACGTGCCGCCGGTGTTCCACGAACTGATCTACGCCAACACCGAGCGCGGCTTCGCCCTGTGCTCGATGCGCAGCCCCACCCGCAGCCGCTACTACGTGCAGGTGCCGCTGGAAGAAAAGGTGGAAAACTGGTCGGACGAGGCGTTCTGGAACGAGCTGCGCTCGCGGCTGGATCCGGCGGCCCGCGACCAGCTGGTGACCGGACCGTCGATCGAAAAGAGCATCGCCCCGCTGCGCAGCTTTGTGGCCGAACCGATGCGGTTCGGGCGCCTGTTCCTGGCCGGCGACGCCGCCCACATCGTGCCGCCCACCGGCGCCAAGGGCCTGAACCTGGCGGCATCGGACGTGAAGTACCTGTCGGATGCGTTCATCGAGCATTACCGCGAGCGCAGCGCCGCCGGCCTGGACCACTACTCCGACCGCGCGCTGCGGCGGGTCTGGAAGGCCGAGCGTTTTTCCTGGTGGTTCACCTCGCTGATGCACAAGTTCCCGGGCGAAGGCGAGATCGCGCAGAAGCTGCAGGAGGCGGAGCTGGATTACCTGGTGAGCTCGCGCGCGGCGTCCACGGCCCTGGCGGAGAACTACGTCGGGTTGCCGCTCTGAATGACAAAGGGCGCCGTGGCGCCCTTTGTTGTCAGTCGGCGAACTTCCCGCCGGCCTTGATCACCGGGCCCCACTTGTCGATCTCGGCCTTCAGCCACGACTGCAGGCCTTCCGGCGACAGCTGCTTGTCCGCCGAGATCTCGGCGCCCAGGTCGGCCATGCGCTTCATCACGTCCGGGTCCTTCAGCGCGGTGCGCACCGCGGCGTTCATCTTCTCGATCACCCCCTTGGGCGTGCCCTTGGGCGCGTAGATGCCGTGCCACACGATCACCTCGAAGTCCTTGAGCCCCTGCTCGTGCAGCGTGGGCGCATCGGGCAGCGCCTTGATGCGGTTCTTCGTGGTCACGCCGAAGAACTTCACGTTGCCGGCCTTGATCTGCGGAATGGTCTGCGTGGTCTGGTCGCACAGGATGTCGACCTGGCCGCCCAGCAGCGCGTTCATGGCCGGCGCGGTGCCCTGGAACGGCACTGCGGTCAGCTTCACGCCCATCGCGTTCTCCAGCATCATCCCGCACAGCTGCGAGACCGCGCCCAGGCCCGCATTGGCCAGGTTGATCTTGTCGGCGTTGGCCTTCACGTAGGCCACCAGTTCCTGCAGGTTCTTGGCCGGAAAGTCCTTGCGGGCCAGCAGCGTCATCGGCACGTCCACCGCCATGCTCACGTACTCGAAGTCCTTGAGCGGATCGAAGGCCAGCTTGCGGTACAGCGCCGGCGCCGTCGCCATGCCGTTGTGGTGGATGAAGAAGGTGTAGCCGTCCGGCGCGGCCTTGGCCACGTAGTTGGCGGCCACGGTGCCACCGGCGCCGAGCTTGTTTTCGACCACGACGGTCTGGCCGAGCGACTTGCTCATGGCCGCGCCCAGCGTGCGGGCCACGACGTCGGTCGGGCCGCCGGCCGCGAACGGAACCACCAGCGTGATCGGCTTGGATGGCCAGGCGCCCTGAGCCTGGGCGACTGCCGCCATGGCCAGGCCCAGCATGGCGAGCAACGTGCGCTTGAATTGCATTGCAAATCTCCTGTTCATTGAAGTGAATGAGCCGGCACCGGGTGCTGCGGCCGCCGCGAGAGCGTAACGGCGCCAGCGGCGACCGGCATCGGTATGTACCCCACTGCGCGGCTGCGGGTCGTGCAGCGAGCCTCTGCTAGGCTTGCGCCGCATGAGCCGCACCTTCCGACCTTTGCACGGCCTTCACATTCTCAGCCTGGCGCTCAACCTGCCGGGCCCGGCCGCCTTGATGCGCTGCCAGGCGATGGGCGCCACCTGCGTCAAGCTCGAGCCGCCCGATGGCGACCCGATGCATCACTACGCGCCGGCCGCCTACGTGCAGTTGCATGCGGGCGTGAAGGTGCTGGCGGCCGATCTGAAGTCCACGCCCGGCCAGCAGCTGCTCCAGCGCGAGCTGGCCAAGGCTGATGTCTTGCTGACGTCGTTCCGGCCGTCGGCGCTGCGCAAGCTCGGCCTGGCCTGGAAAGAACTGCACGCCCGCCACCCGGCCTTGAGCCAGGTGGCCATCGTCGGCGCGCCCGGCGCCGGTGCCGAAGAACCGGGCCACGACCTGACCTACCTGGCGGCCCGCGGCCTGGTCAGCGGGCTGGATCTGCCCGCCACGCTGTATGCGGACATGGGCGGATCGCTGATGGCGGCGGAGGCGGTGCTGCAGGCGGCGCTGCGCAAGCACGAACGCTACGCGGGCACCGGCGAGACACATCCCGAAGGCGTGTACCTGGAAGTCGCATTGGCCGAGGCAGCCGGCTACATCGCCTTGCCGCGCGAGTGGGGCCTGACCGCCAAGACCGGCGCCGTCGGCGGCGCGCACGCCGGCTACCGGGTCTACCCGTGCAAGGACGGACGGGTGGCGCTGGCGGCGCTGGAGCCGCACTTCGCCGCGACGCTGTGGGCGCTGGCGGGGCTGGAGGCGGCGGGGCTGGAGGCGATGGCCGCGCCGGTGACGCATGCGGCGGTGGCTGCGTTCTGCGCGAGCCGCACGCGCGACGAACTGGAGGCGCTGGCGGTGCAGCGCGATCTGCCGCTGCACACGATGGCGTGAAATCGCTGGGGTGCCCTTGGGTTGCCCCAGCCCGCCGCTTCAGCGGCCCTTGCGCGCCGGCGCCTTCGCGCTGCCCGTCACGCGCGGCGGCAAGCCCGTGTGCTGCGTCAACACCTGCCCGGCGCGCGGCTGCGCCGGCGACGAATTCTTGCGCCGGGCGCTGGTGTAGCCGCCGTCGCTGAGCGGCTGCCAGGTCGGGATCAGGTGGTGCTTGCCATTGCCGATCAGGTCGGCGCGGCCCATCGTCTTGAGCGCCTCGCGCAGCAGCGGCCAGTTGTTGGCGTCGTGGTAGCGCAGAAAGGCCTTGTGCAGCCGCCGGCGCCGCTCGCCCCGCACGATGTCCACGCCTTCGCTGTCGCGCGTGACCCGGCGCAAGGGGTTCTTGCCCGAGTGGTACATGGTGGTGGCCGTGGCCATCGGGCTCGGGTAGAAGGTCTGCACCTGGTCGGCGCGAAAGCCATTGCGCTTGAGCCAGATCGCCAGGTTCATCATGTCTTCGTCACTGGTGCCCGGGTGGGCGGCAATGAAGTACGGCACCAGGTACTGCTTCTTGCCGGCCTCCAGCGAGTACTGGTCGAACATGGTCTTGAAGCGGTCATAGCTGCCGATGCCCGGCTTCATCATCTTGGTCAGCGGGCCCTGCTCGGTATGCTCGGGCGCGATCTTCAGGTAGCCGCCCACGTGGTGCTGCACCAGCTCCTTGACGTACTCGGGCGACTGCACGGCCAGGTCGTAGCGCAGACCGGAGCCGATCAGGATCTTCTTGATGCCCTTGAGCTCGCGCGCGCGGCGGTAGATCTTGATCAGCGGCCCGTGGTCGGTGTTCAAGTTGGAGCAGATGCCCGGGTAGACGCAGCTGGGCTTGCGGCAGGCCGACTCGATCTCCGGGCTCTTGCAGCCGATGCGGTACATGTTGGCCGTTGGGCCGCCCAGGTCGGAGATGACGCCGGTGAAGCCGGCGACCTTGTCGCGGATGTCCTCGACCTCCTGGATGATCGATTCCTCGCTGCGGCTCTGGATGATGCGGCCCTCGTGCTCGGTGATCGAGCAGAAGGTGCAGCCGCCAAAGCAGCCGCGCATGATGTTCACCGAAAAGCGGATCATCTCCCAGGCCGGGATCTTGGTGGCACCGTCGTGGCCACCCTTCTCGTCGGCGTAGGCCGGATGCGGCGAGCGTGCGTACGGCAGGCCGAACACGTAGTCCATCTCGGCGGTGGTCAGCGGAATCGGCGGCGGCGTCAGCCAGACGTCGCGCTCGCCGTGCGCCTGCACCAGCGCGCGGGCGTTGCCAGGGTTGGTCTCCAGGTGCAGCACGCGGTTGGCGTGGGCGTAGAGGACCGGGTCCGACTTGACCTGCTCGTAGGAGGGCAGGCGGATGACGGTGCGGTCGCGTGGTGGGGGACGTGTTCTTGCCCCCTCCCCCTCTGTGGGAGGGTTGGGGTGGGGGCGAGATGCGCCACGAAGGTTCGGATTGGGAACGAAGTTGAGGACCTGGGTCGTTCCCCCACCCCCACCCTCCCCCAGATGGGTAGGGAGTGAAGACCCGTCACTCCCGCCCGGGAGCGAAGACTCGGCCTCCCGCGCACAACTCTCA
>NZ_JAQGLS010000329.1 GCF_028292805.1 Ramlibacter sp. | reverse complement strand
CGGGCCCACGGCGGGTGGCAGCGGCTGGCCCGGGAGCGGCGCCGGCTCGCTGGCGCGCGGCACCTCGGGCAGCAACACGTAGCGGCGCGATGCGCTGTTGGCGCCGCAACCCACCCGCACGTTCAAGCTGACCGTGGGCTCGTCCACCAGCGTCGGCGACATGATCCGCAGCACGCCCTCGCGGCCATTCGGTCCCGGCAGCCAGCGGATCTCGGGCGGGCGGCTCACGGCGGTGTCGCCGTAGAACAGCTCACCGGAGGCGCAAGCACCCTGGGCGTCCGCCGCGTCGAGCGTGACCGGCAAGGTGACGTCCAGCGCGCGGCCGATCAACAAGGCGCCACGTGGCTGGCCCAGCGTGAGGGCGGACACTTCGCACGCGAGCAGCCAGCCGCACGCCGCGAGCGCCAGGGTACGGAAGGTAACTGGGTGCAACATCGAAGGAGGCATTCTAGGCACACCACGGCCGACCTAGGAAGAACTGCACACTGCTGCCTGATAATTCCAGCCAATGCAGACACAGTACAACACCGTTGGCGTGGCCGGTGCCGGCGCCATGGGGCGCGGCATCGCCCAGATCGCGGCCCAGGCGGGCAGCACCGTGCGCCTCTACGACAGCCAGCCCGAGGCGGTGGCACGCGCCATCCAGGAGCTGGGGGCGCAATGGGATCGCTTGCGCGAGAAAGGCCGCATGGACGCCGACGCCGTCGCCGCCTGCAAGGAGCGGCTGCGCCCGGCCGCCTCGCTGCAGGAGCTGGCCGATTGCGGCCTGGTGGTCGAGGCCATCGTGGAGCGGCTGGACGTCAAGCGGGCGCTGTTCGCGCAACTCGAAGAGATCGTGGCGGTCGACGCCGTGCTGGCCACCAACACCTCCTCGCTGTCGGTGACTGCCATCGCCGCCGGCCTGAAGACGCCGCAGCGCTTTGCCGGCTACCACTTCTTCAACCCGGTGCCGCTGATGAAGGTGGTGGAAGTCATCGCCGGCCTGAAGACCGACCCGGCCGTGTGCGAGGGCCTGACCGCCTATGCCCGCCAGCTGGGCCACACGCCGGTGCAGGCCGGCGACACCCCCGGCTTCATCGTCAACCACGCCGGCCGCGGCTACAACACCGAGGCGCTGCGCATCGTCGGCGAAGGGGTGGCCGATTTCGCCACCATCGACCGCATCCTGCGCGACCAGGTCGGCTTCCGGCTCGGCCCGTTCGAGCTGATGGACCTGACCGGGCTGGACGTCTCGCACCCGGTGATGGAGTCGATCTACGGCCAGTACTACCAGGAGCCGCGCTATCGCCCCAGCGTGATCGCAGCCCAGCGCGTGGCCGGCGGCGTGATCGGGCGCAAGTCGGGCGAGGGGTTCTACCGCTACCCCGACGGCAAGCAGCAGGTGCCGGCCGAGCCGCCGGTTCCCGCCGTGGACGAATTGCCGCCGGTGTGGGTCTCGACCCGGGCCTCGCGCCGCTCCGAGCTGCTGCAGCTGCTCAAGGACCTGGGCGCGAAGATCGAAACCGGCCAGTCGCCCTCGGCCCAGGCCTTGACCATCGTGGCGCCGCTCGGCTTCGACGTCACGACGGTGGCGGTGGTGGAGCGGCTGGACCCGGCGCGCACCGTCGGCATCGACTTCCTGATCGAGGACGCGGCCGTCAAGCGGCGCGTGCTGGCGACCAACCCGGCCACCCGGCGCGACATGCGCGATGCCGCCCACGCCCTGTTCGCGCGCGACGGCAAGGCTGTCAGCGTGATCCGCGACTCGGCCGGCTTCGTGACCCAGCGCGTGCTGGCGACCATCGTCAACATCGCCGCCGACATGTGCCAGCAGCGCGTCTGCACGCCCAAAGACCTGGAGACCGCCGTCACCCTCGGCCTGGGCTATCCGCTCGGCCCGCTGGCCATGGGCGACCGCTGGGGCCCGACCAACGTGCTGGAGGTGCTGTTCAACATGCAGACGGTGTACGGCGATCCGCGCTATCGCCCCAGCCCCTGGCTGCGCCGCCGCGGCGCCATCGGCCTGTCGCTGCTGCACGTGGAAGAATGACCGTGACGCCCGCCCAACTCCTGAGCCACAGCGAAGGCCGCACGATGGTGCTGACCATCAGCAACCCCGAGCACCGCAACGCGCTGGGCCCCGAGTTGTACGCCGCCGGGGTCGAGGCGCTGAACGCCGCCGACAGCAATCCGGAAGTGCGCAGCGTGGTGATCACCGGCGCCGGCAGCACCTTCTGCGCCGGCGGCAACCTGCAGCGGCTGCTGGAAAACCGCAAGCAGCCGCCGGCGCTGCAGGCCGCTTCGGTCGAGGGCCTACACGGCTGGATCGAGGCGATCCGCAGCTTTCCCAAGCCGGTGATCGCCGCCGTCGAGGGGGCGGCGGCCGGCGCCGGCTTCTCGCTGGCGCTGGCCTGCGACTTCATCGTGGCGGCCGAGGACGCGCTGTTCGTGATGGCGTACAGCAGCGTGGCGCTGTCGCCCGACGGCGGCTCCACCTGGAGCCTGTCGCGCGCGCTGCCGCGCCAGCTGGTGAGCGAACTGCTGATGTGCGGCGAGCGCATCCGCGCCCCGCGGCTGCAGCAGCTGGGCCTGGTCAATCGCGTCACGCCCGCCGGCGCCGCCCTGGCGCAGGCGCTGGCGCTGGCCGAGTCGCTCAACCAGCGCGCGCCCAACGTGCTGGCCAGCATCAAGGAGCTGATGAACGATGCGCCGCAGGTTCCGCTCGACCGGCAGCTGGCGAGCGAGCGCGACCAGTTCGTGCGCAACCTGCACCACGCCAACGGCGGCATCGGCATCGAGGCCTTCCTGGCCAAGCGCAAGCCGGACTACTCCTGAGTCGGGCGTCCCGGGACGCTCAGGTGACAACCCCTACCGGATTGCCCCGTCCTGCACGCGACAATGTGGCGACGCTGCAGTCACCCACAAGACAGGCCATGGACGACCCCATTCTGACCATCGAGGAACGCGCAGCCATCGACAACGGCCGCTGGTTCTCCTCCCTTTCACCGTCGCTGCGGCACGACATCCTGCGATGCACCTTCGTCAAACGCTACAAGGATGGCGACCTGATCTGCGCCCGCGGCGACCCGGCCGAAGCCTGGAGCGCGGTGGCGCGCGGCGCGGTGCGGGTCAGCTCCACATCGATCACCGGCAAGCAGGTGACGCTGACCTACGTGGAGCCGGGCATCTGGTTCGGCGACGTGGCGATCTTCGACGGCGAGCGGCGCACCCACGATGCCTATGCGCACGGCGACACCTCCATGCTGTCGGTCTCGCGGGCCGACCTGCAAAAGATCCTGGCGCAGCACGTGGAATTGTACGAGGCGCTGCTGCGGCTGCATGCGCGCCGCATCCGCCAGCTGTTCGGGCTGGTGGAAGACCTGAACACCCTGCCCTTGCGCGCGCGGCTGGCCAAGCAGCTGGTGCACCTGGTGCGCAGCTACGGCGTGCCTTCGCTGGCCGACGGCCGCGAGGTGCGCATCGGCCTGCACCTGGCGCAGGAGGAACTGGCGCAGCTGCTGGGTGCGTCGCGCCAGCGCGTCAACCAGGAACTCAAGACACTGGAGCGCGACGAAGTCATCCGCATCGAGCCGGGCGGGCTGGTGGTGCGCAATCGCGAAGCGCTGATGCGCATCGTCGAGGCGGACGTCTGAACCATGACTGACAGCTACGACCACTTCGTCGGCACCCGCGCGGTGTCCGACCAGCACGCATTCGACATTCCGGCCCTGACCGCCTGGCTCGGGCAGAACCTGGAAGGCTTCGCCGCCCCGCTGTCGGTGGAGATGTTCAAGGGCGGCCAGTCCAACCCCACCTACAAGCTGGTCACGCCCGCGCGCAGCTACGTGATGCGCACCAAGCCGGGCCCGGTTGCCAGGCTGCTGCCGTCGGCCCATGCGGTGGAGCGCGAGTTCGCCGTGATGTCCGGACTGGCCGGCACCGACGTGCCGGTGCCCAGGATGCACTGCCTGTGCGAAGACGAGTCCGTCATCGGACGCGCCTTCTACATCATGGAGTTCATGCAGGGTCGCGTGCTGTGGGACCAGGCCCTGCCCGGCATGACGCCGCAGCAGCGCCGCGAGATCTACGACGCGATGAACCGCGTGATCGCCGCCCTGCACACCGTGAAGTTCGCCGACCGCGGGCTGGCCGGCTACGGCAAGCCGGGCAACTACTTCGAGCGCCAGATCGGCCGCTGGAGCAAGCAGTACAAGGCCTCCACCGACGGCGCCGGCCCCATGAGCCAGCCGATCCCGCAGATGGAAAAGCTGGTGGAGTGGCTGCCCGCGCACATCCCCGCCGCGGCTCGCGACGAGAGCAGGACGTCGATCGTGCACGGCGACTTTCGTCTGGACAACCTGATGTTCCACCCGACCGAGCCGCGCGTGATCGCGGTGCTCGACTGGGAGCTGTCGACGCTGGGCCACCCGCTGGCCGACTTCAGCTACCACTGCATGGCCTGGCACGTGCCGCACAGCGCCGGGCGCGGCATCGGCGGCCTTGACCTGCAGGCGTTGGGCATTCCGAGCGAGGCCGCTTACATCCGGCAGTACTGCGAGCGCACCGGCATCGCCGCGGTCGACGAGGTCAAGGTCGACTGGAACTTCTACCTGGCCTACAACCTGTTTCGCATCGCCGCCATCCTGCAGGGCATCGCCAAGCGGGTCGAGGCCGGCACGGCCTCCAGCGCGCAAGCGGCTGTCTCGGCGGCCGGCGCGCGGCCGATGGCCGAACTGGCCTGGACCTTCGCGCAGAAGGCCTGACACACCAAGGAGACCCCTGATGGATTTCGAATACTCCGCCAAGACCCGCGAACTGCAGGCGCGCCTGCAGCAGTTCATGGACGACCATGTCTACCCCAACGAGAAGACCTACAAGCAGCAGCTGCAGGCCAACACGGAAGCCGGCAAGCGCTGGACACCACTGCCGATCATCGAGCAGCTCAAGCCCAAGGCCCGCGCCGCCGGCCTGTGGAACCTGTTCCTGCCGGTGGACACGGCCAATGCCTGCGGCTACGAGGGCGCCGGCCTGACCAACCAGGAGTACGCGCCGCTGGCCGAGATCATGGGCCGCGTGCAGTGGTCCAGCGAGGTGTTCAACTGCTCGGCGCCCGACACCGGCAACATGGAAACGATCGCCCGCTACGGCTCGCCGCAGATCCGCGAGCGCTGGCTCAAGCCTTTGCTGGACGGCGAGATCCGCTCGGCCTTCGCCATGACCGAGCCGGAGGTGGCCTCCTCGGACGCCACCAACATCGCCACCCGGATCGAGCGCCAGGGCGACGACTACGTCGTCAACGGCCACAAGTGGTGGATCTCGGGCGCGGCCGATCCGCGCTGCAAGGTCTTCATCACGATGGGCAAGAGCGACCCGGAGGCGCCCCGGCACTCGCAGCAGAGCATGATCGTGATCCCGGCCGACACGCCCGGCATCCGCATCGTGCGGCCGCTCAGCGTGTTCGGCTACGACGATGCGCCGCACGGCCACGTGGAGATGTACTTCGAGAACGTGAAGGTGCCGGCCGGCAACATCCTGCTGGGCGAAGGGCGCGGCTTCGAGATCGCCCAGGGGCGCCTGGGCCCGGGCCGCATCCACCACTGCATGCGGCTGGTGGGACTGGCCGAGCGCGCGCTGGAGCTGATGTGCCGCCGCTCGCTGGAGCGGGTGGCCTTCGGCAAGAGCGTGGCGCAGCAGACCGTGACGCAAGAGCGCATCGCCGAGGCCCGCTGCAAGATAGACATGGCGCGCCTGCTGACGCTCAAGGCGGCCTGGATCATGGACGTGGCCGGCAACAAGGTGGCCCGCAGCGAGATCGCGATGATCAAGGTGGTGGCGCCGACGATGGCCTGCCAGGTGATCGACTGGGCGATGCAGGTGCACGGCGGCGGCGGCGTCTCCGACGATTTCCCGCTGGCCCAGGCCTATGCCGGCGCCCGCACCCTGCGTTTTGCCGACGGTCCGGACGAAGTGCACCGCAACGCGATCGCCAAGTGGGAGCTGGGCAAGTACGGTGCCTACGGCAAGGACGCCGGCGTGCCGGTGACGCGGGGCAGCTGACCCCGCCATTGCCGCGCAACCTTGCGTCATTCCCGCGCCGCGGCAATCCAGGGCTGCCCGGGCAAGCAGAAAGCGGCCCGCGGGCCGCTTTTTTCAATGCCCCGGGTCCCCGCCGGCGCCGGGACGACGAGTCATTTCTTGAAGGCCGCCAGCGCGCTTTCGCAGGCGCTGGTGAAGATCGTCGTCGCGTGCTCCAGCGTGCTCGTCTCCGGCGGCACGTACTGCATGCGCAGGTAGCACTTGCCGCGCAGCAGCACCACCATGAAAGGCACCTGCGGGCCGGGGGCCGGCTCCGGCCAGGACATCAGCAGTTCCACCAGCGCGTTGTCGACCCACGCCATGGCGTGCTCGCGGGTGTCGGCCAGCACCGCGAAGCGGGTCCAGAAGTCGGAGCGCGCGCCTTCCCAGCCGATCTCGTCGTACATCGCCAGCCAGCGCATCTCCTCGGGCAGGCGCGGGTCGGCGGTGGTCCGCAGGGTGTCGGTGATCATGCTGTAGGCCCGCCGCTCCAGGGCGTCCTTGAGCGGCCGGTTGATCACCATGGCGCCGACGTCCTCGGACAAGCCCAGCTCGCCGCGGGCCCGCAATTCCTCGCCGACGATGTAGTCGCGGGAAGGCTTGCCCAGTTCCAGCCGCCACGGCCGCCCGCCCACCTTGCCGTGCATTGAGACGGCGCTGCCCAGGGCGGCGCTGGTAAACGACATTCCGCGCGAGGCCGCCCACTCGGACACCGGCCCGTGCGCCCCGAGTTGGGACGGCGCCGCGTCGGCGGCCGGGGCGTGGCCCTTGCGGAAGACCTTTTTCAGGCGGTCGAACATGCGTCCTGCTTTCCCCTAAAGTCCCATTATCAATTGAAACACGAGGTGACGGCAGTGGAACCCATCGCGGTCTATTCGTGGCCCACGCCCAACGGGCACAAGGTGCACGTCATGCTCGAGGAGTGCGGGCCGCCGTACCGGGCGATCCCGGTGAACATCGGCGCCGGCGACCAGTTCGCGCCGCAATTCCTGGCATCGGCCCGAACAACATGATCCCCGCATCGTCGACCCCCACGGCCCCGGCGGCGAGCCGATCTCGCTGTTCGAGTCGGGCGCCATCCTGGTCTACCTCGCGGGCAAGACCGGCCGCTTCCTGCCAACGGGCGGGCACGAGAAGTTCGAGGTGCTGCAGTAGCTGATGTTCCAGATGGGCGGTGTCGGCCCGATGCTGGGCCAGGCGCCCGAGAAGGTCCAGCACGCGATCGACCGCTACAGCAACGAGGCCCGAGGGCTGTACCGCGTGATCGCGACAAGCGACTGGCCCACGGCCCGTGGCTGGGCGGCGCCGAGTACTCCATCGCCGACATCGCCACCGTTGCCTGGCTGCGCAGCTGGCAGAACCAGGGCATCGCGCTGGACGAGTACCCGCACCTGCGACGGTGGTTCGACACCATCGCCGCCCGGCCGGCGGTGCAGCGGGGCGTGCAGGTGCTGGCCGACCTGCGCAAGCCGATCACCGACGCCAGCGCACGCGCGATCCTGTTCGGCGCGGCGCAGTACCAGCGGCGCTAAAGGGCTAGAGGCGCTGGCGGCGCACGCCGCGCGACAGGCTGAAGGCGGCCCCGGCGGCGGCCAGCACCGCAGCCAGTCCCAGCGCGATGCCGGGGCCGCGGCCGTCCTGCACGCCGGCCACGCTGAAGATGAGCCCGAGCAGCACCGCGCCCAGCGACTGCCCGGTCAGCCGCGCCGTGCCCAGCATGCCGCTGGCGGCGCCGGCGCGCTGCAGCGGCGCGCTGGTGACGATGGTGTGGTTGTTGGGCGACTGGAACAGCCCGAAGCCGGCGCCGCACAGGGCCAGCCGCCAGGCCAGATCCCAAGCGGTCGGATGCGCCGGCGCGAGCGCCAGCGCCGTCATCCCGATGGCCATGACGGCCAGCCCGATGCCGCCCAGCAGGCCGCCGTGAAAGCGGGCGATCAGCCGGCCGGCAATGGGCGCCGCGAGCACCGTTGCGGCCGGCCAGGCCGTGATCAGCAGGCCGGCCTCCAGGTGGCTGCGACCCTGGGTCTCCAGCAGCAGGAACGGCAAGGCGACAAAGGCCAGCGTCTGCGCCGAGAAGGCCGTGACCGAGGTGCACATGGACAGCCCGAACACGCGAATGCGCAGCAGATCGATCGGGAACAGCGGCACGGCCAGCCGGCGCTGCCGCCGCAGGTAGAACCAGCCCACCAGCACGCCGGCGCCGATCAGGGCCATGGCGACGATCCAGGCCCGGGCGTCGGGTGCGCCGCCGGAGCGGGCGCCGAGCGCATCGGCCCCCAGGAACACCAGCGAGAACATCATGACGTTCAGCACCAGGTCGAGCGGCGCCAGTCGCCCCGCCGTGGAGGGAACGGTGTTGGCCGGCAAGGCGCTGCGTCCGAGCAGCAGCACCAGCAGCCCCAGCGGCAGCTGGATCAGGAACAGCCAGGGCCAGGAGGCGATCGCCAGCACCAGGGCAGCGACGGTTGGGCCGGCCACCGAGGCCGTGGCAACCACCACCGAGTTGAGCGCGATGGCCCGGCCAAGCATGTGGCTCGGATAAGTCAGGCGCACCAGGGCGGTGTTCACCGCCAGCATGCCGGCCGCGCCGATCCCCTGGACGGCCCTGGCCCCCGCCAGCATGGGCAGCGAGGTCGCGACCACGCAGGCCAGCGACGCGAGCAGGAAGATCGCCAGGCCGCCCAGGTACACGCGCCGGTAGCCGAGCCGGTCACCCACGTAGGCGCAAGGCAGCAGCAGGCCCAGCGTGGCCAGCTGGTAGGCGTTGACGACCCAGATGGCCGCGGACGGCGAGGCGCCGAAATCGCGCGCGATGTCGGGCAACGCCAGGTTGACGATGGTGGAGTCGAGCACCGACAGCGTGATGCCCAGGATGATGGCCGCCATCGCCCAGTAGCGGCGCGGCGCCGGCAGGCCGTCGGGCACGGGTGAAATGGGAGAAACGAGGAACTGCTGCTGCACCGGCCGCAGTCTACCGAGCCGCTGGCCCTCGCACTCGCGCCCAAGGTATTTCAGACTTTGCACGCCAGCGTACAGACTGAGCGGACCGTTCGTCGCATGCTCGCCGGAGCTTCGAAGGATATTTCACATGAACAGAACAACGATGGGCCACCTGCGGCCCTGGCTGGCCGCGGCTTTCCTGGGCGCGGCCCTGGCCGGCTGCGGCGGCGGTGGCGGTGGCGGCGGACGCGACCCGATCCTGGGCTTTGACACCCCGCCCACCGTCACCGCGGTGGCACCGGTGAACGGCGCCGCCGGCGTCGCCCGCAACCTGAAGCAGGTCACGGCCGACTTCAGCGAACGGATGGCGCCGCTGACCGGCAACGCCAGCTTCACCCTCACCTGCGCGGCACCGTGCGTGAGCCCCACCGGCACCACCAGCCTGGATGGCTCGCGCCGCGTCGCGAGCTTGGCGCTGCCGGCCGGCACCCTGCTGGAGCCGCTGACGGTCTACACCGCCACCATCAGCGGGGCGCGCAGCGACACCAGCGGGCTGGCCATGGCCGCGCCCTATGTGTGGCGCTTCACCACCGGTATCGCGTCCGA
The DNA here is from genome assembly GCF_028292805.1 of Ramlibacter sp. Classification (GTDB taxonomy): domain Bacteria; phylum Pseudomonadota; class Gammaproteobacteria; order Burkholderiales; family Burkholderiaceae_C; genus Ramlibacter. Next base: position 8,791 of record NZ_JAQGLS010000329.1, on the reverse strand, counting down.
CAACACCCGCCCGCGCGTGACGCTCACCGTGCCCGCCACCAGCACGCCCGGCCCCACCCCCGGCGTGCCGGCCAACACGGCGGTGACCGCGACCTTCAGCGAAGACATGGCGCCGTCCAGCCTGTCCCGCGCCAGCTTCAAGCTGGCCTGCGCCGCGCCTTGCGAGGCGCCTGGAGGCGACGTCACCTACGTGGTGGGCAACCGCACGGCGATCTTCACGCCCGATGCGCCGCTGCCCACCGGCAGCGTCTACACCGCCACCGTCACCACCGCGGCCACCGATCTGTCCGGCAACGCGCTTGGCGGCAACCAGGCAGCCCTGCCCGCGGCCAGCAACTACGTGTGGACCTTCACCACGACCGGCCCGGCGCCCGCCGCCGACGTGACGGTGCGGTCGACCAACCCGGCGGCCGGCGCCGCCAATGTCTGCCTGGACGCGGCTGTCAATGCCACCTTCCGCGTGCCTTCCGGCCTGCGCATGGACCCGGCCACGATCAGCGCGCAGACCTTCAGCGTCACGGGTCCGGCGGGCGCCAACGTCGTGCCCGCATCCGTGCTGCTGGACGCCACCACCGGCCGCATCGCCACCTTCACGCCGCAGGCGCCGCTGGTGCCCGGCTCCTACGTGGCCCGCCTGCGCGGCGGTGCCGCCGGCGTGCGCGACCTGACGGTCCCAGGTAACGGCATGGATGCCGACTTCACCTTCGGCTTCACGGCCATCAACTGCGCGGCGCCGCCGCCGGCCCCACTGATCCCGCTGGCCAGCGCCGCCACCTTCGGCATCTTCGGCGGCTCGGCCGGCGCGACCAACCAGGGCATCCTGACCGTGATCAACGGCGACGTCGGCACCACCGCCGTCTCCACCAAGATCACCGGCTTCCACGACGCCGGCCCGGGCTGCACCTACACCGAGACGCCGCTGAACCGGGGCGCCGTCAACGGCCTGATCTACACCGCGCCGCCGCCGCCCACCGTCGCTTGCCCGAGCGAAGGAACGGCCGTGACCATGGCGGCCGCGACGCAGGCCCGCGCCGACACGCTGGCTGCCTACAACCAGCTGGTCGCAATGCCCGGCGGCCCCGATCCGGGCGCCGGCAACCTGGCCAACCTGACGCTCGCGCCCGGCACCTACACCGCGGCCGCCGGCACCTTCATGATCCAGGGCGGCAACCTGACGCTGGACGCGCAAGGCAATGCCAACGCCACCTGGGTGTTCCAGATGGCGCAGACGCTGACGGTCGGCGGCCCCGGCGCCGCCTTCCCCAGCAGCGTGATCCTGACCAACGGCGCCCAGGCCAAGAACGTGTACTGGCAAGTCGGCACGGCAGCTACCGTCAACGCCGGCGGCGGCGGCACCATGGTGGGAACCATCGTGACCCAGGCCGGCGCCGCCTTTTCGACGGCGGGCGCGCGCGCCGTCACCAGGCTGAACGGCCGCGCGCTCTCGCTGGGCGCGTCCGTGACCGTGGTCAACACCGTCATCAACGTGCCCGCGCCCTGAGCGGCCACCACGAAAGCCAACACATGATCAGCGCAAGAAAGACGGCCGCACTCGGCTGCATGGCAGCCGCGGCCCTGGCCGGGCCCGCACTCGCACAGGGCGCCGGCTGGTACGGCGGCGCGGCCGTGGGCCGCACGGCGGCCAGCATCGACGAAGACCGCATCCGCCAGGGCCTGGCCGGCCAGGGACTGGCCACCAGCAGCTTTTCGCAGCGCGACACCGACACCGGCTACAAGCTGTTCGGGGGCTACCAGGTGAACCGCTGGCTCGGCATCGAAGCAGGTTTCTTCGACCTCGGCCAGATGGGCTACACCGCCACGACCACGCCGGCGGGCAACCTGCGCGGTGACGTCAAGGTGCGGGGCCTGAACCTGGATGCGGTGGGCACCCTGCCCTTGACCGACCGGCTGTCCCTGCTGGGACGCGTGGGCGTGGCGCATGCCCGCACCCGCGGCAGCTTCGCCGCCACCGGCGCCGTCACCAACCCGTACGGCGCCAGCAGCAGCAGCTCCAAGGACACCGGCCTGAAGCTGGGCGCGGGCCTGGCCTGGCGCGTGTCCGAGGCCTGGGAGCTGCGCGGCGAATACGAACGGCTGCGCATCAAGGACGGCGTGGGCAACCGCGGCGACATCGACATGCTCGGCGTGGGCCTGGTCTACCGCTTCGGTGGCGCCCAGCCGGCACCGCGCGCGGCCACGCCAGCGTACGTGGCCGCGGCCGCGCCGGCGCCGGCACTCGTGCCGATGCCGCCTCCGCCGGCGCCGCCAGCGCCCGCTGCGCCGCTGGTTCCGGTGCGGGTGCATTTCTCGGCCGATGCCTTGTTCGGCTTCGACCAGGCCACGCTGCGGCCCGAAGGCGGGCGCGAGCTCGACGCCTTCGCCGGCCAGTTGCGCGACATCGAGTACGACCGGGTGCGCGTCACCGGCCACACCGACCGCCTGGGTGCCACCGCCTACAACGAGCGGCTGTCCCGCCAGCGCGCCGACGCCGTCAATGCGCAGCTGGTGCGCGCCGGCATTCCGGCCGGCAAGCTGGCCAGCAGCGGCGCGGGCGAGACCGCGCCGGTGACGGCCGCCGGCGCCTGCAAGGGCGAGCAGCCCACCACGGCGCTGCGTGCCTGCCTGCAGCCGGACCGCCGGGTGGAAGTGGAAGTGGACGGCCAGCGACAGAGCGCACGCTGATACAAGGCGGACGGGCCACCAGCTGGCCGCGCCCGTCCGCGCCACTTAGAATCGGGTCTTCGCAGAGGCGGACCGCCGCGTCCACGCCTGGTCGCGCACGAGCTGCGTGCGCCCTCCATCCCCAGTGTTCCTTGCCCTTCTCCGGCGGCCGGCCGGAGCCATGCCCATGTTCAAGAGCGCCTGTTTCTTCCGTATTTCCGACGATTTCGAGCTGCCGCCGCTGCAGCTGCTCGAGGAGGGCCTGCAAAAGACCGCCTTCGTGCCTTGCGGCGCGACCGATCCCGAGTCCAGCGGCTGGGTGCCGCCGCGTGGCAACAAGGGGGTGGCCCTGGCCGAGATCGTCGGCAGCCACCTGATGCTCAAGCTGTGCACGGAGCGCCGGGCCGTGCCCGCCTCGGCCGTCAAGTCGGCCGTCGACGAGAAGATCGAGAAGTGGAAGACCGAGACCGGCAACGAGCGCGTGCCGGCCAAGCTGAAAAAGGAATTCAAGGAAGATGTGCTGCAGGAGCTGCTGCCGCGCGCCTTCAGCAAGCGCGGCACCGTGCTGCTCTGGCTCGATCCGGTGAATCGCCTGCTGGTGGTGGATGCCGGCAGCCTGGCGGGCGCCGACCGCGTGGTGACGGCGCTGATCGAGGTGCTGGTCGACCTGCCCGGCGGCGGTCCCGACCTGGGCCTCAAGCCGATCCAGACCCAGACTTCGCCGGCCGTCTCCATGGCGCACTGGCTCACCACCCGCGAGGCACCCTGGCGCTTCACGGTGGACCGCGACTGCGAGCTGAAGATGCCCGACGAGCAGAAGTCGTCGGTGCGCTACTCGCGCCACACGCTGGAGATCGACGAGGTGGCGCAGCACATCGTGGCCGGCAAGGTGCCGACCCAGCTGGCCATGACCTGGAACGAACGCGTTTCCTTCGTGCTGGGCGACGCCGGCCAGGTGCGCAAGATCAAGCTGCTCGATGTCGTGATGGAGGGCACCGACGCGCCGGGCAAGGACGAAGACGGCTTCGACGGCAACGTCGCGATCCTGACCGGCGAGCTGTCGGCGCTGATTCCCGACCTGCTGCTGGCGCTGGGTGGCGAGCTCGGGGTCGAGGATCCAGCGGAAGCCGCCAACGCGCCGCAGGTGGCACAGGTCGCCTGAAACGAACCCGGAGCGTGTGCAGCTTCGCTGCGCACCGACCCAGGCCGCAACGGTGCGCAAGCGAGCTTGCACACCCCACGAGCCCCAGGCCAGCGGGCCTCAGCCGCGGCTGACCGAGCGCGCCGCGATCAGCCCGTTGAGCGCTTCCAGGCTGATCGGTTTGACCAGGTGGCCGTCAAAGCCCGCGGCGCCCGACAGCTCCAGGTCCCTGGGTTGGCCCCAGCCGGTCACGGCCACCACCATGCGTGCCGTGGCGCCGGCGAGCTCGCGGATGCGGCGGCAGGTGTCGTAGCCATTGAGCCTGGGCATGCCCAGGTCCAGCAGCACCAGTTGCGGGTCGAACGCGGCCAGCACTTCCAGCGCCGCCTCGCCGTCGTAGGCCCGCCTGACCTCGTGGCCCATCACCTCCAGCAGCATGCCAAGGGTTTCGGCCGCGTCGCGGTTGTCGTCGGCCACCAGGATCCGCAGCGGACCACTTTGAGCCAGCGCCAGCGGCGCCGGCGACTCGACGTGCTCGCTTTGGGCGACGGTCTCCGCCAGCGGCAGCCGCACCAGGAACTGGCTGCCCTTGCCGGCGCCGTCGCTGCCGGCGGTGACGGTGCCGCCGTGCATCTGCACCAGCTTGCGGGTGAGCGACAGGCCGATGCCCAACCCGCCGCGCGAGCGCGACAGGGCCGCTTCTTCCTGCGAGAACATCTCGAACACCGTTTCCAGCCGGTCGGGCGCGATGCCGATGCCGCTGTCGTGCACCGACACCACGGCCATGCCGCCTTCGCGCACCACGCGCACCTCGATCTGGCCGCCGGGATCGGTGTACTTGGCCGCGTTGGACAGCAGGTTCATGAACACCTGGGCCAGCCGCGCCCGGTCCGCCCGCACCACCAGCCGCGCCGGCGGCTGCAGCAGCGTCAGCTTGTGGCCGGCGCCGTCGATCTGCGGCTGCAGAGTCTCGATGGCGTCAGCCAGCACCGTCTCCAGCGTCACCAGTTCCGGCTGCAGCTCGATGCGGCCGTTGCTGATGCGGCTGACGTCCATCAGGTCGTCGATCAGCCGGCCCATGGCCTGGATCTGCCGGTCGATCACGTCCGAGGCCCACTGCACGTCGGCGGTGCCCGGACCCTTGATCTTGAGGAAATGCACCGCGTTGCGCACCGGCGCCAGCGGGTTGCGCAGCTCGTGCGCCAGCGTCGCCAGGAACTCGTCCTTGCGCCGGTTGGCGTCCATCAGCCGGGCCTGGCTGTCCTGCAGCTCCATGGTGCGCTCGGTCACGCGCTGGTCGAGCGACGCGTTCAGCTCGCTCAGGCGGGCTTCGGCGCGGCGCCGCTCGGCCACCTCTGCCAGCAGCAGCCGGTTGGCAACGGCGACTTCGCGGCCGCGCCGGTGCAACTCGGCGAACACCGACACCTTGGAGCGCAGCACCGCCGGATTGACCGGCTTGTGCAGGTAGTCGACGGCCCCCGTGCCGTAGCCTTCCAGCACGTGCTGGTCTTCGTTGTAATAGGCGGTCAGGAAGATGATCGGGATGCGCGCCGTCTTCCTGCGCTCCTTGATCAGTTGCGCCAGCTCGAAGCCCGTCATGCCGGGCATGCGCACGTCCAGCACCAGCACCGCGAATTCGTCGGCCATCAGGGCCAGCAGCGCCTCGTTGCCGGAAGTGGCGCGCACCAGCCGGTAGCTGGGGTCGTCCAGCACCGACTCCAGCACCGTCAGGTTCTTGGGCTCGTCGTCGACGATCAGGATGTTGACACTGAGCTCGGAGGGGGTCATGCGGTTCACCGGAACAGCCACACCCGCATCAGCGACAGCAGCTGATCGGTGTTCACCGGCTTGGAAATGTAGTCGCTGGCGCCGGCTTCCAGGCACTTTTCGCGGTCGCCCTTCATGGCTTTGGCGGTCAGCGCCAGGATCGGCAAGGTGCGGAAGTTGTGATACTTACGGATCTAGCGAATGGTTTCGTAACCATCCATCTCCGGCATCATGATGTCCATCAGCACCATCGCCAGCCCCGGGGTGCTCTTGATGATGTCGATGGCATGCCGGCCATTGGTGGCGCTGAGCACCTCCACCTCGTGGTTTTCCAGCACCGAGGTCAGCGCGAAGATGTTGCGCGCGTCGTCGTCGACCACCAGCACCTTGCGGCCCTGCAGCACCTCGGACGAGTCGTGCAGCCGCTCCAGCATGGCCTGCTTGGCCAGCGGCAGCTCGGTGACGACGCGGTGCAGGAACAGCGCCGTTTCGTCCAGCAGCCGCTCGGGCGAGCGCACGTCCTTGATCACGATGCTCTTGGACATGGTGGCCAGGCGGTCCTGCTCGTCTTCGCTCAGGTCCTTGCCGGTGAACACCACGACCGGCACGGCCGCCAGGGCCGGGTCTTGCCGCAACTGCTCCAGCAGCTCGAAGCCGGTCATGTCGGGCAGCCGCAGGTCCAGCACCACGCAGTCGAACTGCTGCCCGCGCAAGGCCTCCAGGGCTTCCTCCCCGCTGCCGGCGGTGGCGATCGCTATGTCGTCGTGACCCAGCAGTTCGACCACCGCGTTGCGTTCGATCTCGTTGTCCTCGATCACCAGCAGCCGCTTGGTGCGCGGGATGGTGAACTCGCGCAGGCGGTCGAACGCCGTTTCCAAGCCGGCGGTGGTCGGCTCTTTCATCAGGTAGGCGAAGGCGCCGTGCGACAGGCCGTGCTGGCGCTCCTCCTCCAGCGTGACGATCTGCACCGGGATATGGCGCAGCGCCGGATCGAGCTTGAGCTGGTTGAGCACCGTCCAGCCCAGCATGTCGGGCAGGAAGATGTCCAGCGAGATCGCCGACGGGTGGTACTGGCGTGCCAGCGACAGGCCCACCGCGCCCTTGGTGGCGACCAGGCCGCGAAAGCCCTTGTCGCGGGCCAGCCCCAGCAGGATGCGTGCGTAATGCGGGTCGTCCTCGATCACCAGCAGCACCGGGTCGCCCGGCGCGATCAGGTCGCGGTCGTCGGCGATGTGTTCCTCGCGCGCCACCGGCAGCGTGATCACCGTGGTTTCGGGCGACTTGGCCTTGCGCACAGCGGTGGCCTGGTCCGGGCCGGAGTAGTGCAGCGGCAGGAACAGCGTGAAGGTGCTGCCCTGGCCGTGCACGCTGGCCAGCCGGATCTCGCCGCCCAGCAGCACGGCCAGTTCGCGGCTGATCGCCAGCCCCAGCCCGGTGCCGCCGTACTTGCGCGAGGTGCCGGCGTCGGCCTGCTGGAACGCCTCGAAAATCAGGCGCTGCTTGTCGGGGGCGACGCCGATGCCGGTGTCTTCCACCGCGAAGGCGACCACGTGCTGCGCCTGGCCCAGCACCGGATGGTCGGCGGTCCAGCCGCTGTCGACCAGGCCGACGCGCACCTCCACATGGCCGGTGGAAGTGAACTTCACCGCGTTCGACAGCAGGTTCTTCAGGATCTGCTGCAGCCGCTTGGGATCGCTGTCCATGGCGCGCGGCAGGTCGTCGCGAAAGCGGATGCGAAACGGCAGGCTCTTGGCTTCGGCCACGTGGCGGAAGTTGCGGTCCAGGCTGTCGCGCAGGCCGTGGAAGGGAATCTCCTCGATGTCCACCGTGACCGTGCCCGACTCGATCTTGGACAGGTCCAGGATGTCGTTGATCAGGTTGAGCAGGTCGCTGCCCGAGGAGTTGATGTTGCGCGAGAACTCCACCTGCTTGGGCGAGAGGTTGCCCGGGCTGTTCTCGGCCAGCTGCTGGGACAGGATCAGGATCGAGTTGAGCGGCGTGCGCAGCTCGTGCGACATGTTGGCCAGGAACTCGGACTTGTACTTGGAGGTGAGCGCCAGTTCCGACGCCTTTTCCTCCAGCGCCCGGCGGGCCTGCTCCACCTCGGTGTTCTTGCGCTCCACCTCGGCGTTCTGCTCGGCCAGCAAGCGGGCCTTGGTGCCCAGCTCCTCGTTGGTCTGCTGCAGCTCGATCTGGCGCGACTGCAGTTCGACCGTCAGTTCCTGCGACTGCTTGAGCAGGCCCTCGGTGCGCATCGTCGCTTCGATGGTGTTGAACACCGCCCCGATACCCAGCGCCAGCTGGTCGAGGAAATTCAGGTTGACCGTGGTGAACGGCTGCAGCGAGGCGATCTCGATCACCGCCTTGGTCTGGTTCTCGTACAGCACCGGCAGCACCACGATGCTCAGCTTGTGCGCGGCGCCCAGGCTGGAGCCGATGGCGATGTAGTCGGTGGGCACGTCGGCCAGCAGGATGCGCCTGCTTTGCAGCGCGCATTCGCCGACCAGGCCTTCGCCCAAGCGGATGCTTTGCGCCAGCCGGATGTCGCCGCCCTGGGCATAGGTGGCCAGCAGTCGCAGTTCGCTGTCGCCCTCGTCCACGATGCTGTGGTGGTAGATGCTGGCCTGGTGCGCGTTGACCAGCGGCGTCAGCTCCGACAGCAGCATCTTGCCCACGGTGTTCAGGTCGCGCTGGCCCTGCAGCATGCCGGTGAAGCGCGCCAGGTTGGTCTTCAGCCAGTCCTGCTCGCGGTTGGATTCGGTGGTCTCGCGCAGGTTCGAGATCATCGTGTTGATGTTGTCCTTGAGCTCGGACACCTCGCCCTTGGCATCGACCTGGATGGAATGCGTCAGGTCGCCCTTGGTCACCGCCGTCGCCACTTCGGCGATCGCGCGCACCTGGGTCGTCAGGTTGGCCGCCAGCAGGTTCACGTTGCCGGTCAGGTCCTTCCAGGTACCGGCGGCGCCCGGCACGTTGGCCTGGCCGCCGAGTCGTCCGTCCACGCCCACTTCGCGCGCCACGTTCGACACCTGGTCGGCGAACGTCGCCAGCGTGTCCGTCATGCCGTTGATGGTGTCGGCCAGCGCAGCCACTTCGCCCTTGGCCTGCACGGTCAGTCGCTGCGTCAGGTTGCCGTTGGCCACGGCCGTCACCACCTACACGATGACTCGCACCTGCTAGGTGAGGTTGGAGTACATGAAGTTGTCGTTGTCGGTCAGTTAC
>NZ_JAQGLS010000324.1 GCF_028292805.1 Ramlibacter sp. | reverse complement strand
GCCAATGCGGGGTGGGGCGCCGCAGCCGCGCCCGGCGCCCGCGCCGGCGCGACGAAGGGGCGGGACGGCGGAAGAATCGCCGGCGGGGGCGCCGTGATGGCGACACCGCGCGTATTGGGAACGGCGCTGCGGACCGTGGCCGCCGGGGGGAGTGGAAGCGGGCGGGAAGCCGGCTGGCGCACGGGCCCCGGGCTGGCGACCGCCGGCGCCGGTTGCCGGGGCCGGGCAGGCGCCGCCACGACCGGGGCCACGCTGGAAGCCGACAGGCCTTCCCTGCGGATCGGCTGGGCCGCGGACTCCAGCGCCGGCTGCGCCTTGCGGTCGTCGGCGCCCTGGCGTGACTGCATGGCCGCCACTTCGAGCTTCTGCACCAGCTCGCCCGGTTCGTCGCGCGGTGACAGTATCAAAAGCGCGAGGGCTCCCGCGCCCGCCGCGATCGTCCAGGCCGCCTTGCGGTTCAAGCGCACGCCTTCGTCCGGCAAGGAATGCACGGAGGCGGGTGCGGCCTTGCGCGCCTCGGCGCCGGCAACGGGGCCAGGTCGCTGCGATGGCAAGGCGGCCAGCTGGTCGTCGTAGTCCCTGCGCAGCACCGGCGACGAGAGCACTTCATAGGCGCGGTTCACCCGGACGGCGGCGTCCGCGGGCCAGGGCGGAGCGTCGCTCGCCGCGAAGTCCGGGTGGATCAGCCGCATCAACAGCCGGTAACGCTCCTTCAGCTCCACCGGTTGGCCCTTGGGCGGCAAGCCGAGCACCGCATAGTGGTCCGCCCCCGGGTACAGCAGCCCGGCCCGCAGGAAGAAGGCAGCCGCCTCGCGCAAGGTGGGGCTGCCCGGGCGTGGCCTGCCTGCCGGCACGCCACGCCCGGCGGCGATCTGGAGGATTTCGCGGATCGAGCCGAACAGCAGCGCCGGCTGCCGCAGCCCCAGCTGGTGGCTGCCGGGCGCGGCGAAGTAGTCGAGCAAGGCCGCGTGCAGTGCCTGGGAGGTCGGACTGATCGGCTCTGCTGACTCGGTCATCTGCCGGTCCGCCCCTTACTGGGGCCGCGCCAGGGCCGTGTGCTCGGCCGAAGCACCGGTGGGTCCGTAGCCATAGTACGACTCGTAGTCCACCGGCATCGCGTTGTTCAGGGCCTGGGTGAGGACGACGCCACGCGGCACCAGGCCGCCCTGGCGCAGGCGGCGCAACGCGGCCTTGATCAGCGACTTGCGGGTCGAACCGGCCTGGACCACGAACAACACGTTCTGCAGCTGGTTGCCGAGCACGATCGAATCAGCCAGCCCGAGCATCGGCGGGGCGTCGACGATCACGTAATCGATACCCAGCGCCGCGGTGAGGTCCAGCAGCAGCAGCAGCTTGGGGCCGGTCAGCAGGTCGACCGGGTTGGGCGGCACCGGGCCCGCGGGCAGCACGGAGAGGTTGGGGACGACGGTCGGCGTCAGCAAGCGGTCGACGCGGGTATCGCTGGACAGCAGGTTCGACAGGCCGAAGTCGTTGGGGATGCCCAGCATCTTGTGGATGGTGGGGTTGCGCATGTCGGCGTCGATCAGCACCACCCGCTGGCCCATCTGGGCGAAGTTGATCGCCAGCGCCAGCGATGTCGTGCTCTTGCCTTCGTTGCGCGTCGTGCTGGTGATCACCAGGCGCTTGGGGGCCCCGTCGGTGGTGGAGAACTGCAGCGCCGTGCGTACCGAGCGGTAGGCCTCGGCAATGGCGGAGCGCGGATCTTCGTGCACCTCCATCGCCACGGCGCGCTTCTTGCCCTTGAGCTTGGGAATGATCCCCATGAGCGGCAGGCCCAGCACGCGCTCCACTTCGTCTGGATATTTGATCGAATCGTCCAGCACCTCCAAGGCCACCACGATCGCCGTCCCGAGCAGCATGCCGGCGATCAGGCCGATCAGCAGGTTGCGCATCAGGCTGGGCTTGAACGGGAACAGAGACGGCTCCGCGGCGTCGACCACGGAGATGTTGTTGCTCACGACGTTGCCGGAGATCCCCAGCTCCTTGAACCGCTGCAGCAGGCTGTCGTACAGCTGGCGGTTGGTGTCGACCTCGCGCCGCAGCAGGTTCAGGTCGATGCCGTGGTCTTGCGTGGTCAGCACCTGCTTGCGCGTTTGCGCCAGCTTTTCGCGCAGCAGGGCTTCCTGGCGCAGCGCGGAGTCGTACTGCGCCTGCAGCGTGGCCGCCACGCCCTGCACTTCGTTCGTGATCTGCGATTCGATCTCGACGATCTGCGCCTTGATCTGCTGCATCTTGGGGAACTCGGGCTTGTACAGGCGCAGGTTCTCCTGGTATTCGATCTCCAGCTTGGCCCGGCGCTCCCGGAACGCCTGGATGCTCTTGTTTTCCGCCACCGCGGATGCGGCCGCCGGGTTGCGCCGCATCTCGGAGGCCACCGCTTCGGCCTTGATGCGCTCCTGCTCCGCCTTGGACAACGCCGCCGCATAGTCGGTGTAGGTGGTGTTGATGGCGCTGGTCTTCTCGTCCAGGGTCAGGATCTGGTTGGCCTGGGCGTAGCTGTTCAGCCGCCGCTCCGACTCCTCCAGCCGCGCCTTCATCTGCTTGATCTGTTCCTCGAGAAATTTCTTGGCATAGGAGGACGCCTCCAGCCGCCTTTCCATCCCCATCGCGATGAATGACTGCACCGTGGTGTTGGCGATGCGGGCAGCCAGGTTCGGGTCGGTGTTATCGACATGCAGCGTCACCAGCCGCGATCCGCGCACCGGCTCCACTGTCACCGAGTTGAGGAAGCGCTGAACGACCGCTTCCCGGCCGAGCACTTCGACGTTGCGGGTGCTCGGGTTCATCATCTTCTGGTAGCCGGCGATCAGCCGGTCCAGGTAGTCGCGCTGGCCCGGCTGCTGCGCCGCGGCGGCTGCGTCCTCGCCGAGCTGGCGGGCGGGCGCCAGGGCGAGCGCGGCCTGGCCCGAGGGCGTCGAGTTGTCCAGCCGCAGTTCGTCGATCACGCGCTCGGCCAGCGAGCGGCTCTTGAGCAGTTCCTGCTGGGTGCGCATCGAGGCGGCGTCGTCGCCGCCACGCTCCTGTTCGGGATCCTTTTCGAAGCGCACCACGCGCGGCGATGCGGCGTCGATCTGCAGGATCACGCTGGAGCGGTACACCGGCGTGCTCAGGAAGGTGCGGACCGCCGCCACGGCGCAGGCCAGCAGCACGACCAGCAGCAGCGTCCACTTGTGCTTCAGGACGATGCGGCCGATGTCCGTCAGCGTCAGGGAGTCGTCGCCGGCCTGCTCTTCCTCGTGCCGCGCCAGCGCGCCGGCCTGCATCTGGAATGCCTGGCGCAGCGCCAGCTCATTGGCAACGGTGGGCGCAAAACCCGATGCATCATCACGTGAAAGATCGGAGGCGGACATGGACAGGAATTCTTGGAGTTGGAACTGCTGCCTCGGGACCGTGGGCCCGCCGCAGGTCAGTCGAGCTTAACGGCTCAGGACGGAGAACGGATTGATCGAGTCGATGATGTCGCGGAAGATCGAATCCTTCAACAGGGCCCGGGTGGCATCCCGCTGGACCACGATCACGTCGTCGCCGCGGATCGCCGGGTCTTCGTGCGTGCCGGCGCGGATGCGTTCGATGTCGAACGTCGCCACTTGCCGCTCGCCTTTGTCGCCCTGGCGGAAGATCTTGACTTCCGTGGAATTGGCGATCTGGCCAAAGCCGCCGGCCAGCGCCAGCGCCCGCAGCAGCGTCATCTGGCCCACGATGGGGTAGATGCCCGGCTTGGACACCGCGCCGTCGATGGTGATGCGCTGGGTGGTGAATTCGCGGATGAAGACGGACACCTGCGGGTCCTGCAGGTATTTCTGGCCGTACAGGCTGCCCACGTGGGCCTCGACCTGCTGCTGCGTGAGCCCGATGACGGTGACGGGGCCGATCAGGGGCAGCGTGACGAAACCGGCGGCATTGACCCGCACCGTGCGCTTGCCGTTTTCGAGGTTGAGCACCTCGATTTCGAGCAGGTCGTTCGCGCCGACGCGATATTCCATGCCCAGGCCCGCGCCCTGGGCCGGGCCGGCCGCAGCGGGCTGCTGGGCGGCTCCGCTGGTGGCGCGCGCCGGCGACTGGGGCGTGGCGGCGGCAGGCTGTTCGGAAGCCGCGGGGCGAAAAACCCCGTCGGGGGAGGTCAGGTAGCTCTGGGGCGGCCGCTGGGCCAGGCTCCCCGTCGCAACTGCCAGCAACGCCCCCGCGAACGCAAGACGATTCAAGAACGGAGACATACAACCCCCAAAACGGCGATTGTAGGGAAATCTCGCTGATCTCGGTGATCTTCCAGGGGAAGCCTCGATCCGTTTCAATGCTTGTCCGCCTCGGAAGTGAACGAGTCCGCGAAAAATTCCTCCGCCGGCAGGCGCGCCCGGGCGCAATAGTCGGACCGGGCGGAATCGACCACCACCGGCGCCCCGCATGCATACACCTGATGGCCCGACAGATCTGGGAAATCTTCCAGCACCGCGTTGTGAACAAAACCGGTGCGGCCCGTCCAATTGTCTTCTGGCAACGCGTTCGACACGACCGGCACATAGCGCAGGTTCGGCAGCTTGGCCAGCTGCTCCTGGACCCAGGCGTTCATGTAAAGGTCCGACGGCCTGCGGCCGCCCCAGTACAGGGTGGCCGGCCGCTGGCTGCCCTTGAACTGCAGCTGCTCGATCAGGGCCTTGATCGGCGCGAAGCCGGTGCCCGAGGCCAGCAGCACCATCGGCTTGCCGGAGTCCTCGCGCAGGTAGAAGCTGCCGAACGGGCCCTCGATGCGCAGGATCTCCTTTTCCTTCATGCCGGTGAACACGTGCTCGGTGAACTTGCCGCCCGGCATGTGCCGGATGTGCAGCTCGATGCCGGGCCCGTGATGCGGCGCGTTGGCCATCGAATAACTGCGGCGCGCCCCGTCCCGCAGGATGAACTCGACGTACTGGCCGGCGTGGTAGCGCATCGTGTCGTTGGCCGGCAGCTGCAGCCGCACGATCATCACGTCGTGCGAGACCTTCTGCATGCTGGTCACGCGCGAGGGCATCTTGCGGATCGGGAAGGCGCTTTCATCGGTGACCTGGCGCGACTCCAGCACCAGGTCGCTCTGCGGCACGGCGCAGCAGGTGAGGATCAGGCCCTCGGCCTCCTCCTGCGTCGACAGCGCCTTGGCCTGGTGCGTGCCGTGCACCACCGTGCCTTCGAGCTTGCGGCACTTGCAGGAGCCGCAGGCGCCGTCCTTGCAGCCATAGGGCAGGCCGATGCCTTGCCGGATCGCGGCCGCCAGGATCGCTTCCCCCTCCGTGGCGCTGAAGGCACGGCCGCTCGGTTGTACCGTGATCTGGAAGGGGCCGGGGGCCGTGGCGGCTGTCATTGCTTTCGGTATCCTCTGAGATCTTCGGTCTGTTCGCTGTCTTCCCGATTTTGCCCTCAATCCAGAACCCCCTCGGCGCCTTGCCCAGCCGCTTTCGCCGCCCGCGCGTGCTGGTGATCGGCTGCGGCGACGTCGGCCTGCGCGTCGCGCGGCAACTGGGCCCGCGCGTGCGGGTGATCGCCTTGACGTCGAGCCCTGGGCGGGTAGGCCAGCTGCGCTCGCGCGGCATCACGCCGCTGCAGGGCAACCTGGATGCACCGCGCTCGCTGGCGCGGCTGGCCGGCCTGGCCGAGCGCGTTGTGCACCTGGCGCCGCCAGGGGCCGATCTTGGCGGCTGCTGGTGGCGCGACCTGCGCAGCCAGGCGTTGCTGCGCGCCCTGCGCCTGCGCTCGCCTCCGTTCGCGCTGGTCTATGCCTCCACCAGCGGCGTCTATGGCGATTGCCAGGGTGCGCTGGTGGGCGAAAACCGGCTGCCGCGGCCGCAGACGCCGCGGGCGCAACGCCGGCTGGATGCCGAGCGCCAGGTGCGCTTCTTCGGCCGCGGCACCGGCGCGCGCGCCAGCATCCTGCGCATCCCGGGGATCTACGCGGCGGACCGCGCCGGCGGCACGCCGCGCGAGCGCCTGCTCAAGGGCACGCCGGTGCTGCGCGCCGAGGACGACGTCTACACCAACCACGTGCACGCCGACGACCTGGCGCGGATGGTCGTCGCCGCGCTCTGGAGGGGCCGCCCGCAGCGGGTGTACAACGCCAGCGACGACAGCCGGCTGAAGATGGGCGAGTATTTCGACCTGGCCGCCGGCCTGTACGGCCTGGCGCCGCCGCCCAGGATCGCGCGCGACACGGCGCAGGACCGGCTGCCGCTGGTGCTTCTGAGCTTCATGGGCGAGTCGCGCCGCCTGGACAACGCCCGCATCAAGCACGAACTGCGGGTGCGGCTGCTGTTCCCGACGCCCAAGGAAGGCCTGCAAGCGCCCCGGGACGCGGCCTGATCGGTGCCAGCCTTCAGATGCCGGCGGGCCGCCGCAAGGTGGTCATGCGGTCGACGCCCTTGAGCGTGAGCTGCCGGATCTCCGACCCCTTCAGGATGGTCAGCTGCACCTCGTCGTCGGGGTTGGCGCGCGACCACAGCTTCTTGTAGAAGGCCTCCAGGGTGCTCACCGGCGCGCCGTCGATCGCCAGCACCACGTCGCCCGGCACCAGGCCCGCGGCATGCGCCGGGCCTTCGCGGTTGACACGCACGACATGCAGGCGCCCGCTTTGCTCCGCCGAGCTCAGTCCCAGCCAGGGCCGGTGGCTGCTGCGGGTGCTGCCGGTCTGCTGCAGCTCCGCCAGGATCGGCTTGAGCAGGTCGACCGGCACGAACATGTTGCCCGGCAGACGACCGTCGCCGCCCAGGGCGTCGCCGACGAACAGGCTGCCGATGCCAAGCAGTTCGCCGCGCTGGTTGAACAGCGGCGCGCCGCTGTGGTTGCGCAGCGGCGGGCTGGTGAACAGGGCCGACTCGATGTGGTATTCCCAATAGCCCGAAAACGGCCGACGGCTCACCAGCTGCGTCATGGCGATGCTGCCGTCCTCGCCGCCGACCGCCGCCAGCAACGCCTCGCCCGGCTCCAGCGGCGCGGTCGCCCCCAGCGCCACGGGGCTGATCCCGCGCAGCGGCAGCAGCGGACGGATCAGGCCGAAGCCGGTGGCCAGATCGTGCGCCACCGCCCGCGCCGGCAGCCGGCGGTGGTCGTGGGTGACGACCTGGATCGCGTCCGCCTCCAGCACCAGGTAGCCGATCGTCAGGATCAGGCCGTCCGGGCCGATCACCACGCCCGAACCGCTGCGCTGGCGTCCCAGCGTCTCTGCCGAACGGGCGCCATCCGCCGCAGTCACCTCGATGCCAACCACCGCCTCGTTGGCGCGGGTGAGCGCGTCGATCATGGCCTGGTAACCGGGCTGCGCGGTCGCCGCGGGCGCCCCGCAGACAGCTCCGAGCCACAGCAGCAGCAAGGCGGCGGGCCGGCGGGCCAAGCGAAGGAGGGCCATGGCGGATCCTCGGTAGTGGTTGCCCCAAGAATGCGCCAAAGGCCGCGGGTCCGCAACCGAAGGGGCCATGGGATAGCGCACCAAATCTGGGTCGGCTCAATTGCGCGATTGCAATTGGCGACCATTCACGGCAATGCCGGTGCGAACCCGGATGCGAATTGTTTGCATAATGGCGACACGTAAAACGACTTGAGGACGAGTGCTATGGCGACCTACCTGGAATTGCGCGAGCAGGCCGAAAAACTGCTGGCCGAAGCGGAGAAGATGCGTGACAAGGAGATTGCGGACACGATTTCCGACATCAAGGAAAAGATCCGGGCTTACGGCCTGAGCGCGGAAGACCTGGGCCTGGCCCGCGGCGCTCCGCGCGGCGTGCGCCCCAAGGCCACGCCCAGCGCGGCCAAATACCGCGGACCGAACGGAGAAACCTGGTCGGGTGGGCGCGGGCGCAAGCCGCAATGGGTCGCCGAAGCGCTCAAGCAGGGTCGCAAGATCGAGGAATTCGAAATCCGCGCGGGCCGCTGAGCGCGCTTTCTTGCGTGACGCAGAGAAAAGGGGCCCTCGAGCCCCTTTTTTTCAATTCAGCCGCCGTCAATTCAGGTGCGGGCGTCGGCGTTGCCTGCAACGGCGGGCTTGCCGGAAGCAGCCACCCAGCGGTACAGCAAGTGATAGCAGAGCATGCAACCCGCCAGCGCCGCCAGCAGCAATTGCGGCTGGTCAAAGAACAGCACGGCCGGCACCACGGGAACCAGGGCACAGAACCACATCACCACGGACACGGCTGCGTTGCGCAGGTTGGCGTTCAGCCGGGCCAGCCGGGGGTAGATCAGCTGCGTGGCGACCAGGCTGTGCAGGTGGTGGCGGTCGGCCATGCCCGGCGATTGCCGGACCTTGCTGCGGCGGATCACGCTGTAGAGCACTTCGATGGTGGGGTAGCCGCACAGCAGCACGCTCGCCCACGGCGACACGCCGGGATTGCGTGCCAGCAGTTCGACCGACAGCCAGGCCAGCGCAAAGCCGGAAAAATAGGCGCCACCGTCGCCCAGGAACAACTTGCCCCAGGGGAAATTGACCAGCCAGAAACCCCCCATGGCAGCGGCCAGCACGATGCCGGCGACGGCCAAGGGCGCGTCGCCGACCGCTTGGGCGATCGCCGCGAGCGCCAGGCTGGAGATGATGACGGTGCCGCTGGCCAGCCCGTGGAAGCCGTCGATGATGTTCACCGCGTTGGCCACGCCCCCGACCGCGAAAGCCGTGAACAGCACTGCGATCGGCCAGATGGCCAGCAGCAAGTCGGCCGCCGGCAGGTCGATCCGCGTCAGCCCAATGCCGGTCAGCACCACGGCCACGGCGCCGCTGCCCATGGTCACCAGCAGGCGGGTGCGCACGGCGACCCGCTTGGTCACGTCCTCGATCAGGCCGACGGCCAGCGCGGGCATGCCCGCCAGCAGTACGGTGGCCAGCAACTTGCGCTCGGCTTCGCCGGGCAGCAGGCCCCAGGCGGCCGCAACCGCCAGGTAGATGGCGACGCCACCCACCCGCGGGGTCGGGTCGAAATGGAACTTCTGCACGCCACTGGGCAGGTCCATCGTCAGGTGGCCGTGTTTGTGGGCGCTCAGCACCAGCGCCTGAGCCACCAGCAGCGCGACGATCAACGTCGCAGCCACGGCCAGCAAGGGACTCAGTGAAAGCACAACGGGATTCCTTTGACTGCGTGCACCCACCGGTCGGGCCGGGAACACTTTGTGACAGAGAGTGCGCACTTTATTGCAGAAGGCGAGTGCATGCAAGCTTTAGTTGCCATGCGCCTGCAGCCAAATCTGCGGTGGGTGACCGCCTCGGACGAGTGCAGCAGCAGCTGGCTAGGCGACTTTCCCTATATGCCCCAGCTCCTGCGACAACACTGCCGACCGGCGGCCGACCTCCTGCGTGAGCTGCCGCGCCTTGCGCTGGCTGTCCGCGCCGCTGCGGGTGATCAGCGTGACCGCCGCTGCAAGCTTTCCCTTGTGCGAAAACACAGGAGCGCTGAACCCATGGATTCCGGACTGCACCTGATCCTGGACCTCTGCGAAGCAGGCGCTGCGCACGGCCGCGAGCAATGCTTGGACGTCGTCGTGCCGACCCAGGATCTGGCGGCGTCGGGCGGGTGCCGCACTCATCCATTCACTTTCTACCGATGCGAGTACAGCGGGATGTTCCATGAAAGCCGCGAACACCTGCCCTGTTGCGCTGGACAGCATGGGAAGCATGGCGCCGATGCGGGCAATCAGCATCACGGCATGACCGCTTTCCTCCAAAGCCACGATCGTCGGCCCTGTCCCGCCCCAGACTGACAGCATCGACGTTTCGCCTGTGGCGTCGCGCAACGCCACCAGCGCCCGAGCACCCAGCCGAATGGGATCCCGCGTGTTAAAGGATGCGACCCCGATGCGGAATGCGAGGGATCCGAAAAGATAGTGGCCGGTGCGCTCATCTTGGTCTACCAGTCCGCATCGGAGGAAGCTGACCAGGTAGCGCCGTGCCTTGCTTGGCTCCATACCTGCGAGTTGTGCCAACCGCGTCAGCGCGACAGGGCCGCCTGCATCGGCTAGCGCCCGCAGGATGTCAGCGCCGACCTCGATGGACTGAATTCCAGGCGCATCGATCGTACGCCCGTTCTCGTTGACTTCGCTCAAGAGCTACTTTCCGGTTAAGGGGCTACCCCTGATTGTACTAACCATAATCGATGCCAGAATATACAAGTCAATTCTCACGCAGCGTTCGAAAAAGGGGAGACCATGAAAGTAGCCATCGTAGGCGGCGGCATCGGCGGCCTGACCACTGCCCTGATGCTCCACGACGCCGGCATGCAAGTGCAGGTGTTCGAATCCGTATCAGAGGTGAAGCCGGCGGGCGTCGGCATTAATCTGCTGCCGCACGCAGTCAAGCGCCTCGCAAAGATCGGCGTGTTGCAGGACTTGTATGACGTGGCCATTCCCACGGAGAGTCTGACCTTTTTTAGCAAGTTCGGGCAGCAGATCTGGACCGAACCGCGAGGCTTGGCCGCGGGCTATCAATGGCCGCAGTTCTCTATTCACCGCGGTGAGCTGCAGGTGATCCTGCACAGGACGGCGCTTGCGCGGCTGGGCGAGCAGAACGTGAAGACCGGCCACCACTTCGAGAATTACGAGACTGGGGCAGACGGCATCGTGGCGCAGTTCCGCGACACGGCCAGCCAGCGAATCGTCGAAGTGAAGGCAGACGTCTTGATTGGCGCCGACGGCATTCATTCAACTGTGCGCGAGCGCATCCACCCAGAGGAAGGGCCCCCGGTGTGGAGTGGTACCGTCATGTGGCGCGCAACCACCGAGATGGAGCCCTTCCTGGGAGGCAAGGCCATGATCATGGCCGGTACACCACCGCACAAGTTCGTCTGTTATCCCATCTCCATCAAGACCGCCGAGCAAGGCCGGTCGCTGGTGAATTGGATCGCCGACATCCGCATCGGCGGCCCCTCCCCCTACAAGCGCGAGAATTGGACGCAGCGCGCTGACATGCAGACCGTCCTCAAATACTTTCAGGATTGGAAGTTTGACTGGCTTGACATTCCAGGATTGATCTCGAAGGCGACCACGGTCTACGAGTACCCGTTGATGGATCGTGAACCGTTCGCCTCCTGGACGGACGGCCGCGCCACCTTGCTGGGCGACGCCGCCCACCCGATGTATCCCATGGGATCCAACGGTGCGTCTCAGGCGATCCTGGATGCCGAGGCGATCACCAATGCCTTGTTGGTGGAACCGGACGTGGAAAGAGCGCTGGCGCGGTACGAGAACGAGCGCCGCCCGGCGACCGCGGCGGTCGTCCTGGCTAACCGCGAGAGCGGCCCGGAGCGCGTGATGAAGCTGGCGGACGATCTGGCGCCGCGGGGTTTCGACGACATCGAACAGGTGATTCCCTATGCCGATCGGCTGGCCATCGCCGAGCAGTACAAGCGCTTGGCCGGCTTCGACATCGCGACCGTAAACGCAGAGTAATGCCGCCCATTCAACCCCAGGAGACAAGATGAAAAAACGGACCGTGAACAGCTTGCTGTTGGCGCTTGGCGCAATGGCGCTACCGGTGGTCAGTTGGAGTCAAGCTTTCCCCAACAAGCCGCTGAAGTTGATCGTCCCATTCCCCGCGGGTGGCCCCGCGGATGCGGCAGCGCGGGTGCTTGCCGAAGGAATGTCGGCCCAGTTGGGCCAGCCGGTGATCATTGAGAACCGGGGTGGTGCGAGCACGATGATCGCTACCAGCACGGTTCAGCGTGCGCCTGCGGACGGCTACACCATCGGCATGGTCGAAAACGCCTTCGCGATCAACCACGTGCTGACCTCTACACCGCAGGGGGAAGCAATCCTGGGCACTGCCAAGCTCCCCTACGAAACCTTCAAGGACTTTTCTCTCATCGCCCAGTGGGGCACGCTCCCACTGGTGATCATCGGCCGGCCCAACCTGCCCGCCGCCGACTTCAAGGCGGTGCTCGCGCAGGCAAAGAGCCAGCCCGGTCAGCTTTCGCTGGGCACGCTGGGGCCGGGGAACCCATTCTCCATCGGGCTGGCGTGGCTGAGTCAGCTTTCCGGCGCGCAGATCGTCGACATTCCGTACAAAGGGCTCGCGCCTGCCACGCAAGACTTGATGGGCGGCCAGATTGACCTGTTGATCACCGTGCTCCGCAGCGCAAAGCCGCTTGTGGACACGGGGAAGGCCAAGATGTACGCAACGCTCTCGGCCCAGCGCTCCCCCGAGCTGCCGAACATTCCAACCGTAGCGGAGCACGGGTTCCCGGGCTACGACGTGAGCAGTTGGTTCGGCATCATCGGCCCCGCCGGGCTGAGCAAGGATGTGGAGACGCGGCTGACGGAGGCGATCCGCAAAACCGTCGCGGAGCCGTCGATCAATGAACGGCTCGCGGTGGCCGGAACCGAGGCCACGTACAAGCCGCCAGAGCAGTTCCGAGCCCACCTCCAGAGCGAAGTAACGAAGTACAAGGGGATCATCAGCAAGCTGAAGCCAAAGTGAAGTGAGCGGCGCGCCTTCTCGTATCCACGCGGGTCACACGAGCCAGATCCAAGCGCTCGATCGCACGCAGCCCGGCTTGCCAATGAAAGCTGGGCGCGCGGGAACGGTCACGCACGATTAAAAACGCCACGGGAACAAACGCCACGGGACGACCACGCTGTTTGCCGCCCTAAACACATTGGATGGCAGCGTGATCTCGTCCGACAACTGAGTATGCGCAACCCACGCGGAACAGGATGCGGAAAACCGCTCCTGAATGATCGCTGTAGAGCTATGGTGCCGGAGCCCGGAATCGAACCGGGATGGTGTTGCCACCGGCAGATTTTGAGTCTGCTGCGTCTACCGATTTCGCCACTCCGGCCACGGAAGAAGGAAGCAGGAAATTATGGCACAGTGCCGCCATGCATTATCCGACCATTGAGGACGCGATCGGCCGCACGCCGCTGGTGGCGCTGCAGCGCATAGGCGCTGCTGACAACGTTGCGCGCGGCAACGTCATCCTGGGCAAGCTCGAGGGCAACAACCCGGCGGGCTCCGTCAAGGACCGGCCGGCGCTGTCGATGATCAAGCGCGCCGAGGAGCGCGGCGAGATCAAGCCGGGCGACACGCTGGTGGAGGCGACCTCCGGCAACACCGGCATCGCGCTGGCCATGGCCGCCGCCATCAAGGGCTACCGCATGGTGCTGATCATGCCGGAGGACCTGTCGATCGAGCGCGCCCAGACCATGAAGGCCTTCGGTGCGGAGCTGGTGCTCACGCCCAAGAGCGGCGGCATGGAGTACGCGCGCGACCTGGCCGAGAACATGCAGCGCGAGGGCAAGGGCCGGGTGCTGGACCAGTTCGCCAACGCCGACAACCCGCGCATCCACTACGAAACCACCGGCCCCGAGCTGTGGGAGCAGACGGCGGGCCGCATCACGCACTTCGTCAGCGCGATGGGAACCACCGGCACCATCACCGGCGTGTCGCGGTTCCTCAAGGAGAAGAACCCCCAGGTGCGCATCATCGGCGCCCAGCCCAGCGAGGGCTCGCGCATCCCCGGCATCCGCAAGTGGCCCGAGGAGTACCTGCCCAAGATCTACGACCCCTCCACCGTGGACGAACTGGTGCTGGTGAGCCAGGACGAGGCCGAGGAGATGTGCCGGCGGCTGGCGCGGGAAGAGGGCATCTTCGCGGGCATCTCCGCTGCGGGAGCCTGCTGGGTCGCGCAGCAGGTCGCGCAGCAGGTCGAGAACGCCACCATCGTGTTCGTGGTGTGCGACCGCGGCGACCGCTACCTGTCCACTGGCGTATTTCCGGCGTGAGCGCCGCCCGGCCGCGCAAAGGCGCTCGCCCCCTCCGCTTGCGAAGGGGGCGAGCGCAGGTCGCGCGGACCAGCCTGGGGGAGGTTCCCTCATGAGCGAGTACCGGTTCTGCCCGCAGTGCGCCACGCCGCTGCAACTGGTGGCGCAGATGGAGGATGGCGGCGAAAAGCAGCGCCTGCGCTGCACCGCCTGCGGCTGGACCCACTGGAACAATCCCACGCCGGTGCTGGCGGCGATCGTGCAGTATCGCGACAAGGTCCTGCTGGCGCGCAACGCCGCCTGGGCCGGCAAGATGTATGCGTTGATCACCGGCTTCATGGAGGCCGGCGAGACGCCGCGGGAAGGCATCGCCCGCGAGATCGCCGAGGAGACCAGCCTGTCGGTCCAGGAGCTGAACCTGGTGGGGGTCTATGATTTCCAGCGCATGAACCAGGTGATCATCGCCTACCATGCGCTTTGCGAGGGCGAGGTGAAGCTGTCACCGGAGCTGGTCGACTACAAGCTGTTCGGCTACGACGAGGTGAAATGCTGGCCCGCCGGCACCGGGCACGCGCTGGCCGACTGGCTGCGGGGCCGGGGCATCGAGCCGCAATTCACCGACTGGACCAGGCGTTGAGGAGACACTGATGGTATTCGACAAGGAAATCGACACCCGCGGGCTGAACTGCCCGCTGCCCATCCTGAAGGCCAAGAAGGCCTTGACGGACATGCAGAGCGGGCAACTGCTCAAGGTCGTCTCGACCGACGGCGGCTCGCTGCGCGACTTTCAGGCCTTTTCCAAGCAGACCGGCAACGAATTGGTCGAACAGCAGACGCTGGGCAACGAATTCGTGCACCTGCTGCGCCGGCGCTGACCGGCGCGCCGGGTCAGCGCAGCGAGAGCGCCTGCAGGTACTCGCGAAAGGCCGGGCCGACCTCCGGGTGCATCAGGGCGAATTCGACCGTCGCTTGCAGGAAGCCTTGCTTGCTGCCGCAGTCGTAGCGTTTGCCCAAGTAGCTGTACGCGTGCACGCCTTCGGTGGCGATCAGCTGGGCGATGCCGTCCGTCAGCTGGATCTCGCCGCCGCTGCCGCGCGGCTGGTTGCGGATGCAGTCGAACACCGCCGGCGTCAGGATGTAGCGACCGGCCACGCCCAGGCGTGACGGCGCATCTTGCGGCGTGGGCTTTTCCACCATCTGCGTGACTTTCACCAGCCGCTCGCCGGCCGGCTTGCCGGCCACGATGCCGTAGCGGCGCACGTGCTCCAGCGGCACTTCCTGCACTGCCAGCAGCGAAGCCTGGGTTTGCTGGAACACCTCCACCATCTGGGCCAGCACGCCCTTGCCGCCCTGCGGGCCCCACATCAGGTCGTCGGCCAGCAGCACGGCGAACGGCTCGTGGCCGACGATCGGCTGCGCGCACAGCACCGCGTGCCCCAGCCCCAGCGAGCGCGGCTGCCGCACGAAGGAGCAGTCCATGTCGGCCGGTGCCAGCGACCGAACCAGCTCCAGCAGCTCGGTCTTGCCGCTGCTTTCCAGCTCGCTTTCGAGCTCGTAGGCGGTGTCGAAATGGTCCTCGATGGCCCGCTTGTTGCGGCCGGTGACGAACACCATGTGCCGGATGCCGGCCTCGTAGGCTTCTTCCACGGCGTACTGGATCAGCGGCTTGTCGACGATGGGCAGCATTTCCTTGGGCTGGGCCTTGGTGGCGGGGAGAAAGCGCGTGCCCAGTCCGGCGACTGGGAAGACGGCCTTGTCGATGTTCGTTGACTTGTTCATGGACGGTGGGCGGGTGGACGGGTGGACGGGTTCTGGCTACAGTGGTCGGTTTTCTTCTCGGCAGTTTGGCATTCTTCCACGGCGCGCCAGCGCGCCTGGTCAGACAAGGACGGCGTTTGGACATCCTACTTCTCGAGCGCCTGCTGCCCGAGGCCGAAGCCTGGCTGGCGGCCCGGCATTCGATCGCCTACGTCCCCGAGCTCGCGGCGGCGGACCCGGCCACGCTGCGCAAGGCAATATACAAGACCGGCGCCATGGTCCTGCCGCGCAAGTTCGTGCTCACCCGGGAGGTGCTCGATTTCGCGCCCCTGCTCAAGGCCGTCGCCCGGCTGCACGGGAGCAGCGACAACACCGACCTCGAGGCTTGCCGCGAGCGCCGCGTGCGCGTGATCCAGTCCACCACGGCCAACGTGCGCTCCAACGCGGAGTACCTGCTGGCCGGCCTGCTGATGATGTTTCGCCGCGGCATCGCCGCTCCGCTGGTGGGCGAGCGCCATGCGCCCCTGCGCATGGGGCGCGAACTGCACGGCAGCGTGGTTGGCTTGCTGGGACTGGCCCCGACTGCCCATGCGCTGGCACTGATGCTGCAGTCGCTCGGGGCCAAGCTGATCGGCTACGACCCGGCCGTCCACCACACCGCGCCCAGCTGGGCGCGGCTGCGGGTGCAGCCGGTGGGCATCGAGCAGCTGATGGCGCAGTCCGACGCGATCTCGGTGCAGGTGCTCTATGCATCCCGCTACCAGGGTTTCATCAACGCCAAGGTGCTGCAGCATTGCAAGCCGGGCCAGACCTGGGTGGGCATCACGCGCTCGGCGCTGTTCGACCCGCATGCGCTGGCGGCTGCCCTGCACGACGGCCGCATCGAGGCGGCGCTGCTCGATGGCGCGGAGGCCGGCTTCGCCTCGCGCGGCAGCCCGCTGCACGACCTGGACAACCTGATGCTGACACCGCGCCTGGGCGCGCACACCCGCGAGGCGCGCCTGCGCGCCAGCTGGTACGTGGCCCACCGGCTGCACGAGGCGCTGACGGCGCCGCGCCACACCGGCTTCGAAGTCCTCAGTGCGCGGATGGATCTGGACGGCCCGCAGTCGGAGCCGCCCCAGACCCGCGCCGGGGTCTCGGTGCCGGGCTTGCTGGGCGCCTGAGGCTCAGCCCAGGCGCGCCAGCTGCGCCTGCAGCTTCTCGATCGCGGCCGTGAAGTCCGTGATGCGCTTGCGCTCCTGCTCGATCACCGCCGGCTTGGCCTTGGCGACGAAGGCCTGGTTGGCGAGCTTGGCGTTGGCCTTGCCCAGCTCGCCTTGCAGGCGGGCGGCTTCCTTGCCCAGGCGCGCCTTCTCGGCGACGACGTCGATCTCCATGTACAGGCACAGGCGCGTGTCGCCCACCACCGCGACCGGCGCCGACTGGGCGGCCGCGGCCCAGGAGGCTTCGTCGTCGAACACCTTCACTTTGCTCAGCTTGGCCAGCGCCTGCAGCACCGGTGCCGCCTCGCGCATGAAGCCGGCGTCACCCACGACGTAGGCCGGCAGCCGGGTCGAGGGCGAGACGTTCATCTCGCCGCGCAGGTTGCGGCAGGCGTCCACCACCGTCTTCAGGCGCGCCATCCAGGCTTGCGCCTCGGGCGCCTCGTTGGCCGGCTCGGCTTGCGGATAGGGCGCGATGCTGATCGACTCGCCGCTCTGGCCCGCCACCGGCGCCACTTTCTGCCACAGCTCCTCGGTGATGAAGGGGATGACGGGATGGGCCAGCCGCAGGATGGCTTCCAGCACCCGGATCAGGGTGCGGCGGGTGCCGCGCTGCTGCGCCGCGTCGCCGGTCTGGATCTGCACCTTGGCGATTTCCAGGTACCAGTCGCAGTACTCGTCCCAGACGAACTGGTAGATCGTGTTGGCGACATTGTCCAGGCGGTATTCGGCAAAGCCCCTGGCCACTTCGGCTTCGGTCTTTTGCAGCAGCGAGACGATCCAGCGGTCGGCCGGCGTCAGCGCGGCGTCCTGCTGCGCCAGGTCCTGGCCCTCGCAGTTCATCAGCACGAAGCGGGTGGCGTTCCACAGCTTGTTGCAGAAATTGCGGTAGCCCTCGCAGCGTTTGGGGTCGAAGTTGATCGAGCGACCCAGGGTGGCCAGCGAGGCGAAGGTGAAGCGCAGCGCATCGGCGCCGAACGCCGGGATGCCGTCGGGGAATTCTTTCTCCGTGTTCTTGCGCACCGTGGGCGCGGTCTCGGGCTTGCGCAGGCCGGTGGTGCGCTTGTCCAGCAGCGGCGGCAGCGAGATGCCGTCGATCAGGTCGACCGGGTCCAGCACGTTGCCTTCCGACTTGCTCATCTTCTTGCCGTGGGAGTCGCGCACCAGCCCGTGGATGTAGACGTGCCGAAACGGCACCTGGCCGGTGAAGTGGGTGGTCATCATGATCATCCGGGCGACCCAGAAGAAGATGATGTCGTAGCCCGTCACCAGCACGGTGGAGGGCAGGTACAGGTCCAGGTCCTTGGTCTTCTGGGGCCAGCCCAGGGTGGAGAAGGGCACCAGCGCCGACGAGTACCAGGTGTCCAGCACGTCGGGATCGCGCGTGAGCGTCTTGCCCGGCGCCTGCGCCTGCGCATCGGCTTCGGTGGCGGCCACGTAGACCTTGCCGTCCTCGTCGTACCAGGCCGGGATCTGGTGGCCCCACCAAAGCTGGCGCGAGATGCACCAGTCCTGGATGTTGTTCATCCACTGGTTGTAGGTGTTGACCCAGTTTTCCGGCACGAAACGCACCTGGCCGGTCTGCACCGCATCGATGGCCTTCTGCGCGATCGACTTGCCGGTGGGGTCCTGGTCGCTGACCTTGGTCATCGCCACGAACCACTGGTCGGTGAGCATGGGCTCCACCACCTGGCCGGTGCGGGCGCAGCGTGGCACCATCAGCTTGTGCTTCTTGGTCTCTTCCAGCAGGCCGAGCGCCTGCAGGTCCGCCACGACCTTCTTGCGGGCCACGAAGCGGTCCAGCCCGCGGTAGACGGCCGGCGCGTTGTCGTTGACCGTGGCGTCGAGGTTCAGCACCCCGATGATGGGCAGCCCGTGCCGCTGGCCCACGGCATAGTCGTTCGGGTCGTGCGCCGGCGTGACCTTGACGACGCCGGTGCCGAACTCGCGGTCCACGTAGTCGTCTGCGATCACCGGGATCTCGCGGTCGCACAGCGGCAGCCTGACGCTCTTGCCGATCAGGTGCAGGTAGCGCTCGTCTTCCGGATGCACCATCACGGCGACGTCGCCCAGCATGGTCTCGGGCCGCGTGGTCGCCACCGTCAGGTGGCCTTCCCCCTGCGCCAGCGGATAGCGGATGTGCCAGAGGAAGCCGTCTTCCTCCTCGCTCTCCACTTCCAGGTCGCTGACTGCCGTCTTGAGTTCCGGGTCCCAGTTCACCAGCCGCTTGCCGCGGTAGATCAGGCCTTGCTGGTACAGCTGCACGAAGGTCTGCGTGACCACCTTGGACAGCTTCTCGTCCATTGTGAAGTACTCGTGCGACCAGTCCACGCTGTCGCCCATGCGGCGCATCTGGGTGGTGATGGTGTTGCCCGACTTCTCCTTCCACTCCCAGACCTTCCTCACGAAGTCCGGGCGGCCCAGGTCGTGGCGGCTTTGCCCCTGTTCCTGCAGCTGGCGCTCCACGACGATCTGGGTGGCGATGCCGGCATGGTCGGTGCCCGGCACCCACAGTGTGTTGAAGCCGCGCATCCGGTGGTAGCGCGCCAGGCTGTCCATGATGGTCTGGTTGAACGCGTGCCCCATGTGCAGGGTGCCGGTCACGTTCGGTGGCGGCAACTGGATGGCGAAGGCGGGTTCGCCGTCGCGCGGCGCGCCGGTGCCGCGGTAGCCCGCGGTGGCGTAGCCACGCTGTTCCCACAGCGGGCCCCACTTGGCCTCGATGGCGGCGGGTTCGAAGGATTTGGAAAGGCTGTCCAGCCCGGGTTGTTCAGTGCTCACCCCGGGATTTTACGGTTGCACTTTGCACGATGTTCCGCGCGGTCCGGACGAAAGGGAAAATTCAGGCCGGAAACTCGCGCGCCGCCGCCAGGCATTCCTTGAGCACACGGGCATCGCCCAGCTGGTTGGCCAGCAGCAGGATCAGCCTGGCATTGAGCAGCTGCGACTGCTGCGGCGTCAGCCCCTGGTGGGCGTCCAGCAGCTGTTCGTAGAAGCCGTCGGCGTCCTGCAGGTTCGGGGTGGTCTTCATTCGGCGTCCTCCTGCAGGCCGGCGCCGAGCGCCTGGCCGATCGCATGCACCAGGGCAGCGTCGACGCTTTCCCCGGTGGCGGCAACGTAGCTGTCGGGGCGCACCAGCGCCCAGGCGTGGCCGAACACGTGGCAGGCGCCCTGCAGGTGGCCTTTGGGGTCGTGCACGAACTCCCTGGCGCCTGGCCGCTGGTCGCTGGCGACCACCTGCACGCAGCACAGGGGCGCGGTTTCGGCCAGGCTGCGCGCGCGCGCCAGACCGGCCGACGAGACGCCGCCGAACAGCAGCAACAGCAGGCGGCCGTCGGCCCAGCGCAGCAGGTCGGTGACTTCGCCGCGCGAGCCGTCGGCCCACTCGAAGGCGACGTTTTGCACCGACAGGCCGCCGGTGCGGCCGCAGGCGCTGGACTCGGTGTAGGGGTTGGGCACGGCCATGCGGCCGGTGTCGACGAACTGGCGGGCGAACAGGTGTTGCCGCGCCAGGCCAAGGGCGGCGTCGCGGAACGTCTTTTCCATCGGTGAGCCGGGCCGCAGAAAGCGGGCGGTGCGGTTGGTCACCAGCACGTTCTGACGTGCGGCCTCGTGCCGTTCCTGGTGATAGCTGTCCAGCACGGCGGGGGCGGCATGGCCGCGGATGACGGCCGCCAGCTTCCAGGCCAGGTTGTCGGCGTCCGAGATGCCGGTGTTGCCGCCGCGCGCGCCGAACGGGCTGACCACCTTGGCCGAGTCGCCCATGAAGAACACGCGGCCGTGCCGCATGGCGTCGACGCACTCGCTGCGGTAGGCGTAAGGGCCGACCCAGACGATCTCCACGCCGGCGTCGGCGCCGAACTGGCGTGCCAGCCGCTCGCGCACCACGTCTTCCCGGCTGACCTCGGCCGGATCGGAGTCGGGCGCCATCTGGTAGTCGATCCGCCAGACGTTGTCGCCCATCAGGTGCTGCCAGACCGCGCGGTTCTCGTTGAAGGGCGCCTCGATCCAGGTGTGGCGCTCCACCGGCGGCTTGCGGGTGAAGCGCACGTCGGCGATGCACCAGCGGTCGTCGCCCTTCCTGGCCGTGACGGAGGCGCCGACCCACTTGCGAAACGGGCTATGGCAGCCGGTGGCGTCGATCACGTGGTCGGCGCGCAGCCGGTAGTCGCCGGCCGGCGTGCTGACGGTGAGGGTGGCGGCCTCGCCGTCCTGGGCAAAGCCGGTGACGCGGTTCTGCCAGCGCAGCTGCACGTGCCCCAGCTCGGCGATCCGGTCGACCAGGAAGGCCTCGATGTAGAACTGCTGGATGTTGATGAAGGGCGGCTGGCTGGACAGGTTGTAGGCGCTTTGCTGGCGCAGGTCGAACGAGTACACCTCGTCGGCGCCGGCGAAGGTGCGGCCCACGCTCCACTGGATGCCCTTGGCGGCGATCCGGTCGTACACCCCCAGCCGCTGGAAGATTTCCAGCGACTTCTGCGTGTAGCAGATCCCGCGCGAGGCGGCGCCCTTGACGCCCACGGTGTTGTCCTCGTCCAGCACGATGGCCGCCACGCCGTACTGCGCCAGCGCGCAGGCGGCGGTCAGGCCGGCCAGCCCGCCGCCCACGATCACCACCGGATGGTGGCTGGCCTGGCCGGAGGCGATCTCCGGCGGCGCGCGGAAAGGGTACTGGGGCAGCTCGTAGCCGCTGCCGGTGGTGAACTGGTAGCCGTGCGTCCTCGCGGTTTCGGCGTAGCGTTCGGCCATGGTTCCTCGATTCACCGTTGCGTAACGGATTGACTGTACCGGAACGCCGACCGCCCGCGCCTAGTGGAAAACAGCCGGTTCGACCTCGTCATCAGCTCTGGGGGGGGCAATAGCCATGCGGCGTAAAGTGCATTGAGGCTGGCTATTAGACGCAACGTGGCGAGCTGACTACGCTAGCAGCGTCTTCGGCCCTGGAGGCCCCTCCCGTTTGCAACTTCATCCACCACCAAGGAGAGTTTCATGGCAGCACTCAAAGGCTCGAGGACGGAAGAAAACCTCAAGGCCGCGTTCGCGGGCGAATCGCAGGCGAACCGCCGCTACCTGTATTTCGCCAACAAGGCCGACGTGGAAGGCCAGAACGACGTGGCGGCCCTGTTCCGCTCCACGGCCGAAGGCGAGACCGGCCATGCCCACGGCCACCTCGAGTGGCTCGAGCAGTGCGGCGACCCGGCCACTGGCTTGCCGATCGGCGCCACCCGCGACAACCTCAAGGCCGCCGTCGCCGGCGAGACCCACGAATACACCGACATGTACCCGGGCATGGCCAGGACGGCGCGCGAGGAGGGCCACGACGAGATCGCCGACTGGTTCGAGACGCTGGCCAAGGCCGAGAGGTCGCACGCCAACCGCTACACGCGGGCGCTGAACGAACTGGTCGATTGAGGGGCTACGGGATAGGGGCTAAGGCCTGGCGAAAAGCCCGCTCACGTCCTTGCCCCTGCAAACCATGCCCACCGAAGGCAGCCTCCAGGCGCCCACCCGCCACCCCATCGGCTGGCAGGCGCCGGAGTATTACGACCAGCCAGCGGCGTTCACGGAACTGGAACGCATCTTCCACATCTGCCACGGCTGCCGCCGTTGCGTCAGCCTGTGCGGCGCCTTTCCCACGCTGTTCGACCTGGTCGACCAGGGCAAGACCGGCGAGGTCGACGGCGTCGCCAGGAAGGACTACTGGAAGGTGGTCGACCAGTGCTACCTGTGCGACCTGTGCTACATGACCAAGTGCCCCTACGTGCCGCCGCACGAGTGGAACGTGGACTTCCCCCACACCATGCTGCGGGCCAAGGCGATCAAGTTCAAGCAGGGCGGCGTTGGCTTCGGGGAGAAGTTCCTGGCCGCCACCGACGTGCACGGCCAGTTCGCCGGGATCCCGGTGGTGGTGCAGCTGGCCAACGCGGTGAACCGGGCCAGGCCGGCCCGGGCGCTGATGGAAAGCACCCTGAACGTGGATCGCAACGCCTGGCTGCCGGCGCTGGCCACGCGCAGGTTCCGCAAGGCGGCGCCCACCACGCAGGACTTTGCGGTGCGGGCCGGCGAGCGCTCGCCCGGCAAGGTCGCGATCTTCGCCACCTGCTACGTCAACTACAACGAGCCCGGCATC
>NZ_JAQGLS010000283.1 GCF_028292805.1 Ramlibacter sp. | reverse complement strand
ACCTGTACCGCGCCGGCGACGGCGTGCACCGCCAGTGGCTGGCGCTGCGGCGCCGCCAGCAAGGTGCCTGGCGCGGCCTGGCCGACAGCCTGAGCGCCGCGCACCGCTCCATCCTGCGCAAGGAGCGCGCGATGTTCAGCCATCCGGCGCTGCGCTGCGTGGTCTGCAACTCAGAGATGGTGCGCGACGAGATCGTGCGCCACTATGGCGTGGCTTCGACCAAGCTGGCAGTGATCCGCAACGGGCTGGACCTGCAGCGCTTTTCCCCGCCGACGCCACAACAGCGCGAGGCGGCCCGGGCCGCCCTGGGCTTCGCCGCCGACCGGACGGTGTTCCTGTTCGTCGGCTCCGGCTTCGAGCGCAAAGGCGTGGCGGTGGCGCTGCGGGCGCTGGCGCGCGGCACCTTGCGCCAGCAGGCCACGCTGGTGATCGTCGGCCACGACAAGCACCAGGCCCGTTACCAGGCGCTGGCGCAGGAACTCGGCATCGCCGGGGCCGTGCGCTTCGAAGGTGCGCGCGAGGACGTGCTGCCCTACTACCATGCGGCCGATGCCTTCGTGCTGCCGACCTTGTACGACCCGCAGTCGAATGCGATGCTGGAGGCCATGGGCTGCGGCCTGCCGGTGATCACCAGCACCGGCTGTGGCGCGGCGGAACTGTTGTCCCCCGACAGCGGCCACGTGGTGGATGCGCTGGACGACGCCGGCGTGGCCGCTGCCATGGAACAGCTGCTGGACGGCGAGCGCTGCCGGCGCCTGGGCGCCGCCGGCCGCCGCGCGATCGAACCCTATACGCTGGAACGCATGACCGACGATTACCTCGCCCTCTATGCCAGGCTGCTGCAGCCAGGCGCCGCGCCATGAAGATCCTGCACACCGAAGCCTCCGGCGGCTGGGGCGGGCAGGAACTGCGCATCCTGGCCGAGATGCAGGGACTGCGCGACCGCGGCCACGTGCTCGAACTGGCGGCGCCGGCGGCCGCACGCATCCACACCGAGGCCGCGGCGCTGGGCTTTCGCACCCACGACGTGCCGATAGGCCGCAAGACTTTCGCCGGGCTGGGCGCGATGCGGCGGCTGCTGGAGCGCGAGCACTTCGACGTCATCAACACGCACAGCTCCACCGACTCCTGGATGGTGGCGCTGGCCAACGCCTTGCGCCGCCAGCCGGTGCCGATGGTGCGCACCCGGCACATTTCGGCGCCGGTGCACCGCAATACCGCGACGCGCTGGTTGTACAACCGGGCCAGCGCGGCCATCGTCACCACCGGCGAGAAGCTGCGGCGCGAGCTGATCGACCACAACGGTTTCACCGACGTCGCCATCCGCTCGGTGCCCACCGGCATCCCGCCGGAGCGCTTCGGCCCGGCCGACCCGGTCGCCTCGCGGCTGAAGCTGGGCCTGCCGCAGCGCCCGACGATCGGCATCCTGGCCACGCTGCGCAGCTGGAAAGGCCACCGCTTCCTGATCGAGGCCTTTGCCGCATTGCGGGCGCAGGGCCAGGACCTGCAGCTGCTGATCGTCGGCGACGGCCCGCAGATGCCGACGCTGCAGGCACAGGTGGCCGCGGCTGGCCTGGGCGACAGCGTCCGCTTCACCGGCCACGACCCCAGGCCCGAGCGCTGGCTGCGGGCGATGGACGTGTTCGTGCTGCCGTCCTACGCCAACGAAGGCGTGCCGCAGGCGCTGATGCAGGCCATGATGAGCGGCCTGCCCTGCATTACCACCGAGGTCGGCGCCATCGGCGAGATCGCCAAGGACGGCGAGACCGCGTTGCTGGTCAAGCCGCAAGACAGCGCGGCGCTGGCGGCAACGCTGAATCGCCTGTTGGGCGACGCCGCTTTGCGAGACCGGCTGGGTGCGCAGGCGCGCGACTTCGCGCTGCGCAATTGCACGCTGGCGGCGATGTGCGATGCGATGGAAGAAGTCTTGGGCACGGTGGTGCAACCCGCCACCCCGTCATCCCGGGCCTGAGGCGGGATCCATCCGGCGGCGGCTCCCGCGCCGAATCGATGCGGGTCAGGCCCGCAATGACAAGGCGCTCAGACCCCAGCCCCGCTGCGCCCGACCCCGTAGTACGCCAGCCCCGCCTTGCGCACCGACGCCGGGTCGTACAGGTTGCGGCCGTCGAACAGCGCCTTGGCTTTCAGCGCCCCCGCCAGCGCGTCGAAGTCCGGGCTGCGGAACTCCAGCCATTCGGTGACGACGGCCAGCGCGTCGGCGCCTTGCAACGCCGCCTGCGCCGACGCGCAGAACGTGACGCCGGCGCGGCCTGGCAAGGCGGCAGCGGCGGTTTCGTTGGCAGCGGGGTCGTAGGCCCGCACCGTGGCGCCGGCCTGCAGCAGCGTATCGATGATCGCCAGGCTCGAGGCCTCGCGCACGTCGTCGGTGTTGGCCTTGAACGCCAGTCCCCACAGCGCCACCGTGCGGCCGCGCACGTCGCCGCCGAAGTGGGCGATGATCTTGTCGGCCAGCAACCGGCGCTGGCGGGTGTTGACGTCCTGCGCGGCGCGCATCAGCTGCGCCTGCTCGCCGACTTCGGCAGCCGTGTGGATCAGCGCGCGCAGGTCTTTCGGAAAGCAGGAGCCGCCGAAGCCGGCCCCGGCATAGAGGAAGTGCGGGCCGATCCGCGGGTCGGCGCCGATGCCGCGCCGCACGTGCTCGATGTCCACGCCCAGCCGGTCGGACAGGTTGGCCAGTTCGTTCATGAACGAGATCCGCACCGCCAGCATGCAGTTGGCCGCGTACTTGGTGAACTCCGCCGCCCGCACGTCCATGAACAGCACGCGGTCGTGGTTGCGGTTGAACGGCGCGTACAGCTGCCGGAAGGTCTCGCGCGCCTCGTGGTCGTGCGCGTCCAGGCCGACCACGATGCGGTCCGGCCGCATGAAGTCGTCGACGGCGAAGCCTTCCTTCAGAAACTCGGGGTTCGACGCCACCGTGACGCGGTGCGGCACGCCGCGCGAGCGCAACTCCTGCTGCAACGCCTCGCGCACGCGGTCGCTGGTGCCCACCGGCACGGTCGACTTGGTGATCACCAGCGTATCGCGCGTGATCCGCCGGCCCAGTTCACGCGCTGCTTCCAGCACGTGCGAGAGGTCGGCCGAGCCGTCTTCGTCGGAAGGCGTGCCCACCGCGATGAAGACCACCGCGGCGTGGGCGACGGCGGCCGCCGCGTCGGTGGCGAACTCCAGCCGGCCGGCGCCGATGCCGCGCGCCACGACGGTGTCCAGGCCCGGTTCGTAGATCGGGATTTCGCCGGCGCGCAGGCGCTCGATCTTGGCCGCGTTGGTGTCCAGGCACAGCACGTGGTTGCCCACGTCGGCCAGGCAGGCCCCGGTGACCAGGCCCACGTAGCCCGAGCCGATGACGGAAATGTTCATGAGGTGTGCCCTGGTGAGCCGCAGATTCTACGTGGCGCGCCGGGCTCAGCCCGGGGGGCCGAGCCCGGCGCGCCAGCTGCATCCGCATGAGAGCGGCGCGCGCTTGCCGGCCTGCCGTCGACCACATGCGAAGGCATGGCCAGCATTTCCTCCATCAGCCGAGTGGTGCGCAGGTGCATCAGCTGCGTAGGGTGCGAGCGGGTCACCGGGCGGCAGCTTCACCGCTTCCAGCCGGGCGAACGCCTTGCGAAAGCCTGGCGCGTGCACGTTCCAGCACCAGCTGCGTCAGCCGCTCTTGTTGCGCCGTCGCCAGCCCAGCCAGGGCAGTTGGCGCTGGCATGGTTGACGCCGCTCCAGAAGGAGCGGCGGTCGCGCCGGTCCGGCCGCGGCTGCAGCTTCCCGTCCACCACCTGCAACCCCGCGACCCTCGCTCCAGGCAAAGCTCTTTGCGCGGGTGGAAAACAGCGGCGACTGGATCCCTTGCGCGTCGCGCAGCGCGACGCGCCGGCCCGGCCGCTGCC
>NZ_JAQGLS010000254.1 GCF_028292805.1 Ramlibacter sp. | reverse complement strand
GGCCCGGGCGCCGGCAACGCAGGCAGCGCCACCTCCGGTCGCGGCCGCCGCGCCGGCTTCGTCACCACCGGTCACCTCCGCCGCACCAGCACTGGTCGAAGCCGTCCGCGGCGCCGCGATGGAAGCGCGCGGGCGGCAAGCCCCGGCCGGCTTGGCCGCGCAACGATCGGCCGTGCCGACGGTGACGCCCTGGGAGCGCTGGAGCGAGGTACGGGTCGAAAGCGATGGCGCATCGGTGGTGGTTCCGCGCGCCCTGGCCGGCGCCCTGCCCGACCTGGTCGCGCGCTGGCTGCGCCAGGAGGCCGTGCCGGCTGCGCCCGCCGGCACGGCGCAGCTGCGGCTGGAGCTGGGGCGGGACGGGGAGCCGCTGGGCGTGCTGGAGTCGGCCGGGGGCCAATGGCGCTGGCAGCCCCCGGGCCAGGCGCGGCGCGGCTTGCGCGCGAACCCCGAGCTGGATGCGCAACTGCGCCAAGAGGCGCTGCGCCTGCTGCGCCGGTAGCCGGGCGGTGCGCAGCGAAGCTTGCACCCCTACGCGCCCTACTGGTGCGTGAAGTTCGCCTTGCGCTTGTTGACGAAGGCGTCCATGCCTTCCTTCTGGTCTGAGGTGGCGAACAGCGCGTGGAACAGGCGTCGCTCGAACATCACGCCGTCGGCCAGCCCGCCTTCGAAGGCGCGGTTGATCGACTCCTTGGCCGCCAGCACGGCGATCTGCGAGTAGTCGCAAATCATCA
This sequence comes from Ramlibacter sp., assembly GCF_028292805.1. Classification (GTDB taxonomy): domain Bacteria; phylum Pseudomonadota; class Gammaproteobacteria; order Burkholderiales; family Burkholderiaceae_C; genus Ramlibacter. The sequence goes on along the minus strand of NZ_JAQGLS010000254.1, from coordinate 4,894 downwards.
GCGCCGCGCCCAGGGCTTCGCCCATCAGCTTGTCCAGCGCCACCACGCGGCTGACCAGCCCGGCGCGCTCCGCTTCCACCGCGTCCATCATGCGGCCGGTCAGCGCCATGTCCATCGCCTTGGCCTTGCCCACCGCGCGCGGCAGGCGCTGGGTGCCGCCGGCGCCGGGGATGACCCCCAGCTTGATTTCCGGCTGGCCGAATTTGGCGTTGTCGGCAGCGATGATGAAGTCGCACATCATCGCCAGCTCGCAGCCGCCGCCCAGCGCGAAGCCGCTGACGGCCGCGATCACCGGCTTGCGGATCGCGCGGATGGCTTCCCAGTTGCGGGTGATGTAGTCGCCCTTGTAGACGTCGGCGAAGCTGTAGCTCGCCATGGCGCCGATGTCGGCGCCGGCCGCGAAGGCCTTTTCGCTGCCGGTGATGACCATGCAGCCGATGGCGCCGTCGGCATCGAAGGCCTTGAGCGCCTGGCCCAGTTCGTCCATCAGCTGGTCGTTCAGCGCGTTCAGCTGCTTGGGCCGGTTCAGCGTGATCACGCCGACCTTGCCGGCTTCGGTGCGGACCTCGATCAGTTCGTATGCCATGGCGCTTTCCTGCTGGTGAACGTGCCACTATACCCAAGGGAAACCATGCCCCGGGCCGGCCACGCCCGGTGCTAGAGTCCCGCGCCAGGGAGACGCCATGAGCGAAGCCACCGTCCTGTTCGAAGCGCGCGCGAGCGTCGCGCTGATCACCCTGAACCGCCCGCAGGCGCTCAACAGCTTCAGCCGCCAGATGCACCAGGAGCTGGGCGCGGCGCTGGACCGCATCGAGGGCGACAAGGCGATCCGCGCGGCCGTCATCACCGGCGCCGGCCGGGGTTTTTGCGCCGGCGCCGACCTGTCCGAGTTCGACTTCGCGCCCGGCCCCGACCTGGTCGGGCGGGCCGACCCCGGCCCCATCATCGAGCAGCAGTTCAACCCCACGGTGCGCCGGCTGATGGCGCTGCGGGTACCGACGGTGGCCGCCATCAACGGCGTGGCCGCCGGCGCCGGCGCCTCGCTGGCCATGACCTGCGACCTCGCCATCGCGGCACCGAACGCGTCCTTCATTCAGGCCTTCAGCAAGATCGGCCTGATCCCGGACGCCGGCGGCAGCTGGTTCCTGATCAAGAAGCTGGGACTGGCGCGCGCCATGGGCTGCGCCATGCTGGGCGACAAGGTTTCGGCGAAAGATGCCAGGGAGTGGGGAATGATCTGGGACGTGGCGGCCGAAGGCGAAGACTGCGTCGCCGCCGCGCTCAGGCTGGCCGGGCGGCTGGCGCAGATGCCGACCAAGGCGCTGGTGGCAACGCGTCACCTGCTGCGCGCCGCCGCCTCCAACGACCTGGACAAGCAGCTGGCCCTGGAGCGCGACACCCAGTCCAGGCTCGGGGCAACCCACGACTACATTGAAGGCGTGAGCGCCTTCCTGCAGAAACGTCCCGCCCGGTTCAAGGGCGAATGATGGTCGACTCGCACGACATGGCCGCGCGCGTGCGACCTTGGCGCAAGGCGAGCTGGTCTTCACCAGCCTGACCAAGGAGGCGCTGGCGGTGATTCGCTACCGCACGCGCGACCTGACGCGGCAGCTACCCGGCACTGGGCCCAGCATGCGGCGGATGCAGAAGGTGACCGGCCGCGACGACGACATGATGATCGTGCGCGGCGTCAAGGGGTTTCCAACGCAGATCGAGGAGCTGATCCTGAAGCAGCCGGCTCTGGCGCCGCACTACCAGTGCATCCTCACGCGCGAGGGCGCGCTCGACTGCCTGACGGTTGCCGTCGAGGCGGCCGGACTGGACCCTGCCCACGGCGACGCGCAAGCCGGCGCCGACAAGCTGGGCGCGAAAATCAAGGTGTACGTTGGCACGACCGCGAAGATCGGGCTGCGCCCGGCGGGCGGCATCGAGCGCAGAAGGGGCAAGGCCAAGCAGGTGGTGGAGCAGCGCCCGCGCTAGGCCATCAGCCTTGCGGCCCCAGCCACGCCTGCGCCCGCGGCGCGTCGCGCAGCGCCAGCCGCCAGGTGGTGGCGTTGGCCGGTAGCGAGAGGTCCAGCCGCAGCAGGCGGCGGTCGCGGGCCACCAGCGCCGTCACCTTGCGGTGGCTGCCGGCATACAGCGGCAGGTCGTCCAGCTTGCCCAGGCGCCAGGCGGCGCCCGCCACTTCGACGCCGACCCACTCGTCGTTGGCCGCCATGCCGGCCTGTTCGGCGGCGCCGCCCCGCAGCACCGTCTTCAGCATGATGGTGCCGCCGGTCTCGGTCGTCCGCACGCCCAGCCGCTGCTGCAGCTGCGCCGGCTCGTCCAGCACCAGCACGCCGTGCTGCTCCAGCAGCTCGCGCAGCGGCAGCTCGCGGGTGCCGTGCACCCAGGCGGTGAGTTCGCGGGTGAAGGCACGGCCGCCCAGTTCCTTGAGCACCGCAGCGAAGTCGGCCTCGGCCATCGGCCCGCCCTTGCAGCGCTGCCACAACGCCCGCATCACGTGGTCGAGCTGGGTATGGCCTTCCAGCCGCAGCGTCAGGTCGAAGCACAGAGCCACCAGCGCGCCCTTGGTGTAGTAGCTGACGGTGGCGTTGGCCGTGTTCTCGTCCTGCCGGTAGTACTTGACCCAGGCGTCGAAGCTGGCCTGCGCGACCGACTGCACCTCGCGGCCCGGCGTCTGCAGCACCTGGTTGATGGTCTTGGTCAGCAGCTTCAGGTAGGTCGGCTCGTCGATCAGGCCGGCCCGGCGCAGCACCAGGTCGTCGTAGTAGCTGGTGAAGCCTTCGAAGAACCACAGCAGCTGGGTGTAGTTCTCGCTGCGGTAGTCGTACTGGGCGAATTCTGCCGGCCGCAGCCGCTTGACGTTCCAGGTGTGGAAGTACTCGTGGCTGATCAACCCGAGCAAGGTGACGTAGCCGTCGGCGGTGCGGGCGTCGCCCAGCCGCGGCAGGTCACGCCGCGCCGCGATCAAGGCCGTCGAATTGCGGTGCTCCAGGCCGCCGTAGCCGTCGTCCACCGCGTTCAGCATGAACAGGTAGCTCTTGAAAGGCGGGCGCTTGCGGTCGTGCCAGAAGCGGATCTGTGCCTCGCAGATCTTTTGCATGTCGGCCACCAGCCGCTCGCCGTCGAAGGCTTCGGTGCAGCCCGCCACCACCAGCCGGTGCGGCACGCCGCCGGCGCGGAATTCGGCGGAGTACAACGGGCCCAGTTCGACCGGGCAATCGACCAGCTCGTGGTAGTCGGCGGCCAGGTAGGTGCCAAAGCCGCGCTTGCCGGTCTTGAGCGGCTCCAGCCCGGTGGCCGCTTCCCAGTTCGGGAAGGCGCGCAGCGCCACCAGCTCCAGCTGGTGCGGCAGCTGTTCCTGGGTCTCGACCTTCAGGCACAGGCTGGTGCAGTTGAAAAAGCCGCGCTGCGTGTCGAGCCAGGCGGTGCGCACCGAGTTGTCGAAGGCGTAGACCTCGTAGCTCAGCACCAGCGGCGCCGAAGGCACGCAGTCGACCTGCCAGCCGGCTTTGTCCAGCTGGTGCACGGCGACCGCCTTGCCGTTCTGGCGGGCGCTGAGTTTTTGCAGGTGACGCGAGAACTCGCGCACCAGGTAGCTGCCGGGGATCCATGCCGGCAGCGAGACGCGCTGCGCCGCTTGCGGCTGCGCCACCGTCAGCGTGACATGGAACAGGTGCGCCGCCGGGTCGCTCGCTTCGACCCGGTAGTGCGGTCCCGTCGGGCGTGCGACGCTCACTTGGGCGACAGCAGCTTTTCGACTTCCGCCGCGCCGATCGCGCCCGGCACCCGGGAGCCGTCGGCGAACACCAGCGTCGGCGTGCCGGTGATCTTGTAGCGGCGGCCCAGCTCCAGGTTGCGGGCCAGTGCCGCGGCGTCGCAGCTGGCGTCGGCGCGCGGCGTGGGCTGGTCGCGCACCATCCAGTCCATCCAGGCCCTGGCCTTGTCCTTGGAGCACCAGATGTTGCGCGACTTGTCGACCGAGTCCGGCCCGAGGATCGGGTACAGGAACATGTGGATGGTGATGTTGTCGACCTTCTGCAGGTCACGCTCGAAGCGTTTGCAGTAGCCGCAGTTCGGGTCTTCGAACACCACCAGCTTGCGCTTGCCGTTGCCGCGCACCATGGTGAAGGCGTCCTTGAGCGGCAGCGTGGCGACGTCGATCGCCAGCAGCTTGTCCATCCGCTCCTCGGTCAGGTTGCGCCGGCTCCTGGTGTCGATCAGCTGGCCGCCATGCAGCAGGTAGCTGCCCTCGGCATCGGTGTAGAAGATGTCGGTGCCCACGCGCACCTCGTACAGGCCGGCGATCGGGGTGCGCTGCACTTCGTCGAGCTTGCCCATCTGGGGAATCCGCTCCGGCAGGTTCTTGCGCAACGCGCTTTCCACGGCGGGCGGCACGGCGCCGGTGGCTGGCGCCTGCGCCGTGGCGCTGCCGGCCAGCAGGCCCAGGGTCGCCAGGGCGGCGAGGGCCGCAAGGTGCCCGCTTCGGATCAATGTCATGGTTTTCCCGTTTTCAACAGATTCTGTGCCCGGCCCATCGCCTGCCGCGCCACCCAGTGCTTGACCGGCCCGCTGCGGTCGAAACCGCGCATGCCCCAGTTGCGCACCCAGACCCAAGGCTCGGCCGGCTGGGCGAACAGCTGCTGCAGGCCGTCGGTGGTCCAGCCCAGCGCCAGCACGTCCGCCTTGCGCGCGCGCTCGTAGCGCCGCAGCAGTTTCTCGTCACCCAGCCCGCGCCAGTATTCGCGCCCCTGCAGCGCCTGCGCCAGCACCTCGGCGTCGGCCAGCCCGAGGTTCAGGCCCTGGCCGGCCAGCGGGTGCACGTTGTGCGCCGCATCGCCGGCCAGCACCCAGCCCGCGCCGCACCAGCGGTCGGCCTGCGCCCGCTGCA
>NZ_JAQGLS010000248.1 GCF_028292805.1 Ramlibacter sp. | reverse complement strand
TGCCCGCGCCCGGCCCGGCCCCCGGTGCGTTGCCGGAGGCTATCTCGCTTTCGGGCCCGTGCACACTGTCGTCGCGGCTGAAGTCCTTCTTGTGGTGGAGCTTGTGGTGGTGGGCGCGCACGTGGCGCTTGCGCTCGGTGTCGCTCATGCCCGGGTCCTGCCGCACCAGCGCGTGGCCCGGCGGCAGCGGCGGCGGCGCCACGGTCTGGGCCTGCACGGCGGCGGCCAGGCAAGCGGCTGCCATGAAGGCCAGCCGGTCGATACGAAGGGTCATGCGGATACTCCTGTGTTCATCTCGCTTCGTAACCAGCTGGCTACGCGGTCTGGACGTCTGCTTACACACTGGCTTGCCCTTCGATGCGGCGTCCTTGCTGGCACGGGGCCACAAGTTCCCCTTGTTCGCGGGGCCGTGCAGAAACGGTGTTTCAAGCTGTGTGTTTCAAACTTCACCGGATGTTGGATTTGTAAGTGGACTGCATTCGACAGTTGCACTCGCATTCGCCCGTAGGACGCTGCCTACTGCAGAGGCTCGCGTGTAGCAAAATGTATCTGCAGAACGGGCGCAGCCGCGGACGATTGACGCCAGAAACCGGGGCACCTTGCGTCCTGCGCCTACACGGCCAGTCCGCAGAGCTTGGCATCGTTGCGCTCGACGCTCTGCCCCCCAATCACCCGCCCGCACTCGCATGAGAACCCCCACCGCCCCCGAAATCGCGTTGACCGAGTCGCTGCTGCGGCTGGCCGCCTGGCTGCAGTCGCGGGGCTACGCCTTCACCACCGTCACCCCGGCCACCCAGGCTCGGGTCAACGCCCGCCCCGGCAGCGCGAAGGCGCGCGGCCTGCGCGACGTGTTCGGCTGGAGCCGGCCATTTCCAGCCACGCTGCTGCCGCCCGAGGCAATGGACTGCCTGCACGCGGGCCGCCTCCTGCAGGACGCGGGCGGTGGCCTGCTGCGCAGCGCGGTGCGCTTCTCCACGCTGGAGGGCCAGTTGTTCGCCCACTCCGCCTATCCGACGACGGCGGAGGACGCGGTGTTCTTCGGCCCGGACACGGTGCGCTTCGTCGCCTTGATCGCCGACGAACTGCGGCGCCAGCCGCTGGCGCCGGGCGGCGTGGTGCTGGACCTAGGCTGCGGCGCCGGCCCCGGCGGCATCATGGCGGCGCGCGCCGCCGCCGCGCAGCAGCCACGGCTGGTGCTGTCGGACATCAATGCCAAGGCCTTGCGCTTCGCCGCCGCCAATGCGGCGCACGCGGGCTGGAGCATGGCCAGGCTGGCGCAAGGCGACCTGTATGGCGCAGTCGAAGGCGCCTTCGACCTGATCGTCTCCAACCCTCCCTACCTCAACGACAGCAAGCAGCGCGCCTACCGCCACGGGGGCGGCCGCTTCGGCGAAGCGCTGTCGGTGCGGATCGTGCGCGAAGGCCTGCCCCGGCTGGCGCCCGGCGGCCGGCTGGTGCTGTACACCGGGGTGGCGATGGTCGACGGCGAGGATCCACTGCTGCAAGGCTTGCGCGGCAACCTGGACGAGCGGGGCTGGCCATGGAGCTACCGCGAACTCGATCCCGACGTGTTCGGCGAGGAGCTCGACCAGCCCGCCTATGAGGAGGCGGAACGGATCGCCGCCGTCGCACTGGTGGTGCAATGCCCGCCTGCGGCCGAGCCAACCACGCAGCTTTCTCCTGCACGGTCGTAGGCCCCGCCCCACGAAGGGGCGCGAGCTCTCCCGATAGCGGGGCTGCGGCGCCGGCCCCAGAGTGGGACCATCCAAACCAGGCGCAAGACCAATGCATCTCGGACAACAAGAATGGCGACAGGTGCAAGCTGCCGCCTGCGATCCGCTCAAGGCCCTGTACCGGCGGCTGGCCGATCGGGAGCCGGACGCCGCCACCCGCGCCGATGCAGCCGCTTTCCTGCGCGGCAAGCTCGCAGAGCTGGAACACGCACCCGCCGAATTGCCCGCCAGGCCCGACGCCCTGGTCGCCTGGATGGAGGAAAACACCCGCGCCGTGCATTCCCTCTACGCTGCCTACCTCGAGCAGCGCAAGGCCGGCGGGCCGCGCCGCTATTTCGGCAACCGCGCGCACGCGCTGTACGTGCTGCGCTCGGTGGCGCCGACCAAGCTGGTGGACGGCGCCTGGCTGTACGGACTGATGGCGCACTGGCAGAACCCGCGGCTGGGCGACCTGGTGCGCACCTACGTGGAGGAACTGGGCGAAGGCGCCGCCGACAAGAATCATGTGGTGCTGTACCGCAGCCTGCTTTCGCGTTACGCCCTCGATCCGCTGGACGATCTGGCCGACGGCCTCTACGAACAAGGCGCGATCCAGCTCGCCCTGGGCTGGAACGCGCAGGAGTTCCTGCCGGAAGTGGTTGGCTTCAACCTCGGCTACGAACAACTGCCGCTGCACCTGCTGATCACCGCCTACGAGCTCAACGAGCTGGGGCTCGACCCGTATTACTTCACGCTGCACGTCACCGTGGACAACGGCGACACGGGACACGCGCGTCGAGCGTGCCAGGCCACGCT
>NZ_JAQGLS010000235.1 GCF_028292805.1 Ramlibacter sp. | reverse complement strand
GGCTGGACCCGCCCTGGGTCGAACCGGCCGGCTTTGCGCTGGTCGCCCTGCCCGCCGTTCCCGCTGCCCTGCTGGCGCAGCGCCCGGACGTGTTCCAGTCGGCGCGCGAGGTGGCAGCGGCCAGTGCCGACGTCGGCTCGGCCCGGGCCCAGCGCTACCCGCGCCTGACGCTCAACGGCCAGATCGCCGCCGGCGTGGTGCGCGCGGCTGGCGCCAGCAACGACGCCCAGACCTGGTCCATCGGTCCGCTGGCGCTGACGGTGCCGATCTTCGACGGCGGCCGCCGCGCTGCCGAGGTGGATTCGGCGGTGGCCCGCTACGAGGAGGCGGTGGCGCTGTACACGGCCCGCGTGCGGCAGGCCGTGCGCGAGGTGGAGCAGGCGCTGGTCACGCTGGAGAGTGCCCGCGCCCGCAACGAGAACGCGCTGGCCGCGGTCGAGGGCTACCGCGTGTCGTTCGTGGCGACCGAGGCGCGCTACCGCAGCGGCCTGGGCAGCCTGATCGAGCTGGAGGACCAGCGCCGCGTGCTGCTGGCCGCCGAGACCGCGCTGGTGGCCCTGCAGCGCGAACGCATCGCCGCCTGGATCGCGCTGTACCGCGCGCTCGGCGGCGGCTGGGCGCCGCCGGCGACCGCAGCGCGCTCCTGACAACGACAACGAGGACTCCGAACCGTGATGCCCCAATTCCCGTCCGCCCGCCCGTTGACCGGCTGGAGCCTCCTGGCGCTGGTCCTGCTGCTCGCTGGCTGCGGCGACAAGCCAGCGGAAAAGGCCGCCGCCAAGCCGGCCCTGACCGTCACCACCACACTGCCGCAGCAGGCGATGCTGCCGCTCACGCTGGCCGCCAACGGCAACCTGGCCGCCTGGCAGGAGGCGATCGTCGCGGCCGAAGCCAACGGGCTGCGCATCGCCGAAGTGCTGGTCAACGTCGGCGACCGGGTCAAGCGTGGCCAGCCGCTGGCCCGCTTCGCCTCCGACACCTTGCGCGCCGAGGCGGCGCAAGGGCGCGCCAGCCTGGCCGAGGCCCAGGCCAATGCGGCGGAGGCGGCCAACAACGCGCAACGCGCGCGCACCTTGCAGCAGACCGGCGCCATGAGCGCGTCGCAGATCAACCAGTACACCACCGCGGACGCGACGGCGCGGGCCCGTGTGGAAGTGGCGCGGGCCGTGCTGCAGGCGCAGCTGGTGCGCGTGGCGCAAGGCGTGCTGCAGGCGCCGGACGACGGCGTGATCTCCGCCCGCACCGCCACCGTCGGCGCCGTGACGGCGGCCGGCACCGAGCTGTTCCGGCTGATCCGGCAAGGCCGGCTGGAGTGGCGCGCCGAGGTGACCGCCACCGAGCTGGGGCGGCTGACACCCGGCACCACCGCGATCGTCACGGCGGCCAGCGGCGCCCGGCTGGAAGGGCGCGTTCGCATGCTAGCCCCGACGGTCGATCCGCAAAGCCGCACCGGTCTGGTGTATGTCGACGTCAAGCCGCTGCCGGGCCCGGAGTCGGGCAGCGCCCGCGCCGGCATGTTCGCCCGCGGCGAGTTCGACCTGGGCGCGGTGCCCACGCTCACGCTGCCGCAGCCGGCGGTGGTGGTGCGCGAAGGCTTCAGCTACGTGTTCCGCGTCAATCCCGACAACCGGGTGACGCAGCTGAAGGTGCAGATCGGCCGCGTCGCCGGCGACCGGCTGCAGGTGCTGTCGCCGCTGCCCACCGACGCCCGCATCGTCGCCAGCGGCGGCGGCTTCCTCAACGACGGCGACCTGGTGCGCGTGGCCGATGCCGCCCCGGCACCAGCGCCCCCCGCCAGGGCCGGGGCCCGGCCATGATCAACGTCTCGTCCTGGTCGATCAGGAACCCGATTCCGGCGGTGATGCTGTTCGTGCTGCTGACCTTCGGCGGCATCCTGACCTTCAACATGATGAAGGTGCAGAACTTCCCTGACATCGACCTGCCGACCGTGATCGTCAGCGCCGCATTGCCCGGCGCCGCCCCGGCGCAGCTGGAGACCGACGTCGCCCGCAAGCTGGAAAACTCCATCGCCACGGTGCAGGGGCTCAAGCACATCTACACCAAGGTGCAGGACGGCATCGTCACCGTCACCGCCGAATTCCGGCTGGAAAAGCCGGTGCAGGAAGCGGTGGACGACGTGCGCTCCGCCGTCGCCCGCGTGCGCGCCGACCTGCCGTCCGACCTGCGCGACCCGATCGTGACCAAGATGGAGCTGTCGGGGCAGCCGGTGCTGGCCTTCACCGTGGCCTCGCCGCAGTTCGACGAGGAGGCGCTGTCCTGGTTCGTCGACAACGAAATCTCGCGCAAGCTGCTGGCGGTGCCGGGCGTGGGCGCGGTCAACCGCGTGGGCGGCGTGAACCGCGAGATCCGGGTGGCGCTGGACCCGCTCAAGGTGCAGGCGCTGGGCATCACGGCGGCCGACATCTCGCGCCAGCTGCGCCAGGTGCAGACCGAAAGCGCCGGCGGCCGGGCCGACCTGGGCGGCGGCGAGCAGCCGGTGCGCACGCTGGCCACGGTCAAGACGGCGCGCGAGATCGGCCAGCTGCAGATTTCCATTCCCGGCAACCGCACTATCAAGCTGGAAGACGTGGCGCTGGTCAGCGACACGGTGGCCGAGCCGCGCGCAGCCGCCTTGCTCGATGGCAAGCCGGTGGTGGGTTTCGAGGTGGCGCGCAGCCGCGGCGAGAGCGAGGTCTCGGTTGGCGCCGCCGCCCGCAAGGCGCTGGACGAGCTCAAGGCGCAGCACCCGCACATCCAGCTGACCCAGGCCTTCGACTTCGTCACGCCGGTGGAAGAGGAGTACCACGGCTCGATCAAGCTGCTGTACGAAGGCGCGCTGCTGGCGGTGCTGGTGGTGTGGCTGTTCCTGCGCGACTGGCGCGCCACCTTCGTCTCGGCGGTGGCCTTGCCGATGTCGGTGATCCCGGCCTTCATCGGCATGTACCTGCTGGGTTTCTCGATCAACGTGGTGACGCTGCTGGCGCTGTCGCTGGTGATCGGCATCCTGGTCGACGACGCCATCGTGGAGGTGGAGAACATCGTGCGCCACCTGCAGATGGGCAAGTCACCGTACGAGGCGGCGATGGAAGCGGCCGACGAGATCGGGCTGGCGGTGATCGCCACCACCTTCACGCTGATCGCGGTGTTCCTGCCCACCGCCTTCATGAGCGGGGTGGCCGGCAAGTTCTTCAAGCAGTTCGGCTGGACCGCCTCGCTGGCGGTGTTCGCCTCGCTGGTCGTGGCGCGGGTGCTGACGCCGATGATGGCGGCCTACATCCTCAAGCCCGTGCCGGCCCCGCACGGCGACCCGCGCTGGCTGCGCATCTACATGCGGGCGGTGAACTGGAGCATGAAGCACCGCGTCAAGACCATGATCCTGGCGACGCTGTTCTTCTTCGGCTCGGTCGCCCTGATCCCGCTGCTGCCGACCGGCTTCATCCCGCCGGACGACAACTCGCAGACCCAGGTCTACCTGGAGCTGCCGCCCGGCTCGACGCTGCAGCAGACGCGCGCCATCGCCGAACAGGCGCGCGCGGCGGTGATGAAGGTGCCGCACGTGCAAAGCGTCTACACCACCATCGGCGGCGGCACCGCCGGCACCGACCCGTTCGCCGGCGGCGGCGCGGCCGAAACGCGCAAGGCGACGCTGACCATCCTGCTGGCCAAGCGCAGCGAGCGGCCGCGCAAGCAAGGCATCGAAAACGAGATCCGCACGGCGCTGGAGCCATTGCCGGGCGTGCGCAGCAAGGTCGGCCTGGGCGGCTCGGGCGAGAAGTACATCCTGGTGCTGACCGGCGAGGATCCACAGGCCTTGCAGGCCGCGGCATTGGCCGTGCAGCAGGACCTGCGCACCATCCGCGGCCTGGGCCAGGTCGCCTCCACCGCCAGCCTGATCCGGCCCGAGATCGCGGTGCGGCCGGACTTCGCCCGCGCGGCCGACCTGGGCGTGACCAGCGCGGCGATCGGCGAGACGCTGCGCATCGCCACCACCGGCGACTACGACGTGGCATTGCCCAAGCTGAACCTGTCGCAGCGGCAGGTGCCGATCGTCGTCAGGCTGACCGACCAGGCCCGCACCGACCTGGGCGTGCTCGAGCGCCTGACGGTGCCGGGCGCCCGCGGCCCGGTGATGCTGGGGCAAGTGGCGACGCTGGAGCTGACCGGCGGGCCGGCGGTAATCGACCGCTACGACCGCTCGCGCAACATCAACTTCGAGATCGAGCTGTCCGGCCTGCCGCTGGGCGACGTGGCGGCGGCCGTGCAGCAGCTGCCCTCGGTCAAGAACCTGCCGCCGGGGGTGAAGGTGGTGGAGATCGGCGACGCCGAGGTGATGGGCGAGCTGTTCGCCAGCTTCGGTCTGGCCATGCTGACCGGGGTGCTGTGCATCTACATCGTGCTGGTGCTGCTGTTCAAGGACTTGCTGCACCCGGTGACCATCCTGAGCGCGCTGCCGCTGGCGCTGGGCGGCGCCTTCGTCGGCCTGCTGCTGGCGCAGAAGTCGTTTTCCATGCCGTCGCTGATCGGCCTGATCATGCTGATGGGAATCGCCACCAAGAACTCGATCCTGCTGGTGGAATACGCCATCGTGGCGCGGCGCGACCACGGCCTGGGCCGCTTCGAGGCCCTGCTCGATGCCTGCCACAAACGGGCCCGTCCCATCATCATGACCACCATCGCGATGGCCGCCGGCATGCTGCCGATCGCCATCGGCTGGGGCGAGGCGGACGCCAGCTTCCGCTCGCCGATGGCCATCGCCGTGATCGGCGGCCTGGTCACCTCGACCATCCTCAGCCTGCTGGTGGTGCCGGTGGTGTTCGAGTACGTCGACGACGCCGAGCAGTTGGCGCGCCGGATGGTGAAGAAAGCGGCCAACTGGCGGCGCCGGCCGGCCCCGCCATGAGCCGCCTGCTGCTGCCCTGCATCTATTTCTGCGCCTTTTTCATCGCCGCCCTGGCGGGCTGGGTCGGCCGCACCTTCGGCGACCCGACCGTTGCCCAGGTGGTGTTCCACCTGTACTACGCCGACACCGCGGCCTTCCGGATGGGGGAGGTCTATGTCGTGACCTTCCTGACCGAGGCGGTGGCGCTGCCGTTGCTGCTGGCCGCTGCTGCCACCTGGCTGCACCGGCAAGCCGCGCGGCGTTGGCAAGGCCCCCGGCTGCGGATACTGGGTGCGGTCCCGGCCGTCGCCCTGGCGGTCGGCGCGAGCCTGTTGCTGCTGCAGTTTTCGGTGTTTTCGTTCGTCGCCGCGCACGTCGGCCCGGACCGCTTCGCCGCCGCGTACCGCGCGCCCCAGCAAGTCCAGCTGCAGCCGGGGCGCCTGCGCAACCTGGTCCTGGTCTACGTGGAGAGCCTGGAGACCACGTACGCGGCCGCCGAGCTGTTCGGCTCCAACCTGCTCGCTCCGCTCGACGAATTGGGCGGCCACCGCTTTGCCGCCTACCGGCAGGCGCCGGGAGCGACCTGGACCATCGCCGCGATGGTGGCCACCCAGTGCGGCGTGCCGCTGTCGATCTACAGTTCCGAAGACATGCGGGCGGGTGGCCAGCGGCGCGCCTTCCTGCCGGGCGCCACCTGCCTGGGCGACGTGCTGCAGGCCCACGGCTATCGCAACGTCTTCATGGGCGGGGCGCCGCTGTCGTTCGCGGGCAAGGGAACGTTCCTGCGCGACCACGGCTACGTGGAGCGCCATGGCAAGGAGGAATGGCTCGCCGCCGGTGCCGTGCGCCGCGACTTCGGCGGCTGGGGCCTGCACGATGATGCGCTGCTGGCCCGCGCGTCCGCCCGGCTGGCGCAGCTGCAAGCCGCCGGCCAGCCCTTCAACCTGACGCTGCTCACCCTGGACACCCACAACCCGGAAGGTTTCACCTCGGCCACCTGCAGCGGCCAGGGCGTCAGGAACTTCGCGGACCGGGTCGCCTGCACCAGCAGGCTGGTGGCGGACTTCGTGCGCACGGCCGGCGAGCAAGGCTTGCTGGAAAACACCGTCGTGGTGATCCTGGGCGACCATCTCGCGGTCGGCAACCCGGTGCAGCGCCTGCTGCTGGAGGAGCCGGATCGCCAGCTGGTGAACCTGTTCATCGGCGCCGAGCCCCCGCCGGGGCACCGGCAGGAACTGCTGCCGTTCGACCTGTTCCCCTCGCTGCTGGATGCCGTGGGCATCGAGGTGGCGGGCGGCCGGCTCGGGCTGGGTGTGTCGGGCTGGGTCGATCCGCTCCCGGCGGACCTGCCGCAAGACCTGCAGAACCTGCACCTGCCGACCCTCTCGGCGTCGGCGGCCTACCTGCGGCTGTGGCGGGCGCCCTGAGCTAGGACGCGCGAATGCGCTGCACCAGCGCCGTCGTCGAATAACCGTCAACAAAGGGGATGGCGAGGGCGCGGCCGCCCCAGCCCTGGACCAGCGCGGTCTCGGCCAGCTCGCGCATGTCGTAGTCGCCGCCCTTGACGTACAGCTGGGGCCTGGTTTCGGTCAGCAAAGCCACCGGTGTGTCCTCGTCGAAGAAAGTCACCAGGCTGACCGACTCGAGCGCGGCCACCACCAGAGCGCGGTCGAGCTCGCCGTTGAGCGGCCGGTCCGGGCCCTTGCCCAGGCGGCGGGCCGAGGCATCGGTGTTGATGGCGACGACCAGCGAGCCGCCCAGGGCCCGGGCTTGCGCCAGGTAGCTGACATGGCCGCGGTGCAGCACGTCGAACACGCCATTGGTGAAGACCACCGGCCCGGGTAGGGCAGCGACGGCGCGCGCCGCCTGGGCGCGCGCAACGAGCTTGGCCAGGAAGGCCGGTTCAGCCACCGGCGACGAAGTTCAGGCCGCGCCCGGCTGGGGCGCGACGGTACCGGCGGCGGCGGCCGCGGTGGCGGCGGCCGAGGCCGTCACTTCCTTGCGGTAGCGATTGAGCTCCTGCACCGTCTTGAAGCTGCGGTCCATCAGCAGGCTCAGGTTGTGCAGGATGCGCTCGACCACCTTGGTCTCCCAGACCGCGTCGAACTTGATCTGCGTGTCCAGCCAGGCCTCCAGCCATTCCGGGTCCGGCAGGCGCGACTGGATGGTGTCGCGCGGAAACAGCGCCTTGTTCACGTGCAGGTTGGTCGGGTGCAGCGCCTGCGCCGTGCGCCGGGCGCTGGCCATCAGCACGCCCACCTTGGCGAAGGCGGCCTTGGCTTCGTCGCCGAACTTGTTGATGGCGCGCTTCATGTAGCGCAGGTAGGCGCCGCCGTGGCGGGCCTCGTCCTGGCTCAGCGTCGTGTAGATCTTCTTGATCACCGGCTCGGTGTGCCATTCGGCGGCCCGCCGGTACCAGTGGTTCAGGCGGATCTCGCCGCAAAAGTGCAGCATCAGCGTCTCCAGCGGCGGCGCCGTCTCGAACTCGAAGCGGACCTCGTGCAACTCTTCCTCGGTGGGCACGAGGTCGGGACGGAAGCGCTTGAGGTACTCGATCAGCACCAGCGAGTGCTTTTGCTCCTCGAAGAACCAGATCGACATGAAGGCCGAGAAGTCGCTGTCGTGCTTGTTGTCACGCAGGAACATCTCGGTGGCCGGCAGCGCCGACCACTCGGTGATGGCATTCATCTTGATGGTCTGGGCCTGCTCGTCGGTCAGCAGCGAAGCATCGAACTGGTCCCACGGGATGTCCTTGTCCATGTCCCAGCGGACGGACTCGAGCTGCTTGAACAATTCGGGATAGAGCATGGCGACCTTTCTTACAACCGGCGATTTTACGGTCCAATGGCCAGCTCGGCGGGGGAGCGCGCCTTCAACGGTTGTGGGACAAGGCCATGTCCAGCCGCCCAGCCTGGACAAATCAGCCCCGCTGCGTCATCGTCCGCGCAATGCGCAGCCTTGCCCTTCTCCTTCTGACCAGCCTGGCCGTCCTGGCGGCTGCGGCTCCAGCGCACGCCGCCGAGCCCACGTCGTGCCCCGCGCTGCTGCAACACAGCTTCCCGCGCCTGCAGGACGAACAACCGCAGCCGCTGTGCCAGTACGCCGGCCGTGTGCTGCTGGTGGTCAACACCGCCAGCTTCTGCGGCTTCACGCCCCAATACGCGGCGCTGGAGAAGCTGCACGCGCGCTACCAGGGCGCCGGCCTGGTGGTGCTCGGTTTTCCCTCGAACGACTTCAACCAGGAAAAGGGCAGCAACCGCGAGATCGCGGACTTTTGCGAAAACACGTTCGGCGTCAAGTTTCCGATGTTCGGCGCCAGCGCGGTGCGCGGCCGCGACGCCAATGCGCTGTTTCGCGAACTCGCCGCCCGCAGTGGACGGGCGCCGCTGTGGAACTTCCACAAGTACCTGGTGGGGCGTGACGGCGAGGTGATCGCCGACTACGGCAGCATCACCCGCCCTGACGATCCGGCGCTGGTGCGGGCGCTTGAGCAGGCCTTGGCGCAGCGCTGAAGGCCGGCGCGGCTCACAAAGATTTACCACCGTCCCCGGCCCGGCGGGAACCGCGCCGGGGGCGACCACTCCATCCTCTGGAGAGGCAGGGAGCGATTCAATTTTGCTGCTGCGAAGCCGTCGGCGCACCACGTGCCGGACGCAATCCCGAGGCGACTCTTCTCCTCCTCCCTCCCTCCCTCCTTCGTCTCGGGGCGCTTCGCAGCATTTTTCTTCCGGCCGCGGCCGGCGCCTGGGGCGCTACTTCGGCATCGACTCCGAGAAGCTGGCGCGCTGCGCCAGCTTCTCGTGCAGCCTGGCCAGGTTGGGATAGGTGGTGCGCCAGTCGATCTCGGCAAAACGAAAGTCCAGGTAGCCCAGCGCACAGCCGACGGCGAGGTCGGCCAGACTCAGGTAGATGCCGGCGCAGAACGGCTTGTCGCCCAGGCCCTGGCTCATGGCCTTGACGCTGGCATGGGCCTTTTCGAGTTGGCGGTCGATCCAGGCTTGCGAGCGCTGGCCCTTGGCGCGGCCGGACCAGTTGGCCTCGAGCCGGGCCAGCACCAGCGCGTCCAGCACGCCGTCGGCCAGCGCCTCCCAGGTCTTGACTTCGGCCCGCTCGCGGCCCACCGCGGGAATCAGCTTGCCCACCGGCGACAAGGTGTCCAGGTACTCCACGATGACGCGCGAGTCGAACAGCGCCTCGCCGCCTTCCATCACCAGGCAGGGCACCTTGCCCAGCGGGTTGGAATGCGCGATGGTGGTGTCGGCCGCCCAGACGTCCTCCTCGACGAACTGGTAATCGAGTTTCTTCTCGGCCATGACGACGCGCACCTTGCGCACGTACGGGCTGCTGCTGGATCCGATCAACTTCATGGGGCTCTCTGTCTGACAGGTTCTACGGGGAGGGACGGATTCATTCTAGGGTAAGGAA
Source organism: Ramlibacter sp. (assembly GCF_028292805.1). GTDB lineage: Bacteria > Pseudomonadota > Gammaproteobacteria > Burkholderiales > Burkholderiaceae_C > Ramlibacter. The sequence continues at coordinate 4,318 of NZ_JAQGLS010000235.1, read as the reverse complement.
TTTACGCGGCTGTCGTTCACTTGCGACAGGCGGGCGGCGCAACCGCACCCCCGCACGAAGCCTACAATTCCGCCATGGCACTTTCCCCGATTTCGGCCCTGTCGCCGCTGGACGGCCGCTACGCGGGCCGCCTTTCCGCCCTGCGCCCGCTGATGAGCGAGCAAGGCTACATGCACAAGCGGGTGCAAGTGGAGGTGTGCTGGTTCATCGCGCTGAGCGACGCCGGCTTTGCCGAATTCAAGCCGCTCTCGCCCGGCGCCCGCACCTACCTCCTGGGGCTGGTCAAGACCTTTTCCGAGGCCGACGCCAACGCGATCAAGGAGATCGAAAAGACCACCAACCACGACGTCAAGGCCGTGGAGTACTGGATCAAGTCGAAGTTCGAGGCCAGGCCCGAGCTGCGCACCGCCAGCGAGTTCGTCCACTTCGCCTGCACCAGCGAAGACATCAACAACACCAGCCATGCCCTGCAACTCAAGGGCGCGCGCGAGCTGGCGCTGCTGCCGGCGCTGGACGGCGTGATCGGCAAGATGCGCGCGATGGCGCATGCCTTCGCCGAGGTGCCGATGCTCAGTCGCACCCACGGCCAGACCGCCAGCCCGACGACGGTGGGCAAGGAAATCGCCAACGTGGTGGTGCGGCTGGTGGCGGCGCGCGAGAAAATCGCGGCCGTCAAGCTGCTGGGAAAGATGAACGGCGCGGTCGGCAACTACAACGCGCACCTGTCCGCCTGGCCGGACTTCGACTGGGAAGCCTTCGCCCGCAAGGTGGTGGAGACGCCGGAGCCGCTCGGACTGGGCCTGACCTTCCAGCCGTACAGCATCCAGATCGAGCCGCACGACTACATGGCGGAGCTGTTCGACGCGGTGGCGCGCGCCAACACCATCCTGGTCGACTGGTGCCGCGACGCCTGGGGCTATATCAGCCTGGGCTACTTCAAGCAGCGCCTGCGCGAAGGCGAGATCGGCTCGTCGACGATGCCGCACAAGGTCAATCCGATCGACTTCGAGAATGCCGAAGGCAACCTGGGGCTGGCCAACGCGCTGCTCAGGCACCTGTCCGAGAAACTGCCGGTCTCGCGCTGGCAGCGCGACCTGACCGATTCGACCGTGCTGCGCAACATGGGCGTGGCCCTGGGCTACGCGACGCTGGCCTACCACTCGCTGGGCATCGGGCTGGCCAAGCTGGAACTCAACGAAGAGGCGCTGCGGGACGACCTGGACTGCGCCTGGGAAGTGCTGGCCGAGCCGATCCAGACGGTGATGCGCCGCTACGGCGTGCAAGGCGCGTACGAGAAATTGAAGGAAGTCACGCGCGGCAAGACCGTGCAGGCGGAAGACCTGCACGGGTTGATCCGCTCGCTGCAGATTCCGCAGGGCGAGAAAGACCGGCTGCTGGCGATGACGCCCGGCAGCTACACCGGCAAGGCCGCCGAACTCGCCCGCCGCGTCTGAAAAAATGACCTCCTCCACACTCCGCACCACGTGTGGTCGCTGCTCCCCGCTGGGGCTGGTCCGCCCTGGGGCGGACCAGCGCTGCACCTGAAGGCTTTCTTGGCACTCAAATCCACCATCTTCAAGGCGAACCTGCAGGTCGCCGACATCGAGCACAGCTACTACGCCGACCACGCGCTGACGCTGGCGCGGCATCCGAGCGAGACCGACGAACGCATGATGGTGCGGCTGGTGGCGCTGGCCATCCACGCCCACAAGCTGCAGACCATCCTGGGCGGCGACGGCACGCTGGCTTTTGGCGCCGGCCTGAGCGACCCGGAAGACCCGGACGCCTCGCTGCGCGACTTCACCGGCCAGATGCGGCTGTGGATCGAGGTCGGTCAGCCCGACGAGATCGCCATGATGAAGGCCTGCCGCAAGGCCGACCAGGTGGTGCTGTACGCCTTCCACCATGCCGCCGAAATCTGGTGGAAGGGCGTGGAGAACAAGCTGCACAAGCTGCACAACCTGCAGGTCTGGCGCATCCCCGCCGAAGCGGCGCAGCAGCTGGCCACGCTGGCCCAGCGCAGCATGCAGCTGCAGGCGACGATCCAGGAAGGCGCGCTGATGCTGGGCGACGAGAAGCGCCACGTGGACTTGGAGCCGGTGCGCTGGAAATAGCCAGCCAGGGTGCGCAGCGGAGCTTGCACACCCTGGGGCAGGTTCGTACCGGCAAGGGTGTGCAGGCCGCGGGCCTGCGCCCTGCACGGCTACGCTGGCATCGCCAGCCCGCAGTTCCAGCACGACTCGAAGCCGCCTTCCACCAGCTCGCCGCAGGCGCATTGCCAGCGCCGTTGCGGCAGGTTGCGCAGGTCCTGCAGCAGGGCCAGCGCGCCGGCCTCCTGCTGGTCGTGCAGCAGCCAGATCTCCGGCAGGCACTGATCGGGCGGCAACTCACCGGCGATGCCGGAGAGGAACTGCCGCTGCACGCTGGCGGAAAAGCCCGCTTCCCTGAGCGTGTCAGCCCACAGCGCGGCGATCGCGAGGTTGGGCGCCTGCGCGATCCGCTTCATCTCACGATTTTGGCGTGGGCAACGGCGGCGCGACCGTCACTTCGGTGGCCCGCTCCGAATAGCGGTTGAAGCGCCAGGCATCGCTTTCGAGCGTGATGCGGCGCCAGATCTGGCGCTTCTCGGCGGGCGACATCCCGGTCCAGCGCTGCACCTCCTCGAAGCTGCGCCCGCAGCCCTTGCACTCGGCGTCGCCCTGGCTGGTCGAGCAGATGGCGATGCAGGGCGTGTCGGGCTGGCTGTCGAACCAGACCTTCCAGGCGGCGTAGGCGGCCGGCGGAAAGCCGCGCTCGTCGGCTTCGTCCTCGCGATGGAACACCAGCAGCGCATACACCTGCGCCAGCGCCCGCAATTCGGGCGCCAGGGTCACGCCGTCCGGGGAGGGACTGCGTTCGCGCCACCAGTTGATGGCCGCTTCGATGTCTGTGATGTGGATTCCGGCCATGCTTGCGCCAAGAGGGGAGGGCGATGATAGCCCGCCGCTGGTGGCCGCCCCGTGCGGCGGGCCGGCCGCCGTGGTTTAATTCAGCCTGCGAAGGGGAGTAGCTCCCCCGCCGCGGCGCCACCCAGGCCCGCGGCACTCGGCCTGCCGTCAATACGGAGCCCCGTCCAGGGCGCCCGGCATGCCGGGCGCCGGCCCCCGCGGCCGGCGCCGAGCAAGACCTTCGAGATCGGGCCCGGTGCGGGCGCCGGGATCGAAGCCTTGCCAGCCCTCCCCCTGGCCTCTCGTTCCTGCGCCCCGCCGGGTTGTCCCCCTTTGGCAATCCGGAGAATCCTGGCAATGGAATTCATGTCTGCACCCTGGTGGTCGGCGCTGCTGGCCATCATCCTCATCGACCTCGTCCTGGCCGGCGACAACGCGATCGTCATCGCGCTCGCGGCCCGCAACCTGCCGCCGAAACTGCAGCGCAAGGCCATCGTCTGGGGCACCGTCGGCGCCATCGCCGTGCGCTCGGTGATGACGCTGGGCGTGGTCTGGCTGCTCAAGGTGCCGGGCCTGATGCTGGTCGGCGGCCTGGGCCTGCTGTGGGTGGCCTACAACCTGCTGGCCGCCGACGGCGGCGGCGACGAGCACGGCCCGGTGGCCAGCACCTTCTGGGGCGCCATGAAAACGATCGTCATCGCCGATGCCCTGATGGGCGTGGACAACGTGCTGGGCGTGGCCGGCGCGGCGAACGGCGCGATGGACCTGGTGGTGATCGGCCTGCTGATCAGCGTGCCGATCGTGGTGTTCGGCAGCAGCGTGGTGCTCAAGCTGGTGGAGCGCTACCCCTTCATCATCCAGGCCGGCGCCGCCGTGCTGGCCTTCACCGCCGGCAAGATGATCGTGGGCGAACCGCTGTTGGACGCGGTGTTCGATCCGCCGGCCGCCATGCATGCAGTCGCGCGCTGGAGCACCTATGCTGTCTGCGTGGCCGGGGTGCTGGGCGCCGGCTGGTGGGCGGCTCGCTCCGGCCGGCGCCCGGCCGGCGATTCGGCGTAGCGGCCGAAAGGAGCTTGCGCCGGGTGCCTGCTATGCTCTGCGCCCATGTTGAAGCTCCTCGCCAAGTGGGTCCTCGGCGCCGTGGCGCTGCTGTTCGTGGCCTACGTCTATGGCGGGGTGCAGATCACCAGTTTCCCGGCGGCTTTGCTGGCCGCCTTCGTGATCGGCCTGCTCAATGCCGTGGTGCGTCCGGTGCTGGTGGTGCTGACGCTGCCGGTGACGGTGCTGACCCTCGGCCTGTTTCTCTTCGTCATCAACGCGTGCGTGTTCTGGTCGGCAGCCGCCGTGCTGGAAGGCTTCCAGGTGCGTGGCTTCGGCGCCGCGCTGGTCGG
>NZ_JAQGLS010000221.1 GCF_028292805.1 Ramlibacter sp. | reverse complement strand
CGCGTGGCTGGTGCGCAGCGGCGTCAGCGGCTGGCCGGCGATCCCGCTGGCCGCGCGGCTGGCCACCGGCGTGCTGGCGCTGGTGCTGGCCTGGCTGGCGCTGGCGCAGGCGCGCGTGATCGGCGTGAACTTCCTGCTGTCGGTGCTGGTGCTGGTCTGGGTGGCCGACATCTTTGCCTACTTCGCCGGCAAGGCCTTCGGCCTGAAGTTCACCAAGCGCAAGCTGGCCCCGACCATCAGCCCCGGCAAGAGCTGGGAAGGGGTGTGGGGCGGCATGGCGGGCGTGGCCGTGCTGGCGATCGTCTGGACCGTCGCCGACGGCGCGGCGCAGGCGCAGGTGCCCAGCCTCTATTCGCGGCTGGCCGCGCTGGGCTGGCCGGTGCTGGTGATCGCCGCCGTCTTCCTGGCCGCGATGAGCGTGGTTGGCGACCTGGTCGAGTCGCTGGTCAAGCGCAGTTCCGGCTTCAAGGATTCCAGCCAGCTGCTGCCTGGCCATGGCGGCGTGCTCGACCGCATCGACGCGCTGCTGCCCACGCTGCCGCTGGCGATGATGCTGGCTTCGCTGGCGCAACGATGAAGCAGCGGGTCACCGTCCTTGGCTCCACCGGCTCGGTCGGCGCCAACACGCTGGATGTGATCGCGCGACATCCGGAGCGCTTCGAGGTGTTCGCGCTCAGCGCCTCCTCGCAGGTCGACCTGATGCTGCGGCAGTGCGCGCAGTTCCGCCCGTCCTTCGCCGTGATGGCGCAGGACGATGCGGCCCGCGCGCTGGCGGACCGCATCGCATCCGAGGGCCTGCCCACGCAAGTGCTCGCCGGCGCGGCGGCCATCCAGAGCGTGGCCGGCCACGAGTCGACCGACGTGGTGATGGCGGCCATCGTCGGCGCGGCCGGCCTGGCGGCCTGCCTGGCGGCCGCCCGCGCCGGCAAGAAGCTGCTGCTGGCCAACAAAGAGGCGCTGGTGGTCGGCGGCGAGTTGTTCCTGGCGGCGGTGCGCGAAGGCGGGGCCCGCCTGTTGCCGATCGACAGCGAGCATTCGGCGATCTTCCAGTCGCTGCCGGAAGACGCCGCGAGCTGGGATGCCCGGGTCGAAAAGATCATCCTCACCGCTTCCGGTGGCCCATTTCGCACTCGCACGCCGGAATCGATGCGCCACGTGACGCCCGAGCAGGCCTGTGCCCACCCCAACTGGGTGATGGGCCGCAAGATCTCGGTGGACTCCGCCACCATGATGAACAAGGCGCTGGAGGTGATCGAGGCACGCTACCTGTTCGGCCTGGCGCCGCAGCGGCTGGAGGTGGTGATCCATCCGCAGAGCGTGATCCACTCGATGGTGCAGTACCGCGACACCTCGGTGGTGGCCCAGCTGGGCACGCCCGACATGCGGGTGCCGATCGCCTACGGCCTGGCCTGGCCGGAGCGGGTGGCGTCGGGCGCCCAGGCGCTGGACTTCTCGACGCTGGCCGACATGAGTTTCGAGTCGCTGGACAGCCGCGGCCACAGGGAGCGCTTCCCGGGCCTGCAACTGGCCTGGGACTGCCTGGCAGCCGCGCCCGGCACCACGGCGGTGCTGAACGCGGCCAACGAGGTCGGGGTGGCCGCCTTCCTGGACCGGCGCATCCGCTTCGACCAGATCCATGCGGTGAATCTTGCAACTTTGGCGGCCGTGCTGCCCTCCAAGCCGGCAACGCTGCAAGATCTGCTGGCGGTGGATGCCCAGGCGCGCGCCGCCGCCAACCAGGCGATAGCCCGCTTGGGCGCCTGAACCGGATTTTCCAGATGCTGACTGTCGTTGCTTTCATCGTGGCCCTGGGGCTGCTGATCGCCGTCCACGAGTACGGCCACTACCGCGTGGCGGTGGCCTGCGGCGTGCGCGTGCTGCGCTTCTCGGTCGGTTTCGGCACCACCCTGGTCCGCTGGAAGCCCAAGAATCAGCACCCCGGCCAGGACACCGAGTTCGTGATCGGCGCCTTCCCGCTGGGCGGTTTCGTCAAGATGCTGGACGAGCGCGAAGGCGCGGTGCCGCCGGAAGATCGCCACCGCGCCTTCAATGCGCAGCCGCTCAAGTCGCGCGCCGCCATCGTCGCGGCCGGCCCGGCCGCCAACTTGCTGCTGGCCGTGCTGCTGTACGCGCTGGTCAACTGGATTGGGGTGCAGGAGCCGCAGGCGGTGCTGGGCAGTCCGGTGGCCGGCTCGATCGTGGCCGAAGCCGGCCTGCGCGGCGGCGAGCGCGTCGCCGGCGCCGGCTTTGCCGGCGAGCCGGTCGAGCCCATCGCCTCGTTCGAGGAGCTGCGCTGGCTGCTGACGCGTGGCGCGCTGGACGGCCGCGACCTGAAGATCGCCCTGGCGCCCGAAAGTCCGGGCGGCGCCCGCGAGCTGCTGCTGCCACTGAGCAGCCTGGACGCACGCGACGCCGATGCCCGCCTGATGCGCAAGGTGGGCGTGGTCGGCCCCTGGTCGCCGGCGCAGATGGGCGAGGTCAAGCCCGGCGGCGCAGCCGAGCGCTCCGGCCTGCGCCAGGGCGACCTGGTCGTGCGGATCGCCGGCAAGCCCGTGGGCGACGGCCAGCAGCTGCGCGACCTGATCCGCGCCCAGGTCGCGGGCGGCAAGGCCGTCAGCGCCAGCTGGGAGATCGAGCGGGGCGGCAGCCGGCTGGTGCTGCCGGTCACGCCGGACGTGGTGACCGAGGCCGGCGCCACCGTCGGCCGCATCAACGCCTACGTGGGCGCGCCGCCGGCCATGCTGACGGTGCGGCACGGCCCGGTCGACGGCCTGTGGAAGGGCATGGTGCGCACCTGGGAGGTCTCCGAGCTGACCCTGCGCATGATGGGCCGCATGGTGATCGGCGAGGCATCGCTCAAGAACCTGAGCGGGCCGCTGACCATCGCCGACTACGCCGGCAAGTCGGCCAGCCTGGGCCTGACACAGTACATCTTGTTTCTGGCGCTGATCAGTGTCAGCCTCGGCGTGCTGAACCTGCTGCCGCTGCCGGTCTTGGACGGTGGGCACCTGATGTATTATCTTTGGGAGGCCGTCACCGGCCGTAGCGTTTCGGACGCCTGGATGGAGCGCCTGCAGCGCGGTGGCGTGGCGGTGCTGCTGGTGATGATGTCGATCGCTCTGTTCAACGACGTCACCCGGCTTTTTGGTTAGAACAACTAAGCAGTTGCCGCCGCGCCCGCCCGTCGGCGCCACCCAGATTTCAATGAAACAACAATTCAAGCGCTTGCGCGTGCGTACCGTTACGGCCGTGGCCGCCCTGGCCTTTGCGGCCAACGCCTGGGCCGTGGACCCGTTCACCGTGCGTGACATCCGCGTCGAAGGCCTGCAGCGGGTCGAGCCGGGGACGGTCTTCGCCTCCCTGCCGTTCCGCGTGGGCGACCAGTACAACGACGACAAGGGTTCGGCCGCCATCCGCGCGCTGTTCGCCCTCGGCCTGTTCAAGGACGTGCGGCTGGAGGTCCAGGGCGACGTGCTGATCGTCGCCGTGGAGGAACGCCCCACGGTGGCCGCGGTCGACTTCTCGGGCGCGCGCGAGTTCGATGCCGACACGCTCAAGAAGGCGCTGCGCGAAATCGGGCTGACCGAAGGCCGGCCGTATGACCAGGCACTGGCCGACCGCGCCGAGCAGGAGCTCAAGCGCCAGTACATCAACCGCAGCCTGTATGGGGCGGAGGTGGTCACCACCGTCACGCCGATCGAGCGCAACCGCGTCAACCTGACCTTTTCGGTGACGGAGGGCGAGCCCACCCGGATCAAGGAAGTGCGCATCGTGGGCAACCGTGCCTTCAGCGAAGGCACGCTCAAGGGCCTGTTCGACCAGGACACCGGGGGCTGGCTGTCCTGGTACACCAAGTCCGACCGCTATTCGCGCACCAGGCTCAACGCCGACCTGGAAGCGCTCAAGTCGCACTACCTGCAGCGCGGCTACCTGGAGTTCCGCATCGATTCGACCCAGGTCGCGATCTCGCCGGACAAGCAGGAAATCAGCATCACCGTCAACATCACGGAGGGCAGCCCCTTCGTGGTGTCCGGCGTCAAGCTGGAAGGCGATTACCTGGGCAAGGACGACGAGTTCAAGTCGCTGGTCAAGATCCGCCCGGGCCAGCCCTACAACGCCGACGAGGTGGCCGAAACCACCAAGGCCTTCACCGACTACTTCGGCAACTTCGGCTATGCCTTTGCCCAGGTCGAGGCCCGGCCCGAGATCGACCGCGCCAACAACCGCGTGGCGTTCGTGCTGGCCGCCGCGCCGTCGCGCCGCGCCTACGTGCGCCGCATCAACATCGCCGGCAACAACCGCACCCGCGACGAGGTTCTGCGGCGCGAGTTCCGCCAGTTCGAGGCCAGCTGGTACGACGCCGAGAAGATCAAGCTGTCGCGCGACCGCATCGACCGCCTCGGGTTCTTCCGCGACGTCAACGTCGAGACCACCGACGTGCCGGGCGCGCCCGACCAGGTGGACCTGACCCTCACCGTGGCCGAGCGGCCCACCGGCAGCCTGCAGCTGGGCGCGGGTTTTTCCAGCGCCGAGAAGCTGGCGCTGTCGTTCTCGATCAAGCAGGAAAACGTGTTCGGCTCGGGCAACTACCTGGGCGTGGAAGTCAACACCAGCAAGTACAACCGCACGCTGACGCTGAACTCGGTCAACCCGTACTTCACCCCGGACGGGATCTCGCGCACCATCGACCTGTACCACCGCAGCTCGCGGCCGTACGAGGACCAGGGCGGCAACTACCAGCTGATCACCTCCGGCGCCGGCCTGCGCTTTGGCATCCCGTTCAGCGAGGTCGACACCGTCTACTTCGGCGGCAGCGCCGAGCGCACGCAGATCAAGCCGGGCACCAACATCCCGGCGGCCTACCTGGCCTTTGCCCAGCGCTTTGGCTACACCAGCTCCGCCTTCCCGCTGTCGGTGGCCTGGTCGCGCGACGACCGCGACAGCACGCTGGCGCCCACCAGCGGCAGCTTGAAGCGCGTCTCGGGCGAGGTGGGCGTGGGCGGCGACGCCCGCTACCTGCGCGCCAACGCGCAGTACCAGCACTACCTGCCGCTCAACAAGCAGTACACGCTGGCCTTCAACGGTGAGCTCGGCTGGGGCAAGGGCCTGTCGGGCCGGCCGTTCCCGGTGTTCAAGAACTTCTACTCGGGCGGCCTGGGCTCGGTCCGCGGTTTCGACCAGGGCACCCTGGGGCCGCGCGACATCACCGGCTCGTCCATCGGCGGGCCGCGCAAGATCACGCTCAACACCGAGGTGATCGCCCCGTTTCCGGGCGCCGGCAACGACCGCACGCTGCGCATGTTCGGCTTCGTCGACATCGGCAACGTGTTCGGCGAGAACGAGCAGGTGAATTTCGGCGACATGCGGGCCTCCGTCGGCGTCGGGCTGTCCTGGCTGTCGCCCATCGGCCCGCTGCGCATCGCCGCCGCCCAGCCGGTGCGCAAGCAGGCTGGCGATAGAATCCAGAGATTCCAATTCCAGATCGGAACGTCCTTTTGATGAAGTATCTGTCCCGTCGATGCCTGGTGCTGCTGCTGGGCGTGTTCGCGCTCGGCGCCCAGGCGCAGGCGCAGGATTTCCGCGTGGGCTTCGTCAACACCGACCGCATTTTCCGCGAGGCCAACACGGCCAAGTCCGCGCAGGTCAAGCTGGAGCAGGAGTTCGCCCGGCGCGAGAAGGAGCTCAACGACCTCGGCACCGCCCTGAAGACGGCATCGGACAAGTTCGAGCGCGAGGCGCCGACCCTGTCCGAAGCCCAGCGCAGCCAGCGGCAAAAGGCCTTGATCGACCAGGACCGCGAATTCCAGCGCAAGCGCCGCGAATTCCAGGAAGACCTGAACGCCCGCAAGAACGAGGAACTGCAGACGGTCCTGGACCGCGCCAACCGCGTGGTCAAGCAGGTCGCCGAGCAGGAAAAGTACGACCTGATCCTGCAGGAAGCCGTCTACATCAACCCGAAGCACGACATCACCGACAAGGTGATCAAGGCGCTGAACTCGGTGCGCTGACACCCGCCCGCCGGTGCTGCACCTCGGCGATTTCATCGCGGCCCTCGGCGGCGAACTCATTGGCGACCCCCAGCTGCCCGTCGAGCGCCTCGCGCCGCTCGACGCCGCCGGGCCTTCGCATCTCAGCTTCCTGAGCAACCCTCGCTACCGGCAGCAGCTCGACGCCTCCCGCGCCGGCTGCGTGATCGTCGCGCCGGCCATGCGCGAGGCGGCGCAGGCGCGCGGCGCCTGCATCGTGGCCGACGATCCCTATCTCTATTTCGCCCGGGCCACCCAGCTGTGGAAGCGCAGCCATGCCCGCAGCACCGGCCCCGCCATCCACCCCAGTGCAGTGATCGATGCCCAAGCCGTGATCGGCGAGGGCGTGCGCATCGGGCCCCAGTGCGTGGTGGAGCGCGGCGCCCGCATTGGCGAGGGCACGGTGCTCAAGGCCCGCGTCGTGGTCGGCGAGGACTGCGTGATCGGCGCCCGCTGCACGCTGCATCCCGGTGTCGTGATCGGCGCCGACGGTTTCGGCTGGGCGCCCAACGCCGGCACCTGGGAGAAGATCGAACAGCTGGGGGCGGTGCGCATCGGCGACGACGTCGACATCGGCGCCAACACCTGCATCGACCGCGGCGCGCTGGCCGACACCGTCATCGAGGACGGCGTCAAGCTGGACAACCTGATCCAGGTCGGCCACAACTGCCGCATCGGCAAGCACACCGCGATCGCCGGCTGCGTCGGCATCGCCGGCAGCGCCAACATCGGCGCGCACTGCACCATCGGTGGCGCCGCCATGATCCTCGGGCACCTGACCATCGGCGACGGCGTGAACATCTCCGCCGGCTCCTTCGTCGCGCGCTCGATCCTCAAGCCCGGCCTGTACACCGGCATCTTTCCCATCGACGACAATGCGGCCTGGGAAAAGAACGCCGCGACGCTCAAGCAGCTGCACACGCTGCGCGACCGCATCAAGGCGCTGGAAAAGAAACTATGACCCCCACGCTCGTCACTCCGTTCTGTCGCTGCCCCCCGAGGGGGCGTTCGTTGCCTTGGGGCGGCCCGGCGGCAACTC
>NZ_JAQGLS010000031.1 GCF_028292805.1 Ramlibacter sp. | reverse complement strand
GGCGGCGAAATGCAAGCTACCCATGCGCCTCAATCCTGCCATCACTTGCCCCTGACCGCCGGCCCCCTGGGTACTGGCTCCGGTCGTGACCGCCGCGACGCCGACCCAGGGGCCGAAAATCAGCAGCAGCAGCTTCGGCCGTCCTTCGGTCGTGAATAAGCCCAGGAACTCAAGCCGTCGGCATGCCTCTGAATTCCGGCCCTCACTCGCCGGCCGGAAGAAGTCACCAGCGCTTCTCGGGGCTGGCATTGTCTCCGCTGAAGCATTGAGATCGTATGCACCCGCTGGAGCGGAATGCTGAGTGAACTTGATGCTATCCCGCGCAAAAGCAGTGTCGGGCGCCGAACTGCTGGGGATTTCCTTCTGCGCGTGTAGGAGAATTCCTGGCCGTTGTATTCGGCGGTCGAGGAGGGGTAACGTATGCCATACGTTCCGACCGCGTGAGGCGGTCGGCAAGGATGGTCGCGTGGAGGTGAACTTCGCTCCGGCAGTCAGTCATGCGGCGCTCAAGATCATGCGATCGCGCGCACGGATGGCCATAGGGCACCGCATCGGCGCCTGACCTGCCGCAGCAGCCGGCGCGGCAACTGCCATGAGGGCGCCTTGGCCGAGACCTTCTTCCAGTTGCTCGAACGCGAGCGGATCCATCGCCAGATCTACCCGGCGCGACCAGTCCAGAGCCGACGTCTTCAACTCCATCGTGATGTTCTACAACCTCAGCGTTGCCACCACAGCCATCTGCAGTGAGCTTTCGCCCAAGGTCGTGCGGATCTTCCTTATTCGAAGTTGACGGTCGCCTTCAACTCGTCACGCGCCTCAAGGATCGCAGCGAGATGGGCCTGCCGAAAGGCATTCATCGTCATTCGTTCCGCCCGCACTGAAAGGCTCACGGCCGCGATCGTCTTGTCCGCAAGGCTGGAAACCGGAACCGCAATGCAGCGAACGCCCAGTTCCAACTCTTCGTCGCATTCCGCCCATCCATGGTCGCGGCAGTGCTCCACTTGGTCGGCAGCCGATGCAACGTCCCGCACGGTCATGCGGGTGTAGGCATCCAGCGACGTTCCCGTGAGGTAGCGCACGACGTCGGCCCGGGGCAGGGTCGACAACACGGCTCGACCAATGGCCGAACAGAAGGCAGGAAGGCGGGAGCCGATGCCCAGTCCGGTGGACAGTGTGCGTTGGCCCGTGGACCGGGCGATGATCAACACCTCCTGGTCCAACAGCAAGCCCAGAGATGCGGACTGCCGGGTCCGGTCGGCCAATTTGTCGAGCACGGGCTGCGCCAGCTGCGGTGCTGGCCTGGACATGAGGTATGGCCGAGCCAGCAGCAAGGTGCGAGGCGCGACCCAGAACCGCTTGCCATCGCTGTGGAGGTAGTCGAGCTCCTGCAGCGTCATCAGCAACCTGCGCGCCGTCGCCGGTGTGTAGCCCGTGAGGCGCGCCACTTCAGACAGGTTCAGCTTGGAGTGCTTGCGCTCGAAGCAGAGCAGCACCTTCAGCCCCTTGTCGAGCGATGCCACGAAGTCGCGCGGGTGCGATCGGCCCTGGTCGGTCATGGGGTCATTATCTGCGCAGTGCGCAAAAGTGGTTGCCTGCCATCCTCGCGTTCGCCAGAATGGGCGGGCCTCCCGGATGCAGCATGCTTGCTTTCCGCGCGCCGCAACGGGCAGGCGCAGCTTCGTGCCGATCTTCCGCAACTTTCAAGGCGCTGACAAATGATCAAGAGACGAGACATCCTGGGGTTCACATCGCTTTTGGCGGCCCCCTTCTTGGCGCGTGCGAACGAGTATCCACGCATGCCGATCAACCTGGTCACGCCACTGGCCGCGGGAGACGCCGCCGACCGCGCCGCACGCCTGATGGGGCAGGAGCTATCGCGCTTGCTGGACACGCCTGTCACGGTCATCAACCGCCCAGGTGCGGGAGGCTCGCTGGGCACGCAGTCCGTCATCCGCGCCCCGAAGGACGGATACACGCTGCTCTATGCGCAAAACAGCCCGCTGACGATCCGGCGCGTGCTCGAGCCAGAGGCCACCAACTACGATCCGTTGCGCGACCTGACTCCGCTGGGGTTGACGACCCGCAGTCCGGCTGTGCTGGTGGCGCGCAAGGATGCGCCCTTCAAGACATTGAAAGAGATGATCGCGCACGCACCCAAGGCTCCCAACGGCATCCGCATCGGCAATGCCGGCCCGGGCTCCGTGGGTGAGATCAGCACGCAGTTGATCAACTCGGCCACCGGTGCCGCGCTGAGTTCGGTCAGCTACAAGGGCGCGGCACCCGCCATCACCGACCTGCTCGGAGGCCACATCGAGGGCGTGATCCTGGCACTGGGCGCGGTGAGCACGCATATCCGCAGCGGCAGCCTGCGCGCATTGGCGATCTCCTCGCCGTTCCCGGAATTCCCTGAGGTCCTTACGTTGCGCCAGCTGGGCTACAAGGCCGACATTCTGGGCGTGTGGTTCGGCTTCTTCATGCCCGCTGGTGTGCCCAAGGCGGTGGTGGACAGGATCGTCCCGGCGCTGGAAGAAGCCACTCGCCATGCAGGCATCTCGGCCCAGCTGCTGCCGGCCGGGATCGTGCAGGAGTGGGGTTCGGGCCGTGCGCTGTCCGAAGAAATATCCAGCGAGTTCCGGGCTGTGAGCGAGTTGCTAGGCACCAGGGCAAAAAACACAAAATGAAGGATGAGGTTGTGATGTCAAAGCGTATTCATGTGGCCATCGTGGGCGGAGGCATGGGCGGCCTGGCTGCAGCCGTGGCCTTGTCCCATCGGGGTATCAGCGTCGCGGTGTATGAACAGTCGGGCGTGCTGCGCGAGGTAGGGGCCGGCGTCTTCATCTATCCCAACAGCCTGCGGCAGATGGAGCGCATGGGCCTGGGCGATGCGCTTGCGCGCGTCGGCGCCAAGGTCGGCGACGGATCGGAGTACTACCGCATGGACGGCTCCGTCGTTGGAAAGATCCTGACCACCGACTCCACCGGCTGGAACGGCATGTACGGCATGCACCGCGCCGATATCTTGAAGGTGCTGGCCGATGCGCTTCCCGCCGACGCGATCCATACCGGCCACCGATGCACTGGCTTTAGCCAGGACCAGGCCGGAGCCCATCTTGCCTTCGAGAATGGCAACGTGGCGCACGCGGATGTCGTGATCGCGGCCGACGGCATCAACTCGGTCCTGCAAAAGCACGTGGTGGAACCCTCGCCGCCCGAGTACGCCGGGTGCCGGGCCTACCGCGGACTGCTCCCCGCGGACAAACTGCCCGACTGGCGGCGCGAGGCTCACCAGGTCTGGATGGGTGATGGCAAGCACTTCATGGTGTTCCCTGTGCGCGGCGGCGAGTTGTTGAACTATGTCGGCTTCGTGCCGACCACCAGCGAGACGGCAGAGTCCTGGTCCGCCGTCGGCGACCGCGACGAGCTCGCCGCGTCATTTGCCGGCTGGGATCCGCGCGTGACGGATCTGCTGGAGAAGGTCGAGACCTGCTTCTGGTGGGGCCTCTATGACCGCAAGCCCCTCGGCACGTGGGTGAGCGGGCGGCTGGCATTGCTCGGCGACGCCGCCCATCCGATGCTTCCGCACCTGGGCCAGGGCGCCAACCAGGCCATCGAAGATGGCACGGCCCTGGCAGTGATCTTGCAGGCCTGCGCGCAAGATGCTTCGTTGTCGCTGGAGCATGCGCTCCAGAGCTACCAGGAGCTGCGGCAACCGCGGACTTCCATGGTGCAGGCCGAAGCCCGCAAGAACGGGCTGCGCTACGACTCCAAGTACGCAGACCTGGGGCAACGTGACAGGGAAATCGCCAACTCCGCGCTGCTGCGCCGATCACTGTACGACTACGACATCGAGAAGGAAGCGCTCGAGTTCTTGAGAGCGAAGGCTGCCACCGCATAAGGTCGCGTCAGCCGGCCGCGCCGACGCGAGGGCAGTGACCCATGTCGAAGCTTCAGTGTTGCCGGCAGAGGGACGGCGGCTTTCGCCGAAGAGGAGCCTGGATCTCGGTCTGCTCCGGGCTCTCCAGTGCGTCATCAGCCTCTACGCCCAGGCGGCGCACTGGGCTCTCAAGCTTCGCGTGCCCGAGCAGCTGATTCGCCCGGGGGGTTCTTTGCCCGCCGCCAGGGTTGAACTCGGCCGTCTGCGACAGTGCCCACGTGCTGCTTCGCGTTTTCCGACGTGCACGGCTTGCAGAGAAACTGGAATGTTTGCCGCGTCGGTGGAGGGCCGCTGAAGGTTCGGACCTACGCCTCCGGATGCTGCGGCCTTCGGCCGCGGTGCGCGACCGTGTCACAATGGACATCGCTCCGGGGTGTGCGCGTTGGCGTGCTGAGATCCAGACCCGAGAACTTGAACCGGCTCATACCGGCGTAAGGAGAGCAGCCCATACGGCCCCATGGCCGGTGGACCGTTTCCTTCGGAGCACCAGTCACGAAGGAGGTCCGTTGAAGCAATCCGCCCCCGCACCCATCGCCCCGCCCGCGGGCGAAGCCGAAATTCGCACCCGCTATCCGCGCGTGCTCGCCATCGCCGGCTCGGATTCCGGTGGCGGCGCGGGCATTCAGGCCGACCTCAAGACCTTTGCCGCACTGGGCTGCTTCGGCATGACGGCGCTGACGGCGCTCACCGCGCAGAACACTCTGGGTGTGCGCGCGATTCACGCCGTGCCGGTGGAGTTCCTGGCCGACCAGATCGATGCGGTGGCTGAGGACATCGGAGTCGATGCGGTGAAGATCGGCATGCTGCATTCCGCACCGGTGGTGCAGACCGTGGCTGCCGCGCTGGACCGCCACTGCATGGGCACAGTGGTGCTGGACCCGGTGATGGTGGCCGCCAGCGGTGACCGCCTGATCCAGCCGGAGGCGGTCGATGCACTCGTGCGTGAACTGTTCCCGCGGGCCCTGCTGGTCACCCCCAACCTGGATGAAGCCGGCCTGCTGGTCGGCCGCCAGCTTCGCACCGAGGCTGACATGGAAGCCGCCGCCCGGGAGCTGCTGGAGCGCGGCGCCCGCGCGGTGCTGGTCAAGGGCGGGCACCTTGCCGGCGGAATCGTCAGCGATCTGCTGCTGATCCCGGGTGCCAGGCCTTTGTGGCTGCGCCATCCGCGCATCGCCACGCCCAACATCCATGGCACCGGCTGCACCCTCTCCAGCGCCATCGCGGCGCATCTCGCACTGGGTTGCGAGCTGGCCGCCGCGGTGCGAGCGGCCCACGCCTACGTCCGCGCGGCATTGACGGCAGGAGCCGGCGCGCGCATGGGCGCAGGCAGCGGCCCCCTGAACCACTCGCATGCGCCGCAGCCCATGCAAATGCGCCCCTCGCCATGAAAACCGTTCTGCCGCCGCAGATGCAACAGCTGGTCGAGCGGCTCCTTTCCTTTCTCGCTCAGGATGGCTGCACCGACGACGAGTTCGATGCACTGGCCGCCGCGCTGTTTGCCTTCCAGTACGAGCAGGATGCGGCGTACCGCCGCTTCTGCCAGCGCCGCGGAACCACGCCGCGGCGCGTGGCGAGTTGGCGCGACATCCCGCCGGTGCCGATCAGCGCCTTCAAGGACGCGACGCTCAGTTGCCTGCCCCCCGCTGAATGCGAGCGCGTCTTCACGACCAGCGGCACCACGCGCGCCGACGTCAGGGGCCGGAACCACCATCCGACGCTGGAGGTCTGGGACCGCTCGATGCGGCGCAATTTCGCGCGGCGCTTCATGCAAGGCAGCGGACCGCTCGCCATGCTGATCCTTTTTCCCGATGAGCAGCAGCTGCCTGATTCATCGCTGGCGCGCTACCTGTCGCAGGCCGCGCGTCACTTCGGGGTTGAAGGCGGGGGCCACTGCGTGGGCCCGGGCGGCCTGGACGTGGCGCGGGTGTGCGCCGCGTTGGGGCACGCCGTGGTTGCGGGGCAGCCCGTTGCCATGCTGGGCGCGAGCTACAGCTTCGTCCACCTGCTGGATGCCCTGGCCGCCACCGGCCGCCGGTTTGCCCTCCCCGAGGGCAGTCGCATCCTCGACACCGGCGGCTACAAGGGCCAGTCGCGCACGCTGGAGCTGCAGGCCTTCTATGACGGCCTGGAGCGCGCGTTCGGGGTGCCCGCCGCCCGCTGCATCAACATGTACGGCATGACCGAGCTGAGCTCGCAGTTCTACGACAACGGCAATGCGACGCTGCCCGCCGTCAAGTCCGGCCCCCACTGGGTCCGCACCCGCGTGCTCGAGCCGCTGACCGGGCGCGAGCTCGCGCGGGGCGAGCGCGGGCTGCTGGCGCATTGCGACCTGGCCAACTTCAACTCGGCCACCACCATCCTGACCGAGGACGTCGGCGTGGCCGTGGACGGCGGCTTCCTCCTGCTGGGGCGCGCCGAAGGCGCCGAGGCCAAGGGCTGCTCGCTGGCGATGCAGGAGTTCCTGGAGGCCAACCCGTGACTCCCCGCACCTGGCGAGCCGGCCACCTGCCGGGCGTGGACGCCGCCGACGTGCGCTGGCACGTGCTGCCGTTCAGCGCCCGCGGTCGCCAGCTGCGGGTGGAGGTGCCGGTGCTCGCTGAGGCGCAGCTGCGGGCGCTGGCGCACTCCGTTCGCGCCGCGGCAGGCGAGCGGCTGCAGCCGATGCCGGTGGACGCGGTCGTCCAAGTGCTGGACGCCGCCGTCGCGCGCTTGCTCGACCCGGCCGACCCGCGCCGCCGCGAGCTCGACGACCTGCTGCCGCTGGTGACCGGTTTCGACGCTGAACTGGTGCGGCTGGGCCTGAGCACCTACCTGCAGGGCTTTCGCGGTCCGCAGCTGCGCCGCTTCGTCGCGCAGGACTTCGCCAATCCCAAGGTGCTGGACGGGTTTCAGCCGGCGGTGAAGGGCGGGTCCGTCCGCGCCCTCGGACCTGGGCTGCTGGCGCACATCTGGGCCGGCAACGTGCCGGGGCTGCCGCTGTGGAGCCTGGCCTGTGGCCTGCTGGTGAAGGCCGGCAACATCGGCAAGCTGCCGAGCGCCGAGCCCGTGTTCGCGAGCGTCTTCGCGCGCCTGCTGGCCGAACTCCATCCGCCCTGGGCCGGCTGCCTGGCGGTGGTTTGGTGGAAAGGCGGCGACGCGGGCATGGACGCCACCTTGTTCCGCGAGGCGGAAACCGTGCTCGCCTACGGCGGCAATGCGGCCTTGCGCGAGCTGCGCGAGCGTGTGCCCGTCACCACCCGGTTCCTGGCCTACGGGCACAAGCTGGGGGTGGCGCTGGTCGGTCGAGCCGCGCTCGACCGCCAGCGTGGCGGGGCCAGCGCCAGGCTCGCCGCGCGGGACCTGGCGCGCCACGAGCAGCAGGGTTGCTATTCGCCGCACGTCATCTACGTAGAGCGGGGAGGCGAGGTATCACCGCGCGCCTTCGCCCGCTATCTGGCCGCCGAACTCGCGAACCTGCAGCATCGCCACCCGTCCCGCGAGCTGGCACTGGAGGACGCCACGGCGGTCGCCAGCTGGCGGCAGGCCGCCGAGTGGAACGACAGCCTGGAGCTGCTGGGCGAGGAGGGCTGCGGCTGGGCCGTGGTGTACGCGGATGCGCCGCACCCGGTGCGGCCAACGCCCGGGCAACGCTGCATCGTCGTGAGTGCGGTGAATGCGCTGGAAGATGTCCTGCCCCTGCTCGCGCCGCACGCGCCGGTGCTGCAGACCGTGGCGGTGGCGACCACGCCCGAGGCGCTGTACCCTCTGGCGGAACTGCTGGGCCGCGCCGGGGTCACGCGCATCGCGCCGCTCGGGGCGATGGCGCAGCCCGAGCCGGGCTGGCATCACGACGGCCGCTTCAGCCTGGCCGACCTGGTCCGCATGGTCGAAATCGATGCGGCCACCGAGCGCGCCGCCGATCGGCTCGCTCCCTATGCGCAGGAAGATCTGCCATGAGTTTCCTTGCGCTGCGGGATGTCGCCTTCCAGTACCCCGGCACCCCGCCGGTGGTCCAGGGGATCGACCTCGCACTTGCCGCCGGCGAGATTCATTGCCTGGTGGGTCGCAGCGGCTGCGGCAAGACCACGGTGCTGAAGCTGGCCGCCGGGCTGCTGGCGCCCAGCGCCGGCCGGATCGAGGTGCGGGGCGGCGCCACTCTCGGCCCGGGGGAAGTCGGCTTCGTGTTCCAGGCGCCGACGCTGCTGGAATGGCTGCGCGTGCGCGACAACGTGCTGCTGCCCGTGTCCCTGCAGCGCCAGCCGACCCCCGCCGATGCGCACGCAACGCAAGCCCTGCTGGCCCGGCTCGGCCTGGCAGGCCTGGCGGAACGCTATCCGCGCCAGCTCTCCGGGGGCCAGCAAAGCCGCGTGGCACTGGCGCGTGCCCTGGTGACGGCGCCCGCGCTGCTGCTGCTGGACGAACCCTTCGCCGCGCTCGATGCGCTCACGCGCGAGGAGCTGCAGTGCGACCTGCGGGAGCTGGCGAAGGCACGTGGCACGACCGTGCTGTTCGTCACGCACGACGTCGGTGAATCGGTGTTCCTGGGCGACCGGGTCTCGGTCCTCGCGGGCGGTCGGCTGGTGCGCACCATCGTGAGCCCGCCCGGCGCGCAGCGCGACACTGGGGCCTTCGGCGCCGCCTGCGCCCAGGTGCGCGGGGCACTTGGGCAAGCCGTTGCGGCGAGCGAGGCAGCGCCCGCATGAAGACGCGCGCCGCCAGCCTGCTGCTGCCGGCCGGCCTGCTCCTGCTATGGGAGCTCGCTGCCCGCGGGTTCGCCATCTCGGCGCTGGTGCTTCCGCCGCCAAGCGCGGTGCTGCAAGCGCTATGGAGCGGACTGGCCTCCGGCTTCTTCTGGCCGCACCTGCGTGCCACCGCGCTGGGCTTGCTGCTCGGCATGGTGGCCGGAAGCGCATTCGGTTTCGCCGCTGGCGTGGTGCTGGCGGAGCATGCAGGACTGCGGCGCCTGCTGCTGCCGTATGTCGTGGTCACGCAGGTCGTTCCCAAGCTGGCGCTGATGCCGCTTTTCATCGTCTGGTTCGGCTTCGGGCTGCTGCCAACGGTGGTGGTGACCGCGCTGATCTGCTTTTTTCCCCTGATGGAGAACACGCTCACCGGGCTGGCGCAGGTGGCGCCGGAGCGGCTGGAGCTGTTCCGTATGCTGGGCGCCAGCCGCGCCCAGACGCTGTGGCGCCTGAAGCTGCCGACGGGGCTGCCGGCCATCCTTGCGGGACTGCGCATCGCGGTGGTGCTGGCGCTGGTCGGCGTGGTCGTCGGAGAGTTCATCGGGACCAGCCAGGGCCTTGGCGCGCTCATCATCGGCGCCCAGGGCAGCATGGACACGCCCTTGATGTTCGCCGTGCTGGTGCTGGTCTGCCTGCTGGGCTTGTGTGCCTACCAGGCCGCGCTGCTGCTGGAGCGGCGCCTGCTGCGTCCCTATTCTTCCACTTCCTGATCGCTGCCATGCCACTGCTTCGCCGCCACCTGCTCGCCGCTGCCGCATCCCTTCCCGCTCTTTCCTGGGGGCAAGCCCGCGCGGAGAAGGTCACCGTCGCCGGCTGGAGCAAGGCCATTACCGAGGTCATGCCCTTGCTGGTGCATGCCGACAAAGACTTCTATCGGGCCCAGGGCATCGAGCTGGCGTATGTGCCCGGCGCCGGCGGTGGCGACGCCATCCGCAACATCCTTGGCGGCCGGGCGGACGTCGCCTTCACCGACCCGGGCTCCCTGTTCGCCGCGCTGGACAAGGGCGAGCGGCTGCGGGCCATCTACGACATCTATCCGCAGAACGTCTTCAATGTGGTCGCGCTGCGCACGAGCGGCATCCGCACGCCGGCCGACCTCAAGGGCAAGAAGATCGGTGTCTACAGCCTGGCCAGCGGCACCCGGCAGAACCTGCAGGTGCTGCTGCACCAGGCCGGGCTGCGCGAATCGGACGTGACGGTGGTGGTGACCGGCCTGCTCAACTTCGCGCCGCTGCTGCAGGGGCAGGTGGACGCCACCGCGGCGACCGACACCGGCCTGGCGATCGGCCGGCGGCGCGGCCTGGGCGACGTGCAGGTGATCGAGGTGGGCAAGTACCTCCATGTGTCCAGCGATCTCTTCGTCGTGCGGGAGGAGGTCTACCGACAGCGCAAGCAGGCCCTGCGCCGCTTCCTGCGCGGCTACAGCGACGCTGCCGCCTGGATGATGGCGCAGCCCGCGGAAGCGGCGCGGCTGGCTGCCACCCGCGCCATCGACGGCACCGACCCCGCGCTGGCGCTGGATGTCATCCGGCTGCGCAATGCAGCCAGCGTGTCCGGGGTGACCCGGCGGGCCGGGCTGGGCGCGATGGATGTCGCCTCGCTGCAGCAGGCCGCCGACGTGTACCGGCAGCTCGGACTGGTGCGCCGCGCGATCGACATGCGGCAGGTGGTGGCCGCCGACCTGCTGCCGGGGATGCCATGAGCGCGGGCGAGTTCGCCGGCAAGGTGGTGCTGGTCACCGGGGCCTCGCGCGGCATCGGGGCGGCGATCGCGCGCGCCTTCGCCGCGCGCGGGGCCACGGTCGGCGTCAACTACCTGCGCAACGGGGAGGCCGCGCGCGAAGTGGTGCGTGCCTGTGAAGATTCGGGCGCAGAGGCGCAGGCGCTGCAGGCCGACGTGACGGTGCCCGGGGAGGCGGTGGCGCTGGTGGAGCGGACGCTGCGGGCGTTCGGCCGCGTCGACGTGCTGGTGAACAACGCGTTCGCGCCCTACAGCTTCGATCCGGAACGGCGCAAGGACCTGGCCGGGCTGGCCTGGCCCGACTTCCTGCGCCAGTACGAGGGCTCGGTCGGCGCCGCGTTCCACCTGTGCCAGGCGGTGCTGCCGCACCTGGCGGGCCGCGGCGGCGCCATCGTCAACATCGTCAGCGACCTGGTGGAGGACCCGGTCGTGCCATACCACGACTACGGCACGGCCAAGGCGGCGCTGGTCGGCTTCAGCCGGCAGCTGGCGGCGGAAGCCGGGCCGCTCGGGGTGCGCGTGAATTGTGTTGCGCCGGGCCTGGTGCATCCGACGGAAGGCAGCGCCGCCACCCGGGCGGCGTTCCGGGAGTCGATCATGGCCGCCACGCCGCTGCGCCGGCTGGCGCGGCCCGAAGACGTCGCCGGCCCCGTGGTGTTCCTCGCTTCGCCGGCGAGCGCGTTCGTGACCGGCCAGGTGTTGCTGGTGGATGGTGGAAGGGTGATGCGATGAAGTTGCAAGCGATCGATGGGAGCGCGCTTGCGGCACCGGCTGCCGCCAGCACGACCTGCTCGCGCTCGGACAGCGGCGTCACGACCGCCGCGAGCCGCAGCCCGCGTCACATCGCCTTGACGGCATCCTGATCGCGAGCTAGGGCAATGAAGGCCTTCAGGTAGTCGACGGCGCCATCACTCTCCCTGGCGCCCAGGAAAATCTGCTTGCGGATGCCACGGCTGCCGAGCCGAATCGGAACGATCTCCAGGCTGTCCGTGTATTCCTCGACCAACCAGCGCGGAAGCGCCGCGACCCCCCTGCCGCTGGCCACCATCTGCAGCATGATGTCGGTGGTCTCGATGGTCTTGTGGCGTTTGGGCGTGATGCCCGCCGGCATCAGGAACTGGTTGTAGATGTCCAGTCTTTCCGCTGCCACTGGATAGGTGATGAGAACTTCCCCGGTGAGCTGCGCGGGCTTGACGTAGGCCGCCCCGGCCAGCGCATGCCGCGCACCGACAACGAGCACCTGCTCGTAGTCGAAGACGGGCTCGAAGCGCAGGCCGGGCTTGAACAGCGGATCGGGCGTCACCAGCAGGTCGATCTCGAAGGCGAAGAGCGCCCCGATACCGCCGAACTGGAATTTCTGCTTGACGTCGACGTCGACGTCGGGCCACGCGGCGAGGTAGGGCGCCACCACCTTGAGCAGCCATTGGTAGCAGGGATGGCATTCCATGCCGATGCGAAGCGAGCCGCGCTGGCCCTGGGCGTACTGCGCCAGCCGCTCCTCGGCGACGTCGAGTTGCGGCAGCACCCTGTTGGCGACGGAAAGCAGGTAGTCCCCCGCCTTCGTCGGTCGCAGGCTGCGCCCCTCACGCAGCCAGATGTCCGTGCCCAGTTGCTGCTCCAGCTTGCGCATGGTGTGGCTCAGCGCGGACTGCGTCAGGTGCAGCTTGCCCGCTGCGGCGGTAAGTGAGCCGTTGAGGGCGACTTCACGCACGATCGCCAAGTGGATGCGCTCCAGCATGTATGAGCAGATCTCATTGATTGTTGAAAGAAGACCATTTTACTTCATGGCTTGCTGCTTTTACGATCCGCCACTCGCACAACACGGCATCCGAAGGCAACCCATGGTCCAAACCCACAATCTCGGCTTTCCCCGCATCGGCGCCAAGCGTGAACTCAAGTTCGCGCTCGAGTCCTACTGGAAGGGCACATCCTCGCGCGAGGAGTTGCAGGCGCTTGGCGCCCAGCTCCGCGCACGGCACTGGCAGCACCAGGCCGGCCTCGACCTGGCGCCAGTCGGCGATTTCTCGTTCTACGACCAAGTGCTGGACATGAGCTTCGCGCTGGGGAACCTGCCCGAGCGCGTGCGCGGCTTCCACGGCGATGCGCTGGACAACTACTTTCGCGTGGCGCGCGGCCGCTCGGCCCAGGGGAGCGACGACCACGGCGATTGCTGCGGTGGCGTCGCCGCCGGCGAGATGACCAAGTGGTTCGACACCAACTACCACTACATCGTCCCGGAATTCACCGCCCAAAGCGAGTTCAGGCTGGACGCCTCGCGTCTGCTGGAGCACCTGGCCGAAGCCAGGGCCTCGGGGGTGAAGGCCAAGCCGGTGATCATCGGCCCGGTGACCTACCTGTCCATCGGCAAGACCAAGGACGGCTCCGACAAGCTGGCACTGCTGCCGCGGCTGCTTGCGGCGTACGCGCAGCTGCTGGACACGCTGGCGGCCCACGGCGTGGAATGGGTGCAGGTCGACGAGCCCCTGCTGGTCACCGAATTCGATGCCGACTGGCAACACGCCTTCAACACGGCTTACCACGACCTCAAAGGCTCCCGCGTCAAGCTGCTGCTGGCAACGTACTTCGGGCAGCTGGGAAAGAACCAGTACCTTGCGGCCAACCTGCCGGTGGCCGGCCTGCACGTCGACGCCGTCAACGGGCGCGAAGACGTCATGCCGCTGCTGAACCTGCTTTCGCCGCACAAGGTGCTGTCGTTGGGCGTGGTCAACGGCCGCAATATCTGGAAAACCGATCTCGACGCCGTCCTCGACTGGGTCGAGCCGCTCGCGCGACGATTGGGTGACCGCCTGTGGCTTGCGCCTTCCTGCTCGCTGCTGCATGTCCCGGTCGACCTGGCCAGCGAGGAGAAGCTCGACCCCGAGATCAAGTCCTGGCTCGCCTATGCACTGCAGAAGCTGGACGAGCTGCAGGTCTTGGCGGTTGCGCTGAATCAGGGGCGCGAGGCCGCCAGCGAAGCGCTGGCCGCCAACAAGGCCGCACTCGACGCGCGCCGCGCGTCGCCGCGCGTCCACAACCCGCTCGTGAAGGCGGCGATCGCCAAGCTCGACGACAGCCTGGGACAACGCAAGAGCGGGTACGCACAGCGCGCGCCGCTGCAAGCTGCCAGGTTGCGGCTTCCTGAATTTCCGACCACCACGATCGGCTCGTTCCCGCAGACGGCAGAGATCCGGCATGCGCGCAGCCAGTTCAGGGCCGGCGCGCTCGACGAGGCGGACTACAAGGCCGCCATGCAGGGCGAGATCGCCCGCTGCGTGCGCGCGCAGGAGGCCCTGGGCCTGGACGTGCTGGTGCACGGCGAGGCCGAGCGCAACGACATGGTGGAGTACTTCGGCGAGCAGCTGGACGGCTACGCCTTCAGCCAGTTCGGCTGGGTGCAATCGTACGGCTCGCGCTGCGTGAAGCCGCCGATCCTGTTCGGTGACATCACCCGGCCCCGCCCGATGACCGTGGAGTGGACCCGGTACGCGCAATCGCTCACCACCAAGCCGATGAAGGGCATGCTGACCGGCCCGGTGACGATCCTGAACTGGTCCTTCGTGCGGGACGACCAGCCGCGCTCGGTGTCCTGCAAGCAACTGGCGCTGGCCATCCGCGAAGAGGTGCAGGACCTGGAAAAGGCGGGCGTGCGCGTGATCCAGATCGACGAGGCGGCGCTGCGGGAAGGCCTGCCGCTGCGCAGGTCGCAGTGGAAGACCTACCTCGACTGGGCAATCGAGTCCTTCCGCATCACCGCCAACGGCGTGGCGGATGAGACGCAGATCCACACGCACATGTGCTATTCGGAGTTCAACGACATCATCGCGTCCATTGCCGACATGGATGCGGACGTGATCACGATCGAAACCTCGCGCTCCGACATGGAGTTGCTCGACGCCTTCGATGACTTCAAGTACCCGAACGAGATCGGCCCCGGTGTCTACGACATCCACTCGCCGAACATCCCTACGCAGGAGCACATCGTGGCGCTGATGCAAAAGGCCGCCGAGCGCATCCCCGCGAGCCGCCTGTGGGTGAACCCGGACTGCGGCCTCAAGACGCGCCAGTGGTCGGAGGTCCTGCCCGCATTGGCCAACATGGTCGAGGCGGCAAAGACGCTGCGAGCCGCCACCTGAGATCCCGTCCCGCCGGCGGCCGCTGCAGCAGGCGCACCACGCTGGAGAACTCCAGCGCTGCACTGCGCTGCCGGCCAAGCTGGCGCGGCATACAGGCTGGCGGCCCGGCCGGCGGCGCGGCGGCGCGCACGGCGGCGCCGTTCTGCTGCGCGCCCGGGTCCTCGAGCATCCGCTCGGTGCCGAATCCGCTCGCGCAGTGCCTGGAGGCGGGCGCGTTCTCGATCACGCCCGGCACGCGCTTGTACTTCTCCAGCGCCCAGTTGCTGCACGCACTGCGGCGCATGCGGTCCGGCAGCAGTTTCGGACCCAGCCCATCGGCCACGCCCAGCGCCGACGCTTCGCAGCTGCCTTGCATGAGGAGGCCCAGGGGCATGTTGGTGCAGATCTTGGCGGTCTGACCGGCTCGGGCACCGCCAAGCATGGCAAGTGTTCTGGCCCATCTTCTCCAGCAGCGGACGCGCGCGCCGGGTCTCAGGCCGGGCCGCCCACCATGAAAGTCGGCGTGCCTGCGACCGCGCCCCCGGAGCTGCCGGACGCGGGTGCGTCGATGCAACCCGGTTGCAGCTTCGCGGCGGCCCCGGCGTCACGGCCGCGTGTTGGACCGCCAGGCGCGCGAACGCCGCATCGCCACTCCTCCACTCCACTCCACTCCACTCCACTCCACTCCAGGAAACCTGCGTCATTGCGCCTGGCATTAGGGATTACGATAATAGATACGAATTTCGAAAATACGTAGTATTTGCGATTGGCGAGTTGATCCGGGTCCATTTTCTATTCCCCACTCGCCAACTGGAGGCGGCATGGCAATGACAGTCGACATCGGTGATCTGGTGAATGTCGAGACCGGCAAGATCTCCCGGCGCATCTTTGCGGACGAGGGCATCTATCAGCAGGAGCTCGAGCGCATCTTCGCGCGCTGCTGGCTTTATGTGGGCCATGAGACCCAGCTGAAGGAGAACGGCGACTACATCACCACCTACATGGGCGAGGATCCGGTGATCGTGATCCGCGACCGCAACGGCGTGATTCAGGTCCTGCACAACTCCTGTACGCACCGCGGCATGAAGATCTGCCGCAGCGACGAGGGCAACGCCCGCTCCTTCTCCTGTAGCTACCACGGCTGGACATTCTCGAGCAGCGGCGACCTGGTGGGCGTGCCGCGCGAGGACGTGGCGTATTCCAACGGAATCGACAAGAGCATGCTGGGGCTGCGCCGAGCGGCGCATATCGGCATTCTGCATGGGATGATCTTCGCCACCTGGGATCCGCAGGCGCCTTCCCTGGACGAGTATCTGGGCGGCATGAAGGTCTATCTAGACCTGATGGCGAACCGCATGGTCGGCGGCATCGAGATCATCGGTGGGGTCCACAAGTGGATCATCAACTCCAACTGGAAGCTGGCCGCCGACAACTTCGTGGGCGACATGTACCACGTGCCGGTCACGCACGGCTCCTCGCTGGGCATCGGCATTCGCAAGCCCTGGGGCGACGACGGCTACCAGATCAGCCCCGGAAACGGCCACGGCTTCGGTGGCGAGTTCGGCGGCCTGGCCGAGGGCGAGAAGGCTGCCACGCCATACACCGCGTTCGTCAAGGAGGTGCGCAAGAACCTCGAAAAGGAACGGGGTGAGTTCGTGACCAAGATCGTTCCGATCGGCCACGGTACGGTGTTTCCCAACTTCTCCTTCCTCGACACGATGCGCTTTCGCACCTTTCGGGTGTGGCAGCCGCGCGGACCGAACGCGATGGAAATCCAGGCCTGGTGCGTGGTCGACAAGGCGCTGCCGGAGGAGCTGAAGGCGGCCGTGCGCGCGCAATACATCTTCACCTTTGGCCCGAGCGGCGTCTTCGAACAGGAGGACGGCGAGAACTGGAGCCAGTGCACCAGCAGCGCCAGGGGCACGGTGGGACGGGACGGCCACTTCGACTATTCGATGGGCCTTGGGCGCGACCGCACCGTCAAGGAGGCGCTCGGCGTCGACCTGCCAGGCCGCATCGGCGGCATGTGGAGCGAGATCAACCAACGTGCGATGTACCAGCGCTGGGCCGACCTCATGGGCGCCGAGTCCTGGCGCGACCTGGCTTGAGCCGCCGTTAATCACGAGGAGCCACATGGACTACGCATATGTCAGGGAACTCGAGCAGTTCCTGTACCGGGAAGCCCGGATGCTGGACGAGGGTCGGTTCGAGGATTGGCTGGCCCTGTTCACCGACGACATCCGCTACTGGATGCCGATGAAGAGCGTGCGCAGCGGCAAGGCGCACGAGTCGGACCGCCTGGAGCTGGCCTTCTTCGACGACAACAAGGGCACTCTCACGCTGCGCGTGAAGCGGCTGGCGACCGGTTTCGCCTTCGCCGAGGATCCGCCCTCGCGCACCACGCGCCTGCTGTCGAACGTCGAACTGGAGGCCGGCGCGCAGGACGGCGAGGTCACGGCCCGTTGCAACTTCCTCGTCTACCGCAATCGGCTGCAGTCGGTCGAGAACCTCTACGTGGGCCACAGGGAAGACCTGCTGCGGCGCAGCGGCGAGAGCTGGCGGATCGCCCGACGCAAGGTGGTCATCGAGCAGAACGTCCTGAACTCGAGCAACCTGAGCATTTTCTTCTGAACGTGAGACGACAAGCGCGAAACGCGCCAACTGGAGACAACATGCACAACGGATCGAACTCATTGCCGCGCCGCCGGGCGCTCAAGGCCCTGGCCGCCGCGGCCGGCTCTCTCGCCCTGCTGGGCGCCGGCGCCGTCCACGCGCAGGCGGCGGGCACGCCCGAATGGCAGCAGATCGTGGAAGCGGCCCGCAAGGAAGGCAAGCTCCTGCTCGGTGGTCCGCCCGTCCCCGCTGCTCGTGAATTCATCATGCGCGAATTCGCCAAGGCGTATCCGGACATCCGCATCGAGTACACGCCTGCCATCCTGCCCGACTGGCCGGCGCGCGTGGAGGCGGAGCGCCGCGCCGGCCGCTACCTGTGGGACGTGTATTTCTGGGGGCCGGGCGCGGAGATCTACCGGCTGGCGGACAACAAGGTGTTCGATCCGCTGCTGCCGGCCCTGCACCTGCCCGAGGTGAAGGACCCCGCCGTCTGGGGCGGCTGGAACGATGCCTTCACGGACACCGGCCACCGGTACATCTTCTCGTTCTGGAGCGAGTTGCTCAGCATCAACTACAACGCCAAGCTGATCCCGCCGGGCGAGATCAAGGGCCTGGCCGACCTGCTCAAGCCGCAGTACGCCGGCAAGATCGTCTGGTGGGACCCGCGCGTGGGCGGCGGCGGCTCCAACTACGCGGCCATGATGCTTGCGCAGCAAGGTGAGCCCGCCCTGCGCAAGCTGTTGGGTGACCAAAAGCCCCTGTTCGTGCCGAACAACACCGACATCGCCGAGCGCATGGTGCGCGGAACGCACCCGATCGGTCTGGGCTCGGACCTGGTCGATGTGCTGCGGCCCTACCGCGCTGCCGGGATGCAGCTCGATATCCGCAACGTCGGCAACACGCCGGGGGCTGCCTATGAGGGCGTCGGCTATGGCACCGTGGCTTTGTTCAATCAGGCGCCGAACCCGAACGCAGCCAAGGTGTTCATCAACTGGCTGCTGACCAAGGAGACGCAGGCGGCGCTGTCGGCCGTGACCGGCCGCAACAGCCGACGCACGGACGTGCCCGCGGTCAGCAAGGAAAAGCAGCCGCTACCGGGCGTCAAGTACTTCCGGGTGCAGATCCAGGAGAACGTCCTGAAATGGCAGAACGAGGCGAGCCGCATTGCCAAGGAAGTGCGGCCGTGACCGCCCGCCCACGTCACCGACCGAAAGGCATGTGCAAGTGAATTCCAGTTTGAATCTCGACTCCCGCGTTCAGCAGGGCCGGGTCCACCGCAGCGTGTACGTCGATCCCGCGATCTTCGAAGCCGAGATGGAGCTCATCTTCGAGCGGGGGTGGGTCTTCGTCGGCCACGAAAGCGAGGTCCCGGCGGCCGGTGACTTCAAGGCCGTCCAGATCGGGCGGCAGCCGGCGCTGCTGACGCGGCATACCGACGGCGCCCTGCATGTGGTGCTGAACCGGTGCATGCACCGCGGCGCGCTGTTGACCCGCGAGCAGAGCGGGAACACGCGCGCGTTCCGCTGCCTCTACCATGGCTGGACCTTCTCGACCAATGGCGATCTTCTGGTCGTGCCGTTCGCCGAGGGTTACGGTGAGGGTTTCGATCAGGGCAGCCTCGGGCTGATCCACGCGGCGCGGGTGGACTCGCACCGGGGCTTCGTCTTCGCCAGCCTGAGCGCCGCCGTGCCTGAGCTGCGAACGGCGCTGGGGCCGGCAGCCGGCATCATCGACACCATCATGGACGCGGCCCCGGAAGGTGCGATCAAAGCGAACGGCGGCGTTCAGAAGTACACGTACAACGCCAACTGGAAGCTGCAGGCGGAGAACTGGGTCGACGGCTACCACCCGACCTTCACCCACCAGAGCGCCTTCGCGATCGTCGGCAAGAAGACCGGGGCCAAGCCCGGCAGCAACCAGGGCTCGGCCGCCCGCGCAGTCGGACTGCCCAATGGCCATGCCCTGCTCGACTACACCGGCACTTCGCGCGCCGCGCTGAACTCGGAAAAGGACGCGGCGGGTTATCGCGCCGCCCTCGAGGCCCGGCTGGGAGCGGACCGCGCCGGCAAGGTGCTCGAAAGCGACTTGCAGATCTTGCTGTTTCCGAATCTGTTTATCCAGAGCAACGCCCAGCACTTCCGTGTGCTGCGCCCGATCGCGGTCGACAAAACCGAGGTTTACGCCTTTCCGTACCGGCTGTGCGGCGCACCCGACGAGATCAACGATCGCATGACCACCAAGCTTGGCTGGTGGGCGTCGGCAGCAGGCTTCGGGCAGCCCGACGATCTCGAAGCGTTCGAGCGTTGCCAGGAAGGCCTCAAGGTCTCGCAGGCGGAATGGCTGCTGTTCAGCCGGGGTCTGCAGCGCGAGCAAACCATGGGCGATGGCCGCGTCGTGGGCGACATCACCGACGAGGTCACGCACCGCGGCATCTACCTCGAATGGGCCAGGCGCATGGCGCGGGCCAACGACTGAAGGACGGGACAAGAGAATGCTTCAAATCACGCGCCAGGAAGCGGAAGACTTCCTGTACGAAGAGGCGGCGATGCTCGACGAGCGCCGCTTCGAGGAGTGGCTGACGCTGCTGGCCCCTGACGTCCGCTACTGGATCCCTTCGGGTCGTGACGTCGCACCCCACGTCGAAACACCGATCGCCTACGACGACCGCGGGACGCTGGAAGACCGGGTCACCCGGCTTGGCAATCGCAACTTCCACGCCCAGGCGCCGGCCTCGCGCACGCTGCACGCGGTGACCAACGTGCGTACGGCGCCCGCCGGCGATCTGGTCAAGGTGCTGTCGAACTTGACGGTGCACGAGACGCGCGGGCAAGGCGAAAGGAGCTTGGCCGCGAGCTGTGAGCATCACCTGCGCCGCACGGACGGTCGCCTGGAAATCGTCCTCAAGAAGGTCTGGCTGCTCGGCCGGGACCAAGCCCACAACAACCTTACTTTTCTGATCTGAGTGCCATGCAGGCCGTGACAACAACAATGACCAACCAGCCGGCGCTCAAGTTGGAGAAGCTCTCCAAGCGTTTCGGGGCCGATTACGTGGTGCAAGGCATCGACCTGGAGGTCCGACACGGCGAGACCGTCGCCCTGCTGGGCCCCAGCGGCTGCGGCAAGTCCACCACCCTGCGCATGGTCGCCGGGCTGGAGCGACCCAGCGAAGGCGGGATCACCTGCGAGGGCCGCGTGATTTCGTCGGCCGCCAAGGGCGTGTTCCTGCCCCCGGAGCAGCGCCAGGTCGGCATGGTGTTCCAGGCCTATGCCCTGTGGCCGCACAAGACCGTGTTCGAAAACGTCGCCTACCCGCTGCAGTTGCGCCGCATGTCGACCGCCGTGGTCCGGAAGAAGGTGCTCGAGGCACTGGCGCTGGTCGGCCTGGCCGAGCTGGAAAGCCGGCCCGTGCCGCGCCTGAGCGGCGGCCAGCAGCAGCGCGTGGCGCTGGCTCGGGCGCTGGTGTACGAGCCGTCCATCCTGCTGCTGGACGAACCCTTCAGCAACCTGGACACCAAGCTGCGCACGCAGTTGCGGCTGGAACTCAAGGAGCTGCAGAAGAAGATCCGCCTGACCACCCTGTTCGTCACGCACGATCAGGTCGAGGCGCTGAGCATCGCCGACCGCGTCGTGATCATGAACCGCGGCCGCATCGAGGAGATCAACACACCGCGCAACGTGTACGAGAACTCGAGCACGCGCTTCGTGCGCGACTTCCTGGGCAAGGTCGTCACGCTGCGTGCCGTGGTGCTGGCCCGCGAGCCGGGCGCCGTGCGCCTGGGCCTCGGCGACCAGGCCGGGGCCGACCGCACGCAGGCGCTGGTCGTGCCCGGCGGTCCGGAAGTTGTCCGCGAAGGCGAGCTGGTCGAAGTCGCCGCCCGGCCCGAGGACGTGCGGGTCGCTGCCAGCCCCGCGGAGCTGCCGGCGCACAACGTGCTGGAAGGCCGGATCGAGACGCTGCTGTTCGTCGGCAGCGGCTTCGAATGCAAGATCCGCGTCGGTGGCCAGACCGTGCTGCTGGAACTGCCCCGCAGCGTGGCCTGGGCCGAGGGCCAGTCGGTGTATATCCACCTGCCCCCGCAGGCGACCCGCGTCTGGTCCCTGGCCGACGCAGATGCGGCCGACGCGGTGCCCGCCCGCGCGGGAGCGAAGCCAGCCGCGGCGGTGGCGGTGGCGGTGGCGTGAAGATGTCCTACTTCGCCAGCACCGCGCGGCTTTCCGCGCTCGCCCTGTCGCGCCAGCACCTCTGGACCCTCCTCCTGGTGGGGATCATCGGCATCTTCGTCTGCTACCCGATCGCGCTGATCGTCGCCAACAGCTTCCACGCCGAGGACGCCGCGCTCGGCGGCTTCGCAGTCTGGCAGCGCGCGTTCGCCACGCCAGGCATGGGTGAGGCGATCCTCAATTCCCTCAAGGTGGTCGTGACCGTGCAGGGAATTTCCTTTCCGGTCGCGATTGCGATCGCCTGGACGCTGGCGCGCACCGATGTTCCCGCCTCCCGGCTGATCGAGTTCGGGTTCTGGGCCTCCTTTCTGCTGCCGGCCCTGGCCACGACCACCGGCTGGCTGCTGCTGCTGAACCCGGACTACGGCCTGATCAACCGCTTTCTGGTCGATCATGGCATCGTCGATGCTCCGCCGTTCACGCTGTACTCGTTCTGGGGCATCGTGTTCGCGCACCTGGTGTCCAACAGTGTCTCGGTCAAGGTGATGCTGCTGACGCCCGCCTTCCGCAACCTGAACAGCACGCTGGAAGAGGCGGCCTGGATCTGCGGGGCCAGCGGCTGGCGCGCGCTGATCGGGGTGACACTGCCGGTGCTCACGCCGGTGCTGCTGGTCACCTTGCTGATGTCGCTGATCAAGGGCCTGGAAGCGTTCGAGCTCGAGCTGGTGCTGGGCGGGCCGATCAACTTCAACGTCTACAGCACCAAGATCTACCAGATGCTGCGCGGCTCGCCGCCTGACTATCCGAGTGCCACGGTGCTGGCCACCACCATCCTGCTGCTGATGGTGCCGATGGTCCTGGCCCAGCAATGGGCCTCGAGCCGGCGCAGCTTCGTGACGGTGACGGGCAACCACCGCGCCGACCCGATCCGGCTGGGCAACAAGCGCTGGATCGTCTTCGGCGTGCTGGTC
Organism: Ramlibacter sp.; assembly: GCF_028292805.1. Classification (GTDB taxonomy): domain Bacteria; phylum Pseudomonadota; class Gammaproteobacteria; order Burkholderiales; family Burkholderiaceae_C; genus Ramlibacter. The sequence goes on along the minus strand of NZ_JAQGLS010000031.1, from coordinate 25,417 downwards.
GCCGTGCTGTCCCTGACCACGCTGGTGCCGGTGGTGTTCCAGTTCGCCGGCAGCCTGATGTCCATGTACGGCTTCTTCGACCTGCCGCAAGTGTGGACGCTGCGCCATTGGGCCGACGCGCTCGCCGACGCCACGTTCATGAACGCGCTGCGCAACACGCTGGTGCTCGGCATCAGCACCACGTTGCTGGGCCTGCTGTTGTTCTCGGTGGTGGCGTACAGCAGCATCCGCGCGCCGCACCGGCTGCGCTTCGCCCTGGACTTCGTGTCCTGGCTGCCCTTCGTCATCCCCGGGGTGATCCTGGGGCTGGGGTATCTCTGGTTCGTGCTTGATGTCGCAGTGCTGTCGCCGCTGTACGGAACTGTGGGCGTGCTGATCCTGGTCAGCCTGCTGGCGGCCATGACCTTGGGCGTGCAGATGCTCAAAAGCGCGCTGCTGCAGCTGGGGAACGACTTCGAGGAAGCCGGCCGGGTGGTGGGCGGCAGCTGGTACCGTACCTTCACGGGCATCGTGCTGCCGCTGGTCTCGCCCACCGTCGCCGTGGTCATCCTCATGATCTTCGCGATGACCATCCGGCAGGTGAGCACCATCGTGCTGCTCAGCACCGGCAGATCCACGCCGCTGTCGGTGCTGCAGCTGGAGTTCCTGTACGGCGGCTCGGTCGGCCCGGCCGCAGTGGTGGGCAGCATGATCGTGCTGATCGGACTGGCTGCCGCAGCGCTGTGCCTGTTCATCGCGACCCGCCTGCGCGGAGGGCGCTAGAGTCATGGCGGATACGGCAATACCCATGACCGCCGCTGACGCGACGCTGCGCATGCGCGTGCAGGCGATCGCCGGCGCGGCGCCGGATGTGCTCGCCATCGAGCTGCGCGCCTGCGACGGCCAGCCCTTGCCGGCCTTCACGGCCGGCGCGCACATCAATGTGCGGACTGGCAGTGGCATCGTGCGCAGCTACTCGCTCCTGAACAGCCAGGACGAGCGCGACCGCTATGTGATCGGTGTGTACCGCGATCCGGACAGCCGCGGCGGCTCGCGCTGGCTGCACGAGCAGCTCGCCGCCGGCGATGTGCTCGAGGTCGACCCGCCGCGCAACGACTTTGCGCTGTGCGAGAGCGCCGGGCACAGCGTGCTGATCGCCGGCGGGATCGGCGTCACGCCCATCCTGTCCATGGTGCGCCGGCTGCAGGCGATCGGCCGGTCCTGGCAGGTCGCCTACGCGGTGCGCAGCCGCAGCCGCGCCGCTTTCCTCGAGCCGTTGCGGGAGCTGGCGGCGGCCGAGGCCGGCCGCCTGCAGCTGCACGTCGACGAGGAGGAGGGCGGGCGGTTCCTGGACCTGGCCAGCCTGGTCGCCCGCGCGCCGCCGGGCACCCACTTCTATAGCTGCGGACCGGGGCCCATGCTGGAAGCCTACAAGCGCGCCACTGCCTCGCTGCCTCCGCAGCAGGTCCACCTTGAGTACTTCGGCGCCGGCGTGGCACCGGCCGCCGGCGGCTTCGTGGTGGTGCTTGCGAAGTCGGGCCGGAAGGTGCCGGTGTCTGCGGGCACAAGCATCCTGGCCGCCCTGGGAGCCGCGGGCGTGTACGTGCCGCGGGTCTGCGAGCAGGGCGTGTGCGGTACCTGCGAGACCAAGGTGCTGGCGGGGGTTCCGGACCATCGCGACCTGTTCCTCACGACGGCCGAACAGGCGGCCGGCAAGACCATGCTGATCTGCTGCTCCGGCAGCCTGACCGACGAATTGGTGCTGGACCTCTAGCCCCGGCATCCCACTCAACACGACCGGCTGCGCGCCGGCGCCAGGAAGGAAGAAGAACGATGGAAATGGAAAGCAAGTATGTCGAAGCCGCCGGCCTTCGCACCCACTACCTGCATGCGGGATCTGGGCGACCGGTGATCCTGGTGCACGGGGGCGGCGCCGGTGCGGATTCGCACGGGAACTGGAAAGACACGATTCGCGAGTTCTCCAAACAATACGAGGTCTTCGCCATCGACATGGTGGGCTTCGGCAAGACCGACAAGCCGGATCCGGCCGGCTTCACCTATTCGACGCAGGCGCGAGTCAAGCACCTGATCGGCTTCATCGAGGCGATGGACCTGCGCAAGGTGAGCCTGGTGGGCAATTCCATGGGCGGCTCGGCCAGCCTGGGCGTGGCCATGGAGCGCCCGGAGCTGGTGGACCGCCTGATCCTGATGGGCAGCGCCGGACTCTCCCGCTACGACAAGACCGGGGCCCCGCAGCCGCTGACCGCCTACAAGTCGCCGGACAAGGAAGCGATGCGCAAGCTGGTCAAGCATCTGACGTACAGCTACGAGCCATCCGAGGAGATGCTCGATTACCGGGTCCGCCTCACCAGCGACCCGGCCACGCTGGCCGCGTACGTGGCGACCATGGGGTGGATCGTGGACCAGGGCGGGCTGTTCTACGAGGAGGCCGACATCGCGCGGGTGACCGCGCCGACCCTCATCGTCAACGGCAAGGACGACAAGGTCAACCAGGTCTGGAAGGCCCTCAAGTTCTCCGAGCTGATCAAGCCGTCCTGGGTCTACCTCATTCCCGAGTGTGGCCACTGGGCCATGATCGAACAGCCGGCCGACTTCAACGCCGCCTCCCTGCACTTCCTGGGCAAGCAGCTCTGAACCGCCGAAAGGATAAAAACATGATCAGTCAACTGGGCTATATCGGTATCAGCGCGTCGGACCTGGGGCGCTGGGAGCAATTCGGCGCGGACATCCTGGGCGCGCAGTTGAGCGGCAAGGGCGCCGACGGCAGCCTGTACTTCAGGATGGACGAATACCACCACCGCATCGTCGTGCACCCGGGAGCGGAGGACGACATCTCCTATGCGGGCTGGATGGTCGCCACGCTGCAGGCGCTGTGCGAGGTGCGCGAGCGCCTGGTCGCCGACGGCGTCGCGGTGCGCCAGGCCACGCCCGAGGAGATCGAGCGGCGCAAGGTGATCGACATGATCAGCTTCGACGATCCCAATGGACTGCGCTGCGAGGTCTTCTACGGCCTGCGCGTGAGTGCCGACCGGCCGTTCCATTCGCCGCGCGGGATCGCCGGCTTCACGGCCGGCGAGCTCGGAATGGGCCACATCGTGCTGTTCGCGCGTGACCTGGACCGCACGCTGGACTTCTACAGCCGGCTGCTGGGTTTCCGCGTCAGCGACTACATCGACTTCGAGATGGCCCGCACGCCGGTGCGCATGGCCTTCCTGCACACCAACCCGCGGCACCACTCGGCTGCCTTCGTCCAGGTCGACCGGCCCAAAAAACTGGCCCACTTCATGCTGGAGCTGACCTCGCTGGACGATGTTTGCCGCACCATGTACCTGTGCCAGGAAAAGGGCGTGCCCATCACCTCCACGCTTGGCCGGCACAGCAACGACCAAGTGGTCTCGTTCTACATGCAATCGCCGGCCGGCTTCGAGATCGAGTACGGCCATGGCGGCCGCCTCGTCGATGATGCCGACTGGGTCGTGCAATACCACCAGACGCCCAGCATGTGGGGCCACAAGCGGCAGGCGCACTGATGAACGGCATGGCCATGAACCCCGATCCAACCACCCTGGCCGCAGCGGCGGCCTTGCGGCAGGCGCGCCGCGACCGGCAGACCATAGGCCGTATCTCCGAGAGCCATGGCATCGCCGGCCTCAGCGCGGCTTACGCGGTTGCCGCGATCAACACCCGGGCCCGGCTGGAGGAAGGCCGGCGCATCATCGGGATGAAGGTCGGCCTGACCTCCAGGGCGGTGCAGCAGCAGCTGGGCGTGGACCAGCCGGACTTCGGCATGCTGTTCGACGACATGGAGTTTCTGAATCAGCAGGAGGTGCCGACGCAGCGGCTGATGCAGCCCAAGGTGGAGGCCGAGGTGGCCTTCGTGGTCGGCCGCGACGTGACCGCGCAGGCCCCCAGCTACGGCGAGTTCCTCGCCTGCCTGGCCTATGCGCTGCCGGCCATCGAGATCGTCGACAGCGCCATCGCCGACTGGAAGATCACCCTGGTGGACACCGTGGCCGACAACGCCTCCAGCGGCCTGTTCGTGCTGGGCGACCAGCCGGTCGGGATCGGCCAGCTGTCGCTGGCCGAGCTGGGCATGCAGATGACCAAGAACGGCCAACTGGTCTCCACCGGCAACGGCGCCGCCTGCCTGGGCCACCCGCTGCGAGCGGCCTGGTGGCTGGCGCGCACCATGGCGCAACACGGCCAGGGCCTGAAGGCCGGGCAGGTGATCCTGTCCGGCGCCCTGGGGCCGATGGTGCCGGTGCAGGCCGGGGACCTGGTGCAGGCGCAGATCGGCGCGCTGGGCACCGTCAACTGCCGCATGGCCTGAAGGAGCCCCAATGACACGCAAGCTCAAGGCCGCCATCGTCGGCAGCGGCAACATCGGCACCGACCTGATGATCAAGATCGCGCGCCACGGAAAGTACATAGAAAATGGCGCGATGGTGGGCATCGATCCCGCCTCCGACGGACTGGCTCGGGCGGCACGCCTGGGCCTGGCAATCACTGCCGAGGGCGTGGAAGGCCTGGTCCGGCTGCCGGTCTTCGCCGACATCGAGATCGTGTTCGATGCCACCAGCGCCGCGGCGCACGTGAAGAACGACGCCTTCCTGCGCCGGCACAAGCCCGGCCTGCGGCTGATCGACCTGACCCCGGCGGCGATCGGCCCCTACTGCGTCCCGGTGGTCAACGGCGAGCAGCACCTGGCCGCCACCAACGTCAACATGGTCACCTGCGGCGGCCAGGCCACCATCCCGATGGTGGCGGCGGTCTCGCGGGTGGCGCGGGTGCACTACGCCGAAATCGTGGCCAGCATCGCCAGCAAGAGCGCCGGCCCCGGCACCCGCGCCAACATCGACGAATTCACCGAGACCACCGCCCGCGCCATCGAGGTGGTGGGCGGGGCGGCCAAGGGCAAGGCCATCATCGTGATGAATCCGGCTGAGCCGCCGTTGATCATGCGCGACACGATCTACACCCTCAGCGACCTGGCCAGCGAAGAGGCCATCGCCCGCTCGGTCGAAGAAATGGCCGCCGCCGTGCAGCAGTACGTGCCGGGCTACCGGCTCAAGCAGAAGGTGCAGTTCGACCGCGTCACCGGGCTGAAAATTCCCGGCGTCGGCGACCGCTTCGACGGCCTCAAGACCTCCATCTTCCTGGAAGTGGAGGGTGCGGCGCACTACCTGCCGGCCTATGCCGGCAACCTCGACATCATGACCAGCGCCGCGCTGCAGACCGCCGAGCGGATGGCGGCGCGGCTGGTCGCCTGAACGCGCAAAAACACAATGGACCGCAAGAAGATCTACATCTCGGACGTGACGCTGCGCGACGGCAGCCACGCCATCCGGCACCAATACAGCGTGGCCCAGGCCCGGCAGATCGCCCGCGCGCTTGACGACGCCAAGGTCGACTCGATCGAGGTGGCCCACGGCGACGGGCTGCAGGGCGGCAGCTTCAACTACGGTTTCGGCGCCCACACCGACGTCGAGTGGATCGAGGCCGTGGCGGCAGAAGTGAAGCACGCGAGGATCGCCACGCTGCTGCTGCCGGGCATCGGCACCGTGCACGATCTCAAGGCCGCCTACCAGGCCGGTGCCCGCGTGGTGCGTGTTGCCACCCATTGCACCGAGGCCGACGTGTCACGGCAGCACATCGAGTACGCGCGCAATCTCGGCATGGAAGCAGTCGGCTTTCTGATGATGAGCCACATGAACACGCCGCAAGGCCTGGCACAGCAGGCGAAGCTGATGGAAAGCTACGGCGCCACCTGCTGCTACGTGGTGGATTCGGGCGGCGCGCTGTCGATGAACGACGTGCGCGAGCGCTTCCGTGCCTTCAAGGACGTGCTCCAGCCCGGAACCCAGACCGGCATGCATGCCCACCACAACCTGTCGCTGGGCGTCGCCAACAGCATCGTGGCGGTGGAGGAGGGCTGCGACCGGGTCGACGCCAGCTTGGCCGGCATGGGTGCCGGTGCCGGCAACGCGCCGCTGGAGGTGTTCATCGCCGCGGCCGACCGTCTGGGCTGGAACCACGGCTGCGATCTGTACAAGCTGATGGATGCGGCCGATGACATCGTCCGGCCGCTGCAGGACCGCCCGGTGCGGGTGGACCGCGAGACGCTCGCGCTCGGCTATGCCGGCGTGTACAGCAGCTTCCTGCGCCACGCGGAGGTCGCGGCAAAGAAGTACGGGCTCAAGACCGTCGACATCCTGGTGGAGCTTGGTCAACGGCGCATGGTCGGCGGCCAGGAAGACATGATCGTCGACGTGGCGCTCGATCTGCTGCAGGCCCGAAACCCACAATGACGGAGAAATCAATGGAAGCGCTCACCCAGGATGGAACCAGCAGGTTCAGCAAAGTCGGCGACATCGACCTGCACTACCACGAGGCCGGTGCGGGGTCGACCGTGGTCATGCTGCATGGCGGCGGGCCCGGCGCCGCCGGCTGGACCAACTTTCACAAGAACATGGCGGCGTTCGCGCACAGCCATCGGGTGCTCGTGCCCGATCTGCCCGGTTTCGGCGAGTCGACCAAGCGCCAGTACCCGGAGCTGATCGGTGCGTTCAACGCTCGTGTCCTGGCCGAGTGGCTCGACGGGCTCGGGCTGCAAAAGGTGCACTTCGTCGGCAATTCGCTGGGAGCGCACGTGGCAATGAAGTTCGCGCTGGATTTCCCTGAGCGCGTAGGTCGGCTGGTCCTGATGGCCCCGTCGATCCAGCTCGCCACCGTTTCACCGAATCCGACCGAAGGCGCCAAGCTCCTGCGCACCTACTATCACGGCACCGGGCCGAGCCTGGAGCGCATGCGCCAGTTCCTGAACGTCCTGGTCCATGCCCCGGACCTGATCGACGAGGCCACGCTCCAGGACCGGTATGAGCGTTCGATACGCCCGGAGGTGGTCGAGTGGGCGAAGAAGATGGCGCCGGCGCCCCATCGGTTCGAGCCCTTGTGGCAAAACCTGGGGGACTTGAAGCACCGCAGTCTCCTGGTCTGGGGGCGCGACGACCGGGTCGTTCCGATCGATCGGGCGATTTTCATGCTGCACCAGATGCCCGATGTCAGGCTCCACATCTTCGGCAATTGCGGTCACTGGGCGATGCTCGAGCATTCCGATCACTTCAACAGGCTCTGCCTTGATTTTTTCCGCGAGGAATAGACAGTCTGGTCCGCCGCGCCGCCTGCCTTGCAGGCGCTGTCCGTTGCCGGAAGCGCACAACGGGCGGCGGTGCGCCCGGGGCTTGTTCGTTTTTTCGAGAACATTATGATGAGCCCAATGATTCCGGAGAAGTCCGCCAAGGGCAGCAGAGCGGCCGCGCTCACCGAAGATTTGCGCAGTGCCATCTTGCGCGGGGTGCTGGCACCCAACGCGCGGTTGCGCCTCGAGGAGCTCGGCGCCTCTTACGGCGTGAGCTTCAGTCCGGTGCGGGAGGCGCTGCTTCGGCTGTGTGGCGAAGGCTTCGTCGTCAGCGAGGAGCAGCGAGGTTTCCGTGTCGCGGAGACTTCGCTGCAAAAGCTGGAAGAAGTGATCGCGCTGCGTTCCGTCCTCGAGCCTCTGGCCTTGCGCCTGTCGATTGAACGGGGTGATCCGAAGTGGGAGGAACATGTCGTGGCGATCTCGCACCGGCTCAAGCGCGTCGAAGAGACGCCCGGGCGGGCACCGTATGACGAGGAATGGGAGAGCGTGCATCGGCAGTTCCACCAAGCCCTGATCGGAGGGTGTGACATGCCCATGTTGATGCACTTCAGCAACGTGCTCCACGACCAGACGGACAGATATCGGCGGCTGTACCTGAAAGACCGAATTCCAAAGCGCAACGTCGCACGCGAGCACTCCGAAATCTTGGCGGCCGTGCTGGCGCGCGATGTAGACCGCGCCTGCGCAGCTCTGCTGAAGCACACCAAACAAACTGGAGCCGCCATCCAGGATCTGATGATCAGGTCGGAGAAGCTCAAGCGACAATAGGATCGCTCCGAGTGCCTCTCGGGTTTTTCGAGCCTCCGCGGGGGAAGAAAAGGACGCACGGGCAGGGAAGATGGGAGCAGTCCTGGTGGAGGCCAGACCGCGCGGCATGGCGCCGGCGGCCCGCCGTGCCTGCACAAGGTCGACCCTCCAGCGGCCCTCGAGCAGTTCTTCCGCAGCAGATTGGAAATCTGGAATGCTTTGCAAAGCGCCTGGTGCCGCTGAAGGGCGCGCGTCGGCGTGGAGCGACGCGAAATCCATCACTTCGGCCAGCGGTTCGGCTCCCGACAGCGCATGGGCCTGGAGCCGTTACACGAAGGCGGGCAGGCGCTCTTCCGGTGCCGGGGAATGCGCCGTGCGGCGCGAATGAGCGCAGGTGGCTGGCCGAGTGCCGATGATGTTTTGACTCAGGCAGCGAGATTCCACACGCCTGCGCGGCGAAGTGGTCAACGCCGCGACCACCTACGGCCACGACAGCGTGACGCTGATGCATCAGACCAAGACGACGATCTGCAGCGTCGAAAAGGCGGCTGTCTAGCCGAACACCGGCCGCAATCAGCAGCAGTCGCCGGCCGGATAACTCAGCTGGCCGTCGGCGATGCGCGCCGGCGAGGTGTACGGGTGGGCCGTCCCGGCTGCCGCGCCGGCCAGGTGGACCACCTCCACGCCCAGGAAGCGCAGGACGTCGGCGACGAGTGCCCGGTGGCAGCGCCACCAGAGCAGCTCCGAGCACATGAGGGTGGTGCGCTTGCCGCAGGCGATGTGCAGCAGCTGCTCCAGGCCTTGCGCGAACTCCTCGCTCCAGGTGTAGGCCGCATACGCGCGAAACGATGGGTTGCGCCAGCCGGCCTGGTCCGCTGTAGAGTCCCCCTGGCGCCGGCCTCCCAGCCTGGCCAGCCAGGCGTAGTCGATGCCCGCGCCGGCCAGGGTTTGCTCGAGCGCCTCACTGCCGAAGTGCGGGTGCCTGCGCGAGCCGGGAAAGCGCCGGACATCCGCCACGAGCTCGATGGCGTGCGCCTGCAGCACCGAGACGAACTCGTCGGCGCCGCGGGTGGAATGGCCGATGGTCCAGATGGTGGCGGGAAGGTCCACGCCTGCCTCACAGCTGCGTATGCAGCAGGTTCGCCAGCCGCTCCAACAGCCGCTCGGTCAGCGGCCGCTCGCGCCATTGCGCCAGCGTGATCTTCGTGGCCTTGGCCCAGTCGCGCTCAAACACCGCTGCCTGCTCCTTGCCGAAATCGCTGTTCAGGACGTTCAGGTTGGCTTCGTCGTTGAGGCGAAAGGAGCGGTTGTCGAAGTTGGTGGAGCCGACCGAGGAGAACATGCCGTCCACCACCAGGCCCTTGACGTGGTACATGGTCGGGGCGTATTCGGCGATCTGGATGCCCGCTTCGAGCATCGGGCCCCAGCTGCCGCGGGAGGCCTTGCGGACCGTCTCGGAGTCGATGTGGCCGCTGGGCGTGATGACGCGGATCTTGACGCCGCGTCTGGCGGCGTCCAGCAGCGTCTCGATGGTCATCGCGTCGGGCACGAAGTAGGCATTCGACAGGTCGATGGTCCGGCGCGCCGCAGTGATGGCCAGCAGGTACATCAGCTGCATGCTCTCGCTGCCGCCGCTGGGCGAGCTGCTGAACATCTGCGCCGCGTAGTTGCCGGCCGGCTTGAGCGACGGAAAGTAGGCCTCCCCGTGCAGCACCTTGCCGGTGACCCGCACCCAGTTGTCCAGGAACACCGACTGCATCTGCGCCACCACCGGCCCCTGGACGCGGAAGTGGGTGTCGCGCCATTCGTCGGGGTTGCGCGCGTCGCCCCGCCACTGGTCGGCGATGCCGACGCCACCGGTGAAGCCGACCGAGCCGTCCACCACCAGCACCTTGCGGTGCGTGCGGTTGTTCATGTGGGCCCAGTTGCTCCAGTGCGGCTGGTGGAACCGTTCCACCGCGATGCCGGCGGTGCGCATCTGCTCGATCAGCGCCAGGTCCATCTTGATGCTGCCGACCCAGTCGAGCAGCACGTGCACCTTGACGCCGGCCTTGGCGCGCTCGGCCAGGGCCTGCACGAACTCGCGGCCGGTGTCCCCCGACCAGTAGATGTAGGTCTCGAAGGTGATGGTGCGCTCGGCCGACCGGATTGCCGCCAGCATGGACGGGAAGATGCGCTCGCCGTTGACCAGCGTCTCCACGTGGTTGCCTTCGACGATCTGCGGCCCCAGCAGCGAGCTCAGCGACCGGCGGAACTCGGAGTCGTCGGTTTCGTAGAGGCGCGGCAGCTGGTGCTGGATCCGTTTCTCGCCGGTGGTCAGGTTCAGGTACAGCAGCGTGGCGACCAGCGTGGCCAGGGCGGCAAAAGCGGCAATGACCCAGGTGCGGGCGGAGATCTTCTTCATTCGGGCGCGTTCCTTGGCCGGCGCTGGCTGGCCGGACGGTGGCGCCAATGTAGCGCGCCTGCGCTGGCGCGGGGGGCGGCCGGGCCGCCGCCGTCAGCTGATGAAGTCGGACGACGACAGGCTGCTCACGCCCATGACCTGCAGCGCGATTTCCGCCGACGCGTCGCTGTCGGTGCTGCCGTACAGGATGCCGTAGCCCTTGGCGCCGTCGTACACATAGCGCAGCTGGCCAGCCGCGCTGAAGGCGGCCTTGCCGATGAAGGCAAAGGCATCGTCGACCGCCGAGCCGGCCTTCGCGTCCAGGCCCGACAGGTCGATGTCGTCCTGGCCACGGAGGAAGTCCGTCACCACGTCCCACGTGGCCTGGGACGTTCCGGAGTCCGCGAGCGCGTCGAAGTCGAAGATGTCCTTGCCGCTGCCGCCCGCGAGGGTGTCGCTGCCGGCGCCGCCCGTCAGCGTGTCGTTGCCGCTGCCGCCGGCCAGCACGTCGGCGCCGCTGCCGCCGTGCAGCCGGTTGTTGCCGGTACTGCCGGTCAGCTTGTCGCCGAAGGCGGAGCCGACGAGGTTTTCGAAGCCGGAGACCTGGTCCGAGCCCGAGCCGCCAGTCGCCTGCGCGGTGCTGACGGCCAGGCTGACTGCGACGCCTTTGCTGCTGGCGCCGCACGCGTACGACAAGGTGTCGGTGCCGCTGCCGCCGGCCATGCTGTCGGAGCCTTGGCCACCATTGAGGGTGTCGTTGCCCGCCCAGCCAGACAGGGTGTCGTTTCCAGCATTGCCGGCCAGGTTGTTGGCCGCCGCGTTGCCGCTGATCTGGTCCCGGCCGCTGCCGCCCCTGGCGTTTTCGATCACCACGCCGCCGGCAATGGCCAGGTTGTCGCTGCCGTTGTAGATGTCGGCCGGCAAGTGGGCGGCCGGGAACCAGTCCGGCAGGCCCAGGCCTGTCTTGATCTGGGCCGCGGTCTGGCGCAAGGCGATGGAACTGAACGAGTCGCCCTCCAGGTTGATCACGCAGGAGAACACCTGGTTGGAGCAGTCGATCATGTCGATGCCGCCGCCGTCCCAGAGGGTCTGCAGCAGTTCGGCATTGGTGGTCCAGGCGTAGGTGGTGTTGCCGGAGCGGGCCGCCGTGTTGGCCCCGTACAGGTGTTGCAGCGCGTCGATGTCGAACGGCATCAGCGTGCTGGGCCGCAGATAGGAGGACTGCCACGAGTAACTCGAGGAGTTGCCCGAGACCTCGAGCAGCGTGGTGTTGGCGCCCTGCGTGTAGCTCATCACAGTGAAGCGCTCGTTGTCGTATTGGGCAGGCAATTGCCAGGTACTCTCGAACGGGTGCTTCAATCCCAGCGCGTGGCCGACTTCGTGCAGCAGGGTCTGATAGCCCTCCCCGCCGGGCTGCCAGGCGTCGCCGTCCCAGAACTCGATGCGCTTGGTCCAGACGTCGCCGGCCGACTTGTCTTCGGTGACGGAGACGACGGTGTTGCCCGAATACCTGTAGGAATAGTTGGGCAGGTAGGCATGGCCGACCAGGCCGGCGGCCAGGTACCCATTGCCGAAAGTGATCTGCCCGGTGCCGGTGGTCTGGGTGAAGTCGATGTCGGCGACGTCTTCGATCGACGCCAGCACGTCCGTCGCCGCCGCCATCTGCTCGGGGCTGAACTTCTGGAAGCCGCCGACGGCACTGTGCGCGGGCAGGCTGGTGAGGAACTTGAAGCTGAGGTCCACGCCGTGCCCGATACCGGCGGTGGAGTTGATCGGCTCGCCCACCATCTCGGGGTAGTTCCAACGTGAAAACCCGCTCCCGTTGTAGATGTCCAGGAGTGCATACCTTGCGTTGGTGGTGGTGGCCACGAATCCGCCCTTGGCTGGCCGGCACCATCGGCCGGAACCTCTGGATTATCCGATGAGGCTGAGGCAACAAAGGCCGGAACCCGGCAGCGCCGGTTTCTTGCCCGATACGGCTGAGGCCGCGCCCGCTGCGGGCCCCCCTGCCCCTACATCGGCTCCGGCCTGGGCGCGGGCCCGGTTGGCGGCTGCGGCGTCGGGGACAACGGTGGCAGGGGTTCGGGTGGAGGAATTGCGCTCATGGGTGGCCTTTCAGGTGCGCCATGATCCCCCGAGCCAGGCCCGCCCTCGCGTAGGAAGGCGCCGCCTCGCGCCAGCAAGTCTGATCGGCGGCGCCAACGCGAACGCAGGCGGCCACTTGCTGCTATACTCCGAGGCTTCGCGGCTGTAGCTCAGTTGGATAGAGTACTTGGCTACGAACCAAGGGGTCGTGGGTTCAATTCCTGCCAGCCGCACCAAAACGTGAGGGCTACGTCTCAAAAGGACGTAGCCCTTTTCGTTTGGCGCGTCGCGTTTGTGCACTGCGCATGCAACGCTCCTGCAGCCAGTTGCCAGTTGCCAGTTGCCAGTTGCCAGTTGCCAGTTGCCAGTTGCTTGCCTGTGCGAGCTTGGTGACGGCCCGCAACCCCGGGGGGGACAAGCCTGCCAGCGGGCGCGGAGTACCGCGCCGGGCAGGGCACGCATTTCCGCGTCTGGGCGCCGGCCGCCCGCAGCGTGGCGGTGGTCTTCGAAGGCCCATCCATCCTCGATCCGGCGCCACTTGCCCCGGAAGATGGCGGCGACTTCCGCGCCTTGGTGCCGGCCGTGCTGCCGGGCACCCGCTACCGATTGCACCTCGACGACGTGAAGCCATTGCCGACCCAGCCTCCCGCTGGCAACCGGACGGCCCCATGGCCCGACCGAGGCGGTCGAACTGCATGCCTTCGACTGGACCGATGCCGCCTGGCCGGGCGTGCCCGGCCGCGGCCAGGTGCTGTACGAGATGCACATCGGCGCCTTCTCGCCCGAGGGCACGTAGCGGCCGCCATGGCCCACCTGCGTTACCTGAAGGAACTGGGCGTCACCGTGCTCGAGTTGATGCTGGTCAACGAGGTCAACGAGGTCAACGAGGTCAACGAGGTCAACGAGGTCAACGAGGTCAACGAGTTCGGCGGGCTGTTCGACTGGGGCTACGACGGCGTCAACCTGTTCGCGCCGACCCGCCTGAAGGCACGCCGGACGACCTGCGCCGCTTGGTCGACCGGGCTCACGCCACCGGCCTGGGCGTGATGCTGGACGTGGTCTACAGCCAGCTGGGTCCCAGCGGCAATCACCTGCCGCGCTTTTCCCCGCACTACCTGGCCGGCCGCTACCGCGTCGTCGTGGAGATTGCGCGCGCCTGGCGCGCGGCCGGCGGCGCGCGCAGCATCACCTGGCAGCGGAAACGAGCCGCAGCGCACGGGCTGGCGCGGCCGGCGCAGCGGGGCGGCAATGCCATCGATGCGCTGTGGAGCGACGACTTCCACCACAGTGCATCGGTGGCCGCGACCGGCGCCTGTGAGGCGTACTACACCCAGACCGGCGGCACGCCCAGGAGCTGATCTCGGCGCTCGCGTGGGGCTTCCTCTACCAGGGCAGTACTACGCCTGGCAAAGGCAGCGGCGCGGCACGCCCGCGCTCGACCTGCTGGCCCATGCCTTCATCCAGTTCCTGCAGAACCACCACCAGGTGGCCAACTCGGCGCGCGGCGAGCGCCTGCATGCGCTGACCACGCCCGGCCGCCTGCGCGCGCTGACGGCGCTGCTGCTTGGGCCCACCACGCCGCTGCTGTTGAAGGGCCAGGAGTTCGCCGCGTCGGCGCCTTTCCTCTGCTTGGCCTGCCATGGCGAGGACCTGGACCAGATGGTGCGGGCCGGCCGCAGCGAGTTCCTGGAGCAGTTGCCCAACATCGGCAATCCCGGCAGGCGCCGCCTGCTCGCGCCGCCGGCCGACGAGGCCGCCTTTCGCCGCTGCAGCTCCAATCACGCCGAGCGCGAGCGCCATGCGCCCGTGCTGGCCCTGCACCGCGACCGGTTGCGGCTGCGGCGCAAAGACCCGGTGTTTGCCGCCAGCACAGCCGCCGCATGCATGGCACGGTGCTGGGCCCGGAGGCTTCCTGCTGCGCTTCATCGCTGGTGGCGGCGACGACCACACGGCCGACGCCACGCTCTGGTTCTTCCACGCGATGGGCCGCTACGTCACGCTCACCGACGACCGACGACCGACGACCGACGACCGACGACCGGCTCGCGCATGCGCCATGCCATCCCTACCTTCATCTCCATCGTGGAGCAGCACCGGTGCGGCACCCGCTTCAACGTCGGCGTGGACGCTGGTGACGGCCTGCCGCGGCAGGGCGCCGAGGGCTGCCAGCTGACCTGGATGAACGCCAAGGAAGGACGGCTGGGTGGTGGCCCCGCGGCGCGGCAAGGCGGTGGAGCTGAACGCGCTGTTCTACAACGCGCTGTACCTGATGGAGCGCTGGTTGCGCGAGGAAGGCTATGAAGCCCGGTCCAGCGAGATGGCACGCCACGCCGCGCGCGTGGTGAGAGCTTCAACCGGCGCTTCTGGAACCCGCAGACCGGCTACCTGCACGGCGTGGTGGACGGCCAGGCTGGCGACGATCCGACGATCCGGCCCAACATGCTGTTCTCCATTTCCCTGCCCAACCGGGTGCTGGACCGCGACCGCTGGGGCAGCCTGGTTGACGTGGCTCTGGAGAAGCTGGTCACGCCGGTGGGTTGCGCTCACTGGCCCCGGGCCATCCGGACGACAAGCCGCGCTACGAGGGCGATTTGCGGGCCCGCGACGCGGCTTCCCACCAGGGCACCATGTGGGGCTGGCGGCCGGCCCGTTTCGCCGATGCCTGGCTGAAGGTGCATCGGCAGGACAGCCGGGCCATCCAGCGCCTGGTCGAGGGTTTCACCAGGCGGCTGGGCGAAGCCTGCATCGGCTCGATCAGCGAAATGTTCGATGCCCGGCAGCCGTTCACCCCGCGCGGCTGCGTGGCGCAGGCCGGGAGCGTGGCCGAGGTGTTGCGGATCCTGGTGAAGGTGCGGACTCCCGCCTGGCCTTCGGCTTCTTCTTCTTCTTCTTCTTCTTCGCCGCCGCCAGGCTCTGCTTGAGGCTGTCTTCCAGCGTGCGGCTCAGCCGCGCCTCCAGCAGCGCCAGCACCGCGGCTTCCTCGGGCCGCAGCTGCGTCAGGTGCTCGCGCAACTGCTCTTCCACCTGCTCCTTCATCCGCAGCAGCAGCGCGCCTTCCGCATAGGCGGACAGCACCTCGGGGTGGATGTAGCACTTGCGGCAGATGGTGGGGGTGTTGCCAAGGCGCGAGGCCACTCGCTCGATCGACGCGCGCAGGTTCTGCCTGGCTGCGGCCTGGCTGTCCACGCCCTGGAACTCGCGCAGCGCCACGGCGGCCATCACCGTGCCGGCCCAGGTTCGGAAGTCCTTGGCCGTGACGTCGGCGCCGGTGATTTCCTTGAGATAGCCGTTGACGTCGGCGGAGGTCACCTCGCGGGTTTCGTCGCCGTCCTGGTACTGGAACAATCGCTGCCCCGGCAGCTCCTGGCAGGCGCGCACCACCTTGGCGATGCGGCGGTCCTTCACCTGCAGCCGCCAGGTCTTTCCGCTCTTGCCCTTGAACTGGAAGCGCAGCTCGGCGCCTTCCACCTTCACGTGCGGATTGCGCAGCGTGGTCAGGCCGTAGCTCTTGTTGGCGCGCGCGTAGTCGTCGTTGCCCACGCGGATCAGCGTGGTCTCCAGCAGGTGGACGACGGTGGCCAGCACCTTCTCGCGCGGCAGGCCGCGCAGCCCCATGTGTTCCGCCACCTTGGCGCGGATCGCGGGCAGCGCCCGCGCGAAGTCCAGCATGTGCTCGTATTTCGTGCTGTCGCGCAGCGCCCGGAACTGCGGGTGGTAGCGGTACTGCTTGCGGCCCTTCACGTCGCGCCCGGTCGCCTGCAGGTGGCCGCTGGCCTTGGGACAGATCCAGACCTCGGTCCAGGCCGGCGGGATGGCCAGCTTGCGGATGCGCTCCAGCGTGGCCGCGTCGGTGACTGGGTCGCCGTTGGTCTTGAAGTAGGCAAAGGCGTCGCCGGCGCGCTCGCGCCGCAGACCGCGATCTTCGTCGCTGACGTAGACCAGGCCGGCGGCCTCGGCCGCTTCGCGGGGATCGTCGGCGCCGCTGCCGGCAGGGGCGGCTTCGGTTGCGTTGGCGGCCATGGTCAGTTGCGGAAGTTCTGCGTCACCATCAGGCCGTGGACGCCGCCGTCGAGCACGCCGATGCCGACGCGGCCGTAGTGCGGCCGCAGGATGTTGGCCCGGTGGCCGGGGGAATTCATCAGGCCCTGGTGCGCGCCGCTGAGGGTCGGCGCCAGCGCCAGGTTCTCGCCCGCCGCCAGGTAGCCCAGCCTGGCCTGGCGCAGGCGGTTGGACAAGTCATCGCCTTCGGGCGAAACGTGCGAGAAGTAGGCCCGGGCGAACATGTCGCGGCTGTGGGCTCGCGCCACAGCCGTCAGCTCGGGGTCCGCGCGCAGTGGCTTCAAGCCGCGCCTGGCCCGTTCGGCGTTCACCATGACCAGCATGCGCGCTTCGAGTTCCGGCGCGGCCTGCGCGGTCGTCACAGGCACCGGCAACGGCACCGAATGGCGCGACTCCGGCAACACCGTGATGCCGTGCAGGCTGCGCTGGATGGCGGGATCGAAGATCGGCGCCAGCTGCACCTCGATCCACTCGGCCGGCGCCGAAAAGCGGCTGGCCAGCGCGCTGTCGCGGGCCCAGCCGCCGAGCGCCGGGCCCAACGGCAGCACCAGCAGCAGCACGGCCGCCACCACCGCATGGATGCAGCCGTTGGCGACGCCGGGGGCCAGCCCGAGCAGCCGATTGGCGATGGTGCCGTGCACCCGCTCGGGCAGCCGGCGCAGTAGCGACAGCGCCAGGGTCGCCAGCAGCAAGTGCACGACGACGAAAATGCCGACAAAGCTCAGGGGAGCGATCCACACGCCCAGCGGCGGGAACATGCGCTCGAGCAGATCGACGGCGGCGCGATAGCCGACGAAGGCCGCCGCCAGGCTGACCACCAGCGTCAACAGGTCGATCGCGGCGAACAGGAAGCCACGCCGCCAGCCGCCCCACGCGCCGACGAGCACCACCAGGACCAGCAGGATGTCGACGGGATTGGGTGTCATGCCCGGCAGAGTATTGGCTGCCGCCGCAACGGATGACGTAGGACGGGGTTGACGCTTGGTGCCTCAGGGTCGCTGCTGCACCAGGCCAGGCGGCAACCGCGGCATGGCCCCCCGCTGGGGCGGCAGCGCCTGGTTGCTGCAACAGCTGCAGCCGTGCGCGTGGCGGTAGCGCAGGCGCGCCACGCACATGGCCTGCGCGGCATCGATGAAGTCGCCCAGGTACTGCGGCTGCCGCTCGGGCGCGAAGCAGCTGGGTGGACACCGGTTGCGGTCGTGGACCGGGTGGACGCCGTTGGCGCGGGCGCGCTCGTCGACGAAATAGCTGGCCATCGTTCACCTCCCGCCGCCATCCTAGGCAGGCGGCGACGGCCCGCCATCCTGCGAATGGTGGAACTGTTCAGTAGGAAGGGTGGTGGTGGCGCAGCGCGTGGCGCAGGCCGGCGAGCACGCGGGCGGTGGTCGCGCTGGCCGGGTCCAGCAGATCGCGCGCATTGCCCTTGAGGTAGTCGGCCCACACGATGTGCCAGTGGCGGGTGTCGGCCAGCTCGATGTAGAGCGAAGTGCCGGGGCCGAAGTGGTAGCAGGTGCCAGAGATGAGGTAGCCCACCCGCAGCTGCCGGCAGATCAGTTCCAGGGCGTGTTCGGGGGCGCGCGAGAGGAACTCCGAGCTGATCAGGATGGAGCCGAGTTCCGGCGTGGCGGCCAGCAGCTCACGGAGCAGGTCGGCGAGGTCGGTGCCGAGCAGCCGCAGCTCGTCGTCGGCGGCGCTGCCGGCGAACGGCAACACCGCCACGAGCGGGCGGCGCCGGCGCGGCACCAGCGGCGGTTCGGCAGTCAGCAGTGCGGAGTCGTGGTGCGTGTTCACGCGTGAGGCGGCCAGGCCGCGGTTGCAAGCCGATTCTAGGAGCGGCCACCGCCCGCCCACCTCCCCACAACGGGGGAGGTCACTGCGCTTGCGTGCACCGCCCTCGCGCTCTCGTTATGCTTGGCGCCATGAGCAAGGCCTTCACGCGCGAGACCGACACCGAGGAGGACGACGAGGAGATCGGTGCCCCCCCGTTGCCCGCCGGCGGCAAGAACTACATCACCCCGGGTGGCTACGCGCGGCTGCGCGCCGAGCTGTTCCTGCTGATGGACGAGGAGCGGCCCAAGGTGGTGGAGGTGGTGCACTGGGCCGCCAGCAACGGCGACCGCTCGGAGAACGGCGACTACATCTACGGCAAGAAGCGGCTGCGCGAGATCGACCGCCGCATCCGCTTTCTGACCAAGCGCCTGGAAATCGCGGAGGTGACCGATCCTTCGGTGCACCACGGCCGCGACCAGGTGTTCTTCGGCGCTACCGTCACCTACGCCGACGAGGCGGGGCGGGAGCGCACTGTCACCATCCTGGGCATCGACGAAGCCGACAGCACGCAAGGCCAGGTGAGCTGGATCTCGCCGATCGCGCGGGCGCTGCTGAAGGCGCGCCAGGGCGACGTGGTGAAGCTGGTGACGCCGGCCGGGGTGCAGGAAGTGGAAGTGCTGAGCGTGACTTACCCGGGCGCTGAAGCAGGCGGCTCTTTCTTGTGACTGCGGGCTTGACCCGCAAGCCGCCGACAGCGCCGTGCGAGCGCAACGTGGATCCCGGGGCGAGCCCGGGATGACGGTCGCTAGCCGCCGTGCCGGATCCGCACCGCGCCCATCACCGACGGCGTGCGCTTGAGGTTGCGCAGCACCGCATCGAGGTGGCTGCGGTCCCGCACCGAAACAACGAAGCGCAGATCCGTCGCGTCCTGCGCGCGTTCGTCGTCCATGTCGACGTGGATGATGTCCGCTTCGGCTTGCGCCAGCGCCGCGGCCACCCGCGCCAGCGCGCCCTTGCCGTTGGCCACCGTCACCAGCACGCCGGTCTCGAACGGGCGCACCGGTTCGTCCGACCACTCCACCCCGATGAAACGCTCGGCGTCCTTGTGCTGCAGCCGGCGCGCCACGGCGCAGTCTTCGGCGTGCACCACCAGCCCTTCGCCGCGGCCGAGATAGCCGACGATCACGTCGCCGGGCACCGGCCGGCAGCAGCCGGCGAACTGCACCGAGGCGTTCTCGCTGCCGTCGATGGTGATGCCGCCTTGGGAGACGTTCTCGTGCGCGGTGAAGCGCTCGCGGCTCAGGAGCAGGGCGTCCGGCCGCTCGCCCAGTTCTGCCAGCAGCACCATCAGGCGCTTGGCCACGATGCCGGCGATGCGCCGGCCCAGGCCCAGGTCGGTCAGCAACTCGCCCCGGCTCTTGTTGCCGGTAAAGCGCAGCAGCTTGTCCCACAGCGGCTGGTACTGCTCGGTCTCGGGCGGCAGCCGGTCCATGCCCTCGGCGCGCAACGCCTGCGCCAGCAGCTTTTCGCCCAGCTGCTGCGACTCCACGTGGGCCAGCGTCTTCAAATGGTGCCGGATCTTGGAGCGGGCCCGGCCGGTGCGCACGAAGCCCAGCCACGCCGGGTTGGGCGTGGACACCGGCGCCGTCATCACTTCGACCACGTCGCCGTTCTTCAGCTCGGTGCGCAGCGGCACCTGGGTCCCGTTGATGCGCGCAGCCACCGTGTGGTCGCCCACGTCGCTGTGGATCGCATAGGCGAAGTCGACCACCGTGGCGCTGCGCGGCAGCGACATGATCTGGCTCTTGGGCGTGAACACGTAAACCGCATCGGGGAACAGGTCGATCTTGACGTGGTCCCAGAACTCCGCGGCGTCGCGCGTCTCGTTCTGGATGTCCAGCAGAGACTGCAGCCACTTGGTGCCCAGCCGCTCGGCGTTCTCTTCCTGCGGAACGCTGGCCTTGTACAGCCAGTGCGCGGCCACGCCCGACTCGGCCACCAGGTGCATGGCCTCGGTGCGCAGCTGGAACTCCACGTTCACCCCGGACGGGCCCACCAGCGTGGTGTGCAGCGACTGGTAGCCGTTGATCTTGGGGATGGCGATGTGGTCCTTGAACTTGCCCGGCACCGGCTTGTACAACTGGTGCAGCAGGCCCATGGCCGTGTAGCAGTCGGTCACCGTCGGCACGACGATGCGAAAGCCGTAGATATCCGTCACCTGGGCAAAGCTCAGGTGCTTTTCGTCCATCTTCTTGTAAATCGAAAACAGGGTCTTTTCGCGGCCGGCGATCCGCACCTTCATCTCGGCCGAATCGAAGGCGTTCTCGACATCGCGCTGCACCTTCTGGATCAGGTCGCGGCGGCGGCTGCGGGCCTTGGCCACGGCCTTGTTCAAGGTGGCGTAGCGCCACGGCCGCAGGTAGCGAAAGGACAGCTCCTGCAGTTCGCGGTAGGTCTGGTTCAGGCCCAGGCGGTGGGCGATCGGAGCGTAAATGTCCAGCGTCTCCGAGGAGATGCGGCCCCACTTCTCGCGCGGCACGTCTTCCAGGGTGCGCATGTTGTGCGTGCGGTCGGCCAGCTTGATCAGGATCACCCGTACGTCGCGCGCCATCGCCAGCAGCATCTTGCGAAACGACTCGGCCTGGTTTTCCTCGCGGGTGTTGAACTGCAGCTTGTCCAGCTTGGTCAGGCCATCCACCAGGTCGGCCACCGGCGCGCCGAAGCGCTCGATCAGCTCCGGCTTGGTGACACCGCAGTCCTCGATGGCGTCGTGCAGCAGGGCGGCCATCAGCGCCTGCACGTCCAGCTTCCACTCGGCGCACTGCGCGGCGACGGCGATCGGGTGCGTGATGTAGGGCTCGCCGTTGGCCCGGATCTGGCCCAGGTGCGCCTCGTCGGCGAAGCGGTAGGCCGTGCGGACCTCGTCGACCTCGCCCGGCGCCAGGTAGTCCAGGCGCGCGGTCAGCGCGGCAAAGCTTGCCGCGGCGGCGTTGGCGGCGGCGGGACTGGGGAGGATCGGGCTGCTGGGGCGCTTGCCCTTGCCCGGATGGAGCACGGCGCTCATGGAGACATCATAGGGGGGAAGGGGCTGGGGACCGGGGACTAGGGGTTAGGGAAATGCGTGGCGAGCGAGGCTGTTGCGCCGGTTCCCGGCCGCCAAGCCCGCGGCCCTGCGGAGCACAGGCGAAAAAAAACACCGCCTTGGCGGTGTTTTTCGTCAGCGTGCACTGGCTTTCAGCCCGGCACCTTCTTGAGCATCTCCAGGCCGATCTTGCCTTGGGCGATCTCGCGCAGGGCGGTCACGGCCGGCTTGTTCTTGCTCTCGATCTTCGGCGCGTGGCCCTGGCTGAGCATGCGGGCGCGGTAGGTCGCGGCCAGCACCAGCTGGAAACGGTTGGGAATCTGCGCCAGGCAGTCTTCGACGGTGATGCGGGCCATAGAACTCTCCGAGAGTGACTAGAGAATGCCCAACGCACGGAAGGTGTCGGCGCGAAGGCGGCGCTGCGACAGGAACTTGAGCCGTTGGGCATGAACGATCGCTTTCAGGTCGAAAAGCGCGCGCTCAAATAACTCGTTGATTATAACGAAGTCGAATTCCTTGGCCTGGGAAAGCTCATTGGCGGCGTTGACCAGCCGCGTCTCGATCACTTCCGCCGTGTCTTCGCCGCGGCGCTCGAGCCGCGAGCGCAGTTCTTCCCAGCTCGGTGGCAGGATGAAAATGAGCACCGCGTTCGGGTAGATGCGCTTGATCTGCAGCGCGCCTTGCCAATCGATCTCCAGGATCACGTCGGCGCCGCCGGTGATGCGGTCTTCGATCGCCTTCTTGGATGTGCCGTAGCGGTGGCCGTGCACGTGCGCCCACTCGACGAAGGCGTCGCCCAGCACCATGGAGTCGAACTCGGGGGTGGACGTGAAGAAGTACTCGCGCCCGTGCTTTTCCTGGCCGCGCGGCGGCCGTGTCGTGTGCGACACCGAAGGCTGCACGTGGGAGTCGAGCTCCAGCAGGGCTTTCACCAGGCTGGACTTGCCGGCCCCGCTGGGTGCCGCCACGACGAAGAGGTTGCCTGGGTAGTCCATGGAATGAGCCGGCGATGATACCCGACGGCCTTTCCTTGTCGCTGGCGGCTATTCCAGGTTCTGCACCTGCTCGCGCATCTGCTCGATCAGCACCTTCATGTCCACCGAGATGCGGGTCAGTTCCAGCGCGGCCGACTTCGAGCCCATGGTGTTGGCTTCGCGGTGCAGCTCCTGGATCAGGAAGTCCAGCCGCTTGCCGACTTCCCCGCCTTTTTTGACCAGCCGCTCGATCTCGTCCAAGTGCGAGGCCAGCCGCGTCAGTTCTTCGGCGACGTCGATGCGGATGGCGAACGAGGTTGCCTCTGTCAGCGCGCGGTCCTGCGCCGCCTCCGGCGTGGCCACGCCATCGGCCAGCGCCATTGCTTCCTTCCAGCGCTCCAGGAAGCGCTGGCGCTGCTGCTCCACCAGCTGCGGCACCAGCGGCCCGGCCTGTTCGGCCAGCGTGCGCAGCTGCGCCAGGTGGCCCAGCAGCATCTTGGCCAGCCTGGCGCCTTCGCGCTCGCGCGCCGCCATCAGGTCGGCCAGCGTCTTGCGCGCCAGCTCCTGCAAGGCGGCGGCCCAGTCGACATCGGCCCCCGATTCGGCCGTGGCCAGCCGCAGGATCTCGGCCACGCTCAGCGGGCCGGCTTCGGGCATCCAGCTGCGCACGGTGTCCTGCACAGCCGACAGCCGCTGCAGCGTGCGGGCGGACGGGTCGCGTACGGTGTCGGCCGCGATGCCTTCCACGCCGGCGCGCACTTCGACCTTGCCGCGTTTGAGCTTGGCCGTGATCAGCTCGCGCAGCGCGGGCTCATGCGCGCGCAGTTCCTCGCCCAGGCGGAAGCTCAGGTCGAGGAAGCGGCTGTTGACGGAGCGGATCTCCAGGCCGAGCCGGCTGCCCGCTGTTGCGCCTTTGCCGACTTCGGGGCTGGCAGGGCCTTGCCCCGGGCTGAGCTGCGCCGAGGCGTAGCCGGTCATGCTGTAAACTGGCACTGAGGAGTTCTTTGCGGTTGTTCGTTGCGGGAGTTCGAGGATCAAACGGGCTCTTCGGAGGCCCAACAATCTTCAAATTATGTCAAAGCTGAAACCGGCCCCACTGCCGCCAGACACCGTGATCGGCGGCTACCGGGTCGTTCGCAAGCTTTCGGCGGGCGGTTTTGGCGTCGTTTACCTCGCAGTGGACAACGAAGGCCAGCAGGTCGCCATCAAGGAATACCTGCCCTCGTCGCTGGCCACCCGCCCGCCCGGCGAATTGCTGCCGCAGGTGGCGCCGGAAAAACTCTCCCTTTACCGCCTGGGCCTCAAGAGCTTCTTCGAGGAAGGCCGTTCCCTCGCGCAGATATCGCACTCTTCCGTGGTGAGCGTGCTGAACTTCTTTCGCGAGAACGAGACAGTCTACATGGTGATGAACTACCTGGAGGGCGCGACCCTGCAGGACTTCATCATCACCGCGCGCGAGCTCAAGAAGCAGAAGGTGTTTCGCGAATCCACCATTCGCTCGCTGTTCGACGAAATCCTGCGCGGGCTGCGCATCGTGCACCAGCACAAGATGCTGCACCTGGACATCAAGCCGGCCAACATCTTCATCACCGACGACAACCGGGCCGTGATGATCGACTTCGGGGCGGCGCGCGAAGTGCTGTCCAAGGAAGGCAACTTCATCCGCCCGATGTACACGCCCGGCTTCGCGGCGCCCGAGATGTACCGCCGCGATTCATCGATGGGTCCCTGGACCGACATCTACGCGATCGGCGCCTGCATCTACGCCTGCATGCAGGGCTATCCGCCGAACGACGCGCCGCAGCGACTGGAAAAAGACCGCCTGGCGCTCGCATTGTCCCGCTTGCGCGGTGTGTACTCCGACAACCTGATCGAAGTGGTGGAATGGTGCATGTCGCTCGATCCGCTGTCCCGCCCGCAATCGGTGTTCGCCTTGCAAAAGGAGCTCAGCCGCGAGGGCGAGCGCCGTTACACCAAGCTGACGGTCGGTGAGAAGATGCGGCTGCAGTTCGACAACATGGTTACCGACACCAAGAAAAGCATGAAGCGCGCCACCGGCTTCGGCGGGGCAAAAGCCAGATGAAGTTTTCCGTCTTCCAGGTCAGCCGCAAGGGCGGCCGCGAAAAGAACGAAGATCGCATGGGCTATTGCTACACGCGCGAGTCGGGCCTGTTCCTGCTGGCGGACGGCATGGGCGGCCACCCGGAAGGCGAAGTCGCCGCCCAGCTGGCCCTGCAAGCCATCTCCGCGCTGTACCAGAAGGAAGCGCGCCCGATCGTCAAGGACGTAGCCGAGTTCCTGTCGCAGGCGCTGATGGCGGCGCACCACCAGATCATCCGCTACGCCAGCGAAAAAGGCATGCTCGACACGCCGCGCACCACGCTGGTGGCGGCCATCGTGCAAGGCACCAGCGCCACCTGGGTGCACTGCGGCGACTCGCGCCTGTACGTCGTGCGCGAGGGCGAGATGCTCACCCGCACGCGCGACCACTCGTACCTGGAGCAGCAGAACGCCGGCGTGATCCGCATGGACCGGATCAACCGCAACATCTTGTTCACCTGCCTGGGCTCGCCGACCAAGCCGGTGTTCGACGTCACCGGGCCGGTGCAACTGCAGCAGGGCGACAAGATCATGCTGTGTTCCGACGGCCTGTGGAGCAGCCTGGAAGACAAGGTGATCGTGCAGGACCTGAGCACCAAGCCGGTGGCCGAAGCCGTGCCCGACTTGGTGGAAGCGGCGCTGCGCAACGGCGGCGAGCATTCGGACAACGTCACGGTGATCGCAATGGAGTGGGAGACCCCGGACTCCTTCGAGTCCACCCGCGGCATCTCCACCGACACCATCAGCGACGGCGTGTTCGCCTCCACCATCCAGGCCGGCGTGCTCGACACGCTGGTCGACGACCTCGACGACGCGGCCATCGAGCGCTCGATCGCCGAGATCAACGAGGCGATCAAGAGGTCGGCGGCGAAGAAGGGCTGAGCGCTCGTCATCCCGGGCTCCAGGTGTCATCCCGGGCTTGACCCGGGATCCATCTCCCTGCCTCGATCAAAGGCCCCGTGGATTGCGGGTCAAGCCCGCAATGACATGCTGCCTCGGTCAAACGCCCCATGGATTGC
>NZ_JAQGLS010000212.1 GCF_028292805.1 Ramlibacter sp. | reverse complement strand
GCCGGCCGCCGGCGTCGACGTCGATCTGCACGTCCACCATCGGCAGGCCGTGGCTTTCCACCAGCCACACCTGCGCGCCGCTGGCCTGCTTCCAGTGCTGGATAGGCAATGCCGCCCAGGCCGGCTGCGCCAGCACGCAGGCGAGCGCCACCAGTTGCGCCGCGCGCGCCAAGAATCTTGCTTGCTGCATGGGTGCTTGTCCTGTCCTTCTCAGTGGCGGGCGCCGGCCGGCGGGGTGCGCGGCTTGCGGTTGGGGTCCAGCGGCAGCGGGCGCAGGATGCCCACGCTCAGCTGGTCGTCGCCGAAGTAGCGCGCGGCCACCGACTTGACCTGGTCGGCCGTCACCTTGGACAGCCGCTCCATCAGGCGGTCGCCGGAGTCCGGCGCGAAGCCCATGACCCAGGCCCCACCGAGTTCGCGCGCCTGGTTCATCACCGAGTCGAGCTTGTAGATCTCGCCGGCAATCCAGCGGGTCTTGACCCGCTGCAACTCCGCTTCGGTGACGCCTTCGCGCGCCACCTTGGTGACTTGCTCGCGCAGCGCCGCCTCCACCTGCTCCGGCGTCTTGCCGGCCGCCGGAATGCCGGTCAGCGTGAACAGCTGCGGCCCGCGGCCCCACAGGCCGTTGCCGGCGCCGACGCTGTCGGCCACGCGGTCGGGGCCTTGCGTCAGCGCGCGATCCAGGCGCGCGCCTTCGTAGCCATCGAGCACCGCCGACAGCACCGTCAACGCCAGCGCGTCGTCGTTGTCCGGGGTGGCTTCGAACGAGCGCAGCTGCGGCACCTTGAAGGCCAGCGCCACGAAGGACTGTTCGGCCGGGGCCTTGAATTCCAGGCGCCGGATGCCGGCCTGCACGGGCTCCTCGCGCGGCTTGCGCGCCGGCACCGGCCGCGCCTGCAGCTTGCCGTAATGCTTGTCGACCAGCCGCCGCACTGCGGCGGGCTCGACGTCGCCGGCCACCACCACGGCGGCATTCGCCGGCACGTACCAGCGCCGGTAGAAGTCACGGGCGTCGCCTGGCGTCATCGACTCCAGGTCGCTCATCCAGCCGACCACCGGCCGGCGGTAGGGCGAGGCCTGGTAGACGACGGCACTGAGCTGCTCGAACAGCTGCGAGCGCGGGTTGTCGTCGGTGCGCGAGCGCCGCTCCTCCTTGACCACTTCGAGCTCGCGCCTGAACTCCTCGTCGGCCCACTGGTTGTTGGCAAAGCGGTCGGCCTCCAGCCGCATCACGTCCTCCAGCTTCTCCCTGGGGATTTGCTGGAAGTAGCCGGTGGCGTCGCGCGTTGTGAAGGCGTTCTCGCGCCCGCCCAGGGCGGCGACGCGGCGCGAATACTCGCCCACCTTCAGTTCGGCCGTGCCTTTGAACAGCATGTGTTCCAGCACGTGCGCCACGCCGCTGGTGCCGTCGACTTCGTCCATCGCGCCGACGCGCACATAGAGCATGTGCACCGCCGTCGGGGCGCGTTTGTCGGGCTTGATGATCACCGTCAGGCCGTTGGGCAGCGTGTACTGCAACGGCTTTTCCTGCGCCGGTGGCGGGCCGGCGAATTGGGCCTGCGCGGAGGGCAGAAAACCAAGGGTCAAGGATGAGGCAAGAACGAGGAGGAAAGAGCGCAGATGCTGTTTCATAGAATCATGTGATTCTAGAAACCTTCTCAATGTTCAGTTTCTTTCGGAAAAAACCCAAACCGACCGACCCTCCAGTCGCCGCGCCGGCTCCCGCCGTGGCGCCTGCGCCGCCGTTGGCGGCGCCCGCGCCTCTCCCGATCCCGGTCGCCACGCCTGCCCCCACGCCGACGCCCACCGCCGCGCCGGCCAGGGCCGGCGGCCTGATCGGCAGCGCGCTGGTCGCGCCCATGGAGATCCCGGTGGCGGCCGAAGTCGCGCCGGAGCGGCAAAGCTGGATGGAGCGCCTGAGCGCCGGCTTGCGCAAGACCAGCACCAACATCTCCCAGGTCTTCACCGGCGCCGTCATCGACGACAACCTGTACGAGGA
Source organism: Ramlibacter sp. (assembly GCF_028292805.1). Lineage (GTDB taxonomy): Bacteria > Pseudomonadota > Gammaproteobacteria > Burkholderiales > Burkholderiaceae_C > Ramlibacter. Next base: position 11,022 of record NZ_JAQGLS010000212.1, on the reverse strand, counting down.
GCTGGAGACGGCGCTGCTGATGGCCGACACCGGCGTCGGCGCCACCGAGTACCTGCTGCAGGAGGTCAAGCGCAAGGTCGCCTCCAGCGGCGCCACCCGCCCGGTGCAGGCCAGGAACATCCTGGTCGACGCGCTCACCCAGCTGCTGCGGCCGCTGGAAAAGCCGCTGGTGATCGGCGAGCACCAGCCCACCGTGATCATGGTCGCGGGGGTCAACGGCGCCGGCAAAACCACTTCGATCGGCAAGCTGACGGCGCACCTGGCCAACGAGGGCGAGTCGGTGCTGCTGGCCGCCGCCGACACCTTCCGGGCCGCCGCGCGCGAGCAGCTGGCCGTCTGGGCCGACCGGAACCGGGTGGAGATCGTCAGCCAGGAAGGCGGCGACCCGGCCGCCGTCAGCTTCGACGCCGTCACCGCCGGCAAGGCGCGCAACAAAGGCGTGGTGATCGTCGACACGGCCGGCCGCCTGCCGACCCAGGTCCACCTGATGGAGGAACTGCGCAAGATCAAGCGGGTGCTGATGAAGGCCGACCCCGGCGCGCCGCACGAGGTGCTGCTGGTGATCGACGGCAACACCGGCCAGAACGCGCTGCAGCAGGTGCGGGCCTTCGACAACGCGCTGGGCCTGACCGGCCTGATCGTCACCAAGCTCGATGGCACGGCCAAGGGCGGCGTGCTGGCCGCCATCGCCCAGGAAAAACCCATTCCCGTGTACTTCATCGGCGTGGGTGAGAAACTGGAAGACCTGGAAACCTTCAACGCCCGCGAGTTCGCGCTGGCCCTGCTGACCTGAGACCGCCACACCATGAGCAAGACCGAACCCCGCCTGACTTCCCTATCGCACGGGGGCGGCTGCGGCTGCAAGATCGCGCCCGGCGTGCTGTCGGAGATCCTGCGCGACACCGCCCGCATGCCGCTGCCCAAGGAACTGCTGGTGGGCATCGAGACCGCCGACGACGCCGCCGTCTACCAGCTGAACGACGAGCAGGCGCTGGTCGCCACCACCGACTTTTTCATGCCGATCGTGGACGACCCGTACGACTTCGGCCGGATCGCGGCGACCAACGCCATCTCCGACGTCTACGCCATGGGCGGCAAGCCGATCCTGGCGCTGGCGCTGGTGGGCATGCCGATCAACGTGCTGTCGACGGCCACCATCGGCCGCATCCTGGCCGGCGGCGAGTCGGTCTGCCGCGAAGCCGGCATCCCGATCGCGGGCGGTCACACCATCGACTCGGTGGAGCCCATCTACGGCCTGGTGGCCCTGGGCCTGGTGCACCCCAAGCGCGTCAAGCGCAACGCCGACGCTCGCGCCGGCGACGTGCTGGTGCTGGGCAAGCCGCTGGGCGTGGGCATCCTGTCGGCGGCGCTGAAGAAGGAACAACTGAACGCGGCCGGCTACGCCACAATGATCGCCACCACCACCAAGCTGAACACGGCCGGCCCCGAGCTGGCCGCGCTGGACGGCGTGCATGCCTTGACCGACGTGACGGGCTTCGGCCTGGCGGGCCACGCGCTGGAACTGGCCAAAGGCTGCGGCCTGACCGTGGAACTGGCCTGGGACCGCGTGCCGCTGCTAGACGGCGTGCAGGCGCTGGCGGCCGACGGCATGGTCACCGGCGCGTCCGGGCGCAACTGGGACGGCTATGGGGCGCAGGTGGACCTGCCGGCCTCGTTCTCCGCGATCGACAAGGCCTTGCTGACCGATCCACAGACCAGCGGCGGCCTGCTGGTGTCGTGCACGCCAGCGGCAGTCGACCAGGTGCTGGACACCTTCCGCCGCCACGGCTTCGAGGCCGCTGGCGTCATCGGCGAAGTCAGCTCGGCGCCGGGGGGCCGACTGCGGGTGCGCCAGGCAGGCTGACCTCGCTGCGCACCCATTGCGCGTAGCCGGCGCTGGCCTGCATCGCGCAGGCCAGGAACTGCGGCATGGCGTAAGGGTGCCGCTCGGCCAGCAAGGCCTGCAGCGCCCCGGCCGCAGCCGGCAGCGTCTTGATCACCAGCCGCACCTCCGGCTCCTCGCAGATGCGGCCTTCCCAGCGGTAGACCGACTGCAGCCCCGGCTCCAGCTGCACGCAGGCGGCCAGCCGGCGCTGGACGATCTCGCGCGCCAGCGCCTGCGCGTCGGCCAGCGTCTCGACCATCGTCGTCACGCTCAGCACCTCCAGGGATGTAGAGTCTTCCATTGCGCACCTCACATCGGTCAGAATGCGGACATTCTCCGTGCCAAGGAGCCGCATGACCACGCTTGCCGACGCCGCCGCCGCGGCCCTCCACCCGCAAGGTCGACAGTTGCTCGCGCATGACGGACAGAACCACCGGCATCCGGGCAACGAACGCATCCACTCCATCGCCATTCCGCTGATCTTGCTCAGCCTGGTCGGACTGCCGTGCTGTCTGCACCCCTGGGTGGCCTAGGGCTTGGTGCTGGCCAGCATGGTCTATTGCGCCCGGCTGTCGGCGCCGTTCCTGCTGGCCATGGCGCTGCTGTCAGCACTTGCGCCCATGGCCCTGGCCAGGGCCATGGGCGCAAGTGCTGACTATCTCAATCGCCGCGTTCGTCGGCCTGGATCGCCCAGTTCCTCGGCCACAGGATGCAAGGCAAGAAGCCCTCGTTCTTCGAGGACTTGCAATACCTCTGGGTTGGCTCCATCTTTGTCCTCAGCAAGCTCTTCTTGGAGCCGGGTATCCGCTAGTAAGCGGGCGCCCACATCCCCCTCCTTTTCACTGGCCAACGGAAACCGGGTTATCCGGGATTACCCGCATTCGGCTATTCTGACTACGGAACCGAAGCTTTGGCACTCCGTCTAACAGAGTGCTAACATTTCCACGAACAAGGAGTTTCCGGCATGTCCTCATCCATTGGAGCCCCAGCAACCACCGCGTTGGCTGTCGCCAACCCATGGGCCGTCGTGCCGTCGCTGGGCAACCTGGACGCGTACATCTCCGCCGTCAACCGCATGCCGATGCTGACGCCCGAGGAAGAGCAGGAGTTCGCCCGCAAGTTCAGGAACGACAACGACCTGGAAGCGGCCGGGAAACTGGTGCTGTCTCACCTGCGGCTGGTGGTGTCGGTTTCGCGCAAATACCTGGGCTACGGCCTGCCGCACGGCGACCTGATCCAGGAAGGCAACATCGGCTTGATGAAGGCCGTCAAGCGCTACGATCCGGACCAGGGCGTGCGGCTCGTCAGCTATGCCCTGCACTGGATTCGCGCCGAGATCCACGAGTACATCCTGAAGAACTGGCGCATGGTCAAGGTCGCCACGACCAAGGCCCAGCGCAAGCTGTTCTTCAATCTGCGCTCGATGAAGCAGGGCTTCAAGGACGACGCCGACGCCCAGACCCACCGCGACACCCTGACGGACGCCCAGATCGACCAGATGGCGACCCAGCTGAACGTCAAGCGCGAGGAAGTCATCGAGATGGAAACCCGCATGTCGGGCGGCGACATCATGCTCGACCCGACGCCCGGTGACGACGGCGAAGCCTTCGGGCCGATCGCCTACCTGGCCGACGGCAGCCACGAGCCGACCCAGGCAATCGAGAACCGCGAGCGCGACACGATGGCCACCGACGGCATCGCGGCGGCGCTGGAGCAGCTCGATCCGCGCAGCCGCCGCATCGTCGAGGAGCGCTGGCTGAAGGTCAACGACGACGGCTCGGGCGCGATGACGCTGCACCAGCTGGCGGCGGAGTACGGCGTTTCGGCCGAGCGCATCCGCCAAATCGAGTCCGCAGCCATGAAAAAGATGAAGAAGGCGCTGGCGGCGTACGCCTGAGAGCGTCGCCATCTTCCCGAAAGCCCGGCCGCCGCCGGGCTTTTTTGTGGGCAAATCGTTACATTGTTCACGACGGTTCCCAGGCGCCTCAGCCGCGGGCGTCACAATCCGTCGCATGAGGAGCAGTTCCCTGCGTTTCCTCGCCGCGACCCTGCTCTGGTGCGCCTGCTGGTGCGGCTCGGCAGCGGGCGGCGAAGCACCCCCCCTCCCGTCGCTGACCGCGGGCGGGAGCAAGCCGGTTGCGCTTGACGGCGCCAGTCGCTACTGGATCGACGAGCGCGGCGACCGCACCATCGAGCAGGTGGAGACCGCCGGCGACGCCCTGCCCTGGCGACCGCTGCAAAAGGACCAGCAATTCCGCCTGGACGGCAAGGCGCTGTGGGTCCGGTTCGATGCACGCGCCGCGGAGCACGCGGCCTATTTCCTGGAAGTCGCCTCCCCGAGCACTGACCTGGCGCAGCTGTTCCATCGCGACCGCGCCGGCAAGTGGGTCAGGCAGCAGGCGGGCGAGGCCCTGGCCGTCTCTGCCTGGCCGGTCCCCGGGCGGGTGCCGGCGTTCGAGCTGGCAGCGGACGTTGCGACGCCGACCCGCTACCACCTGCGCATCGAACACGGGCGCGCCGACTTCGTGCCGCAGCTGGCGGTCTACCGCGACACCGCCCTGCTGGCCAGGCGGGCCCAGGAGCAGCTGCTGTTCGGCGCCTACTTCGGCCTGGCCGGCCTGATCGCCGTGGCGGCCCTGGTGCTGGGCGTGGCCTGGCGCGACCGCAGCTTCCTGGCGTTCTCGTTGTACGCCGCTTTCCTGGCCCTGGGCCAGCTGGCGCGGGTGGGCGTCGGCGCGCAACACCTGTGGCCGGACTGGCAGTTCTGGAACGACGCTGCCGGCGCGGCGTGGCCCGGCCTGCCGACGGCCGCGGCCCTGTGGTTCATCAAGGTGGTGACGGAGCCGGCGCGGCTCTCGCGCGCCCTTGACCTCGGGGTCTGGGCGCTGGTTGCGGCCTTGCTGGGCGCCGTCGCGCTGGACATGGCGATCGCCACCCGCCTGAGCATGTTCCTGGTGCTGTTGCTCACGGGCCTGTCGCTCGCCGCCATCCTGAGCATGGTGGTGTGGGGCTGGCTCGACGGCCGGGACCGCCACCTGCGGCTGGTGGCGCTGGCCTTCGTGCCGATGGTGGTGGTGGCGCTGTTTCCGCTGGCCCGCGGCCTCGGGCTGGCGCCGGTCAGCACCTGGACGCGGTACGGCCTGTTCTACGGAACCGTGCTGCAGCTGCCCTTGCTGTTCTACGCCTTGCACGTGCGCTCCATGGCCGCACGGGAAAGCCAGTTGCGCACGGCGGCGCTGTCGCGCACCGATGCGCTGACCGGACTGCCGCACCGCCGCGGGCTGCTCCAGCGGCTGGAGACCTCGCTGACGCGCTCGCGCGGCCTGAAGCAGCCCTGCGCGCTGCTGGGGGTGCGGGTGTCCAACCTGGACGCCATCATCGAGGAATTCGGCCGGAACGCCGCCGAGCAGGCATTGGTGGTGGCCGGCTCGCACCTGCGCCGCGCCATCGACGACATCGACATGGCGGCGCGGGTGGGCGAGCGCGAATTCGCGGTGCTGCTGGAGTGCCCGACCACCACCGAGATCGTGGCCTCGCGCGCGCAGCAAATCGTGGCCAGTGGCCTGCGCCAGATCGACGCCCTGCCGGCGGCGCTGACACTGAAGTTCCACGTCGCGGTCGCCCTGCTGCCGCACCGCGACCTGGACGCGTCCGCCACCCTGGAGTGGGTCATGGAAGGCCTGGACCAGATCACGCCAGACGCGCGCAAGCTGATCAAGCCGCTGAATTTGTAGCACTCGAAATCGCTACGCGACCGTCGAGTGGCTGATCAATGTGCGCGGGCCGGCAAAGCCGGATCCTCGGCACAGGGCGACGATGCGCCGGCCGATTCCGCGCGAGTCAAGCCCCCTTGAGCAGCAGCTTCAAATCGTCCGCCAGCGCCTGGGCGCCGCTGCCGTAGCGGGTGTACAGGCGCAGCCGGCCTTGCGGGTCGTACACGTAGCTGGCGGCGCCGTGGTCCATGGTGTAGCTGCCGGCGGTCTTGCCTTCGACCTTCTTGTAGTACAGCTTGAAGTCCTTGGCGACGGCCGCCAGCTGTTCCGGCGTGCCGCGCAAGGCCAGAAAGCTCGGGTCGAAGTTGGCCATGTACTCCTTGAGCACCGCCGGCGTATCGCGCTCTGGATCGACCGTCACGAACAGCCCCTGCACCTTGTCGCCGTCGGCACCCAGCAGCTTCTTGGCTTGGGCCAGTTCGGTCAGCGTGGTCGGGCAGACGTCCGGGCACTGGGTGAACCCGAAGAACACCACCACCGCCTTGCCCTGGAAGTCCTTGAGCGAGCGCTGCCGGCCGTTGTGGTCGGCCAACTGGAAGTCGCGGGCGTAGTCGGCGCCGGTGAGGTCCACGCCCTTGAACCGGGGCTTGGCCTCCATGCAGCCGGCGGCCCCAAGGGCCAGGCCGGAGGAAAGGGTCAGGAGGGCGGTGCGACGCAACATGGTGGGGTCAAAGCAGGTAGTGGTCCAGCAGCAGCGCGGCGAACAGCACGCTCAGGTGGATCAGGGAAAAACGGAAGGTCTCGCGCGCCAGCGCATCGGAATACTGGCGCCAGAGCCGCCAGCCGTAACTGGTGAAACCCACGCTCAGCACGACGGCGGCCGCGAGGTACAGCCACGAGCTCATGCCGTAGGCGAACGGCATCAGACAGGCGGCGAACAGCACCAGCGTGTACAGCAGGATCTGCAGCCGGGTGAACTCGTTGCCGTGCGTCACCGGCAGCATCGGCAAGCCGGACTTGCGGTAGTCCTCCACCCGGTAAAGGGCCAGGGCCCAGAAATGCGGCGGCGTCCACAGGAAGATGATCAGGAACAGGATCAGCGCCTCGGGGCTGACGTCGCCCGTCATCGCGGCCCAGCCCAGCACCGGCGGCATGGCCCCCGAGGCACCGCCGATCACGATGTTCTGCGGCGTCAGCGGCTTGAGGATCACGGTATAGATCACCGCATAGCCGACGAAGGTGGCCAGCGTGAGCCACATCGTCAGCGGATTGATCCACGCGTACAGCACCCAGCAGCCAAGCACGCACAGCACCGTGGCGAACGACAGCGTCTGCCAGTCGCTCAGCTCGCCGCTGGCGGTGGCGCGCCAGGCGGTGCGCCGCATCTTGGCGTCGATGCCCTTTTCCACCAGGCAGTTGAAGGCGGCCGCGGCGCCCGCCACCAGCCAGATGCCCAGGCAGGCGATGGCCGCCGTGCGAACCTCGGCCCAGGCCGGCAGGCCCGGCACCGCCAGCACCATGCCGATCAGCGCGCAGAACACGATCAGCTGGACCACGCGCGGCTTGGTCAGGTGGTAGAACTGCTGGAAGCGGTTCATGCGGAGACCCTCCGCGCGGCCGGCGAGCCTGCCGCGACGCCACGCTCGGCGCGGCTCGCGCGCAGCGCCCAGGTCAGCACGACCACCAGCGCAGCGGCGCCACCGGTGTGGGCGACCGCCGCCACCAGCGGCCAGCCCAGCACCACGTTGGACAGTCCCGACGCGAACTGCCACAGCGCCAGCACGGCGATCCATCGCCCCGCCAAGCGCAAGGGGCCGCCGCGCAGTTGCCAGGCCAGCAACCCCAGCACGACGAACAGGCCGTAGGCCATCAGCCGGTGCGCATAGTGGATCGCGGTCAGCGCGGCGAAGGTGATGTGCTCGCCGGCGCCGGACTTGCCCAGTTCGCGCCACAGTTCGAAGCCGCCGCGCAAGTCCATGGGCGGCCACCAACTGCCCTGGCAGGTGGGGAATTCGTTGCAGGCCAACACCGCGTAGTTGGTACTGACCCAGCCGCCCAGCGCCACCTGCAGCCACAGCAGCACGAAGGCCGCCACCAGCCAGTTGCGCGTCTCGGCGGGGATGGCGGCGGGCCCGGCGCCCTGCCGAGCCTGGCGGTAGGCCACCGCCTGCGTGCACAGCAGCGCCAGCAGCACCAGGCCGCCCAGCAGGTGCAGCGTGACGATCGCCGGGAACAGCTTCATGGTGACCGTGAACGCGCCGAACGCGCCCTGCAGGCAGACCCAGACCAGGGTAAAGCCCGGCCACCACGAGCTGACCGGCAGACCGCGCTTGCGCTGCCGCCAGCTGGTCACCGCCAGCGTCAGGATCAGCACGCCGACGCCGGTGGCCAGGTAGCGGTGCAGCATCTCGATCCAGGCCTTGCCGTGCGTGACCGGCCCGGTCGGCATGCGCGCTTGTTCGGCCCGGATCTGCTCGATGGCGCCGCTGGGGCTGGCGCTGCCGTAGCAGCCCGGCCAGTCGGGGCAGCCCAGGCCGGAGTCGGTCAGGCGAGTGAAGGCGCCGAACAGCACCAGGTCGAAGGTCAGGAACAGCGTCAGCACCGTCAAGGCCGCCAGCCGCTGCGCCGGTTCGGCCTGCCGGTTGCGCAGCCAGACCCAGGCCAGCGGTCCCAGCGCCACGGCGATGCCCAGCAGCATCAGCCGCACGGCCGGCGAGAAGTCGAACAAGGGTTGCGCGTCCATGCTCAGGCCCCCGGCCGGCCGGGCTTGTCCCAGCCGGCGGAGCCTCGCATCAGGCGCTCCAGATCCTTGCGCACCTTGGCCGCGTCGGAGCCGTCCTGACCGGCCGGAAAGCGCATCATCCAGTTGCCCATCGGGTCCACCACGTACAGGTGGTCCGACAGCTGATGGCCAGGCTCCGGCGCCACCCATTGCGCCAGCTGACGGCCATCCACCCGCAACACCGTGGCCTCATGCAGCGCCGGCCGGAGCGACTCGCGCACCGGCGCGCCGTCCGCCACCAGCCAGACCCACTCCAGGCGCGCCTTGTCGCGGCCCAGGCTCTCGCGCAGCTGCCGCTGCAGGTACAGGCGCTGCTCGCAGGCCGCGTCGCAGGCGCCGCCGGCGACGCTGACCAGCAGCCACTGGTCTTTCAGGGTGGCCACGTCGACCGGCTTGCCGGCCAGGTCGGTCGCCTGCAGCTGCGGGATCGGCCGCTGCGGCTCGACCAGCGCGCCGTAGTTGCGGCGGCCCTCCGGCCGCACCACGTAGTAGGTGAAGTAGGAGGCCAGCATGGGCGCCGCGCACACCAGCAGCACGGCCAGCATCCGCAGGCGGCCGCGCCTGGTGCGCCGGGCGTCGACCAGGGCCGCCTGCTGCGGCTGCGGCAACGAATGGACCGTCAGCCCCAGGGGCTGGTCAAGGGCGCCGGACTTGGCGGCGGGGGAGGATGAGTTGGAACCAGACATACAGGATCGCGATCAGGCCGGAGAGCGCCCACCATTGGGCGGCGTAGCCATAGTTCTTGGCGGCGCCAGTGGCGGCCTGCGGCCACTGGCGCAGCAGGCCTTCGGAGGCGTCGCCCAGCTGCTGCACGGACAACGGCAGCAAGGGCAGCCCGGTCTCGGACTGGAACCGGGCCAGGTCCAGATTCTGCCGGATGGCGCCCTGCTCTTCCTCGGCGAAGGCATAAAGCTTGGCGGGCGGCGGGGCCAAGCGGCCGCGCAAGGTGACGACGCCGGTCGGCGTCTCGATCGCTGGCAGCTGCTCGCGCCGGGCGAAATTGCGCTGGACCCAGCCGCGCTGCACCAGGACGGCGCCGTTGCTGCCTTCCAGCCGCAACGGCGTGACCACATAGAAGCCGGGCTTTCCATTCATCTGGCGGTTGTCCAGGTAGACAGTGGCCGAGGCCACCCACCGCCCGCGCAGCTGCACCGGCATGTGCACCAGCGCCGGCAGCTCCCGCAGCCGCGCCAGCAAGGCGGCATTGGCCAGGGGCGCGGCGTCCTGACGCGAGGCCACCGCCGCCTGCAGCGCCAGCTTCTGCTGGGCCCGGCCCCACTGCCACGTCCCCAGGGCCAGCGTCAGCGCGATGCCCAGCAGCGCCGCCACTGCGATCATCCAGCGCTTGAGCATGGCGCAATGCCTCCGCCGATAATGGAGGCAATGACATACCTCGTGATCCTGGCGTTCGTGGCGATCCTTGGCAGCCTCGCCGCCGCCCTGTACTTCATGATGCGCAACGGCGACGACAACCGCGCCAAGGGCAGCAAGATGGCGCGCGCCCTGGCGTTTCGCGTCGGCTTTTCCATCCTGCTGTTCATCTGTGTCCTGCTCGCGTGGAAGTTCGGCTACATCAACCCGACGGGGCTGCCGCTAAGGTGAAAAAGGGCCGCTTGCGCGGCCCTTTTTCACGGGGGCTGGGGGTTTGGGGGTAGGGGCTGCGGGGGGACGGCGGCTCTTGCCTAAGCCCTGATTCCTGGCCCCTCTGCCCCCTACATCCAGTAGACCAGGATGTACAGCCCCAACCACACCACGTCCACGAAGTGCCAGTACCAGGCCGCGCCTTCGAAGCCGAAGTGGCTGTCGGCGGTGAAGTGGCCCTTCATCAGGCGCAGCGTGATGACCAGCAGCATCAGCGTTCCGATGAACACGTGGAAGCCGTGGAAGCCGGTCAGCATGAAGAAGGTGGAACCGTAGGCCCCGGAGCTGAGCTTGAGGTTCAGGTCGGTGTAGGCGTGGAAGTATTCATAGCCCTGCACGAACATGAAGATCACGCCCAGCAGGACCGTGAGCCACATGAAGGCGATGGTGCGGCCGCGCAGGTTCTCGCGCAGCGCATGGTGGGCGATCGTGAGCGTGACGCCCGACGACAGCAGCAGCGCCGTGTTGATGGTCGGCAGCCAGAACGGCGTCATGGTCTGGAACGGCTCGATGATGCCGGCCGGCGACGCGGTGGCGCCGGGCGAGGCGCTGGGCCAGACCGCCTTGAAGTCGGGCCACAGCAGCGCGTTGTCCAGGCCGCCCAGGGCCGGCACCGAGTGCGAGCGCATCCACCACAGGGCGGTGAAGAAGGCGCCGAAGAACATCACTTCCGAGAAGATGAACCAGCTCATGCTCCAGCGGAACGACAGGTCGATGCGGTGGCTGTACATGCCGCCTTCGCTCTCGCTGATGGCTTGCCGGAACCACTGGAACAGCACGACGAACAGCCACAGGAAACCGAACAGCACCAGGTACTTGCCCCAGTCTTACCGGTTGATCCACTGCGCGGCGCCGAAGTTGATCCAGAACAGGCCGAAAGACGCCATCGCCGGATGGCGCGAAGGCTGGGGCACGAAGTAGTAAGGCGTGGCGCCGGTTGTGCTTGAACTCATATCAACTCCTGATTCGCTAATTTTTATCGGGCCGGGCCGTCACTGCAC
>NZ_JAQGLS010000163.1 GCF_028292805.1 Ramlibacter sp. | reverse complement strand
CGCAGCTCAGGCTCGACGCGGCCTCGCTGGCGACCTTTCCCGAGGGCTACCGGCACCTGGCCTACATCCAGACGCGCATCGGCTACCAGGTCAAGATGGACATGCCCATGCTCAAGGGCGAGGTGGTGCAGGAGCTGTACCGCCGCGGCGAGCGCTGGCTGGCCGGCGGCGCGCTGGAGCGCTGAGGTGCAGCCGCGCATCAACCGCCGCCGGGCGCTGGCCGCCGCAGCCTTGTCGTTGACCTTGCCTGGGCTGCAGGCGCAGGGGGCGTACCCGAACCGCGCCGTGCGCGTCATCGTGCCGCAGCCGCCGGGTGGCGGCTTCGACAGCGTGGGCCGGCTGATGGCCGATCGCCTGGGCAAGCTCACCGGGCAAAGCTTCGTGGTGGAGAACCGCACCGGCTCCGGCACGCTGGTCGGCACCGAGCTGGCCGCCAAGGCGGCGGCGGACGGCTACACGCTGCTGGTGGGCTCGATCTCCAACATGGCGCTCAACCCCGGGCTGTACGCCAGCCTGCCGTACGACAGCCTGCGCGACTTCGAGCCGGTGGGGCTGCTGGTGGCTTACAGCTACACGCTGATGGCGCGCAAGGACCTGCCGTTGCGTACGCTGGCCGAAGTCATCGCCCACGCCAGGGCCAACCCCGGCAAGCTGACCTACGCTTCCGCCGGCAATGGCTCGGGCCAGCACGTGCTGCCGGCGGCGCTGTGGCACCTGGCCGGTGTCGACGTCACCCATGTGCCGTACCGCGGCGCGCAAGCGGCCTACCAGGATTTGCTGGGTGGGCGGGTCGACCTGTTCTTCGATCTCTCGCCGACCGCGCGGCCGCAGGTGGACGCGGGCAACGCGCGGGCGCTGGCGGTGTCCGGGCCGGCCCGCAATCCCATGCACCCGCAAGTGCCCACCGTGCAGGAAAGCGGCGTGGCGCTGGAGCTGGAATCCTGGTTCGGCCTGTTCGCGCCCGCCAAGACGCCGCGCGACGCGCTCGAGCGGCTGCGCGCCGAGTTCGCCAAGATGGCTGCCATGGCCGACGTGCAAGACAGCCTGGTCAAGGCCGGCGGCAAGCCCATGGCCCTGGTGGGCGAGCCGGCGCGGGCGCTGGTGCAGCGCGACGTGGAGCACTGGTCCAGGCTGGTTCGCACGCTGGCCATCAAGGCCGAATAGCATCGCTGTTTTTCAACGAACGGAATCCATGAAAATCCTAGGCATCTGCGGCAGCCTGCGCCAGGCGTCATACAACGGCATGGCGCTGCGCGCCGCGCGCAAGCTGGCGCCGGCCGGCATCGAGGTGGAGATCGCCGACATCGCCGGCATCCCCATGTACAACGACGACGTGCGCACTGCCGGCGAGCCGGCGGCGGTGGCGCGGTTGAAGGCGCAGGTGCGCGCCGCCGACGCCGTGCTGCTGGTTTCGCCCGAATACAACTTCTCGGTGCCGGGCGTGCTGAAGAACACGCTGGACTGGATGTCGCGCCCGCCTGAGCCGCCGTTCGACGGCAAGCCGGTGGCCATCATGGGCGCCAGCGGCGGCCCGCTGGGTACCGCGCGCGGGCAGTACCACCTGCGGCAGGTGCTGGTCTACATGAACACCTTCACGGTCAACAAGCCCGAGGTGTTCATCGGCAACGCGCAAACCAAGTTCAACGCCGAGGGCGAACTGACCGACGAGACGACGGCCAAGTTCATCACCGACCTGCTGGTCTCGCTGCAGCAGCTGGCCACCCGGCTGCGCTGACCGTTCTTGCTCGCTCCCCCTCCGGGCAGGGGCCGGGGTGGGGGCGCTGCGGTCACACGCTGCGGTCACAATACGCCGCTTGGATTTCCCCCTCATCACCGACTGGCAGTTCTACGCCGTCTCCATCCCCGCCGTGCTGCTGCTGGGCATCTCCAAGAGCGGCTTCGGTGCCGGCTTCGGCTCGCTGGCGGTGCCCATCATGGCGCTGGCCGTCACCGTGCCGCAGGCCGCGGCCATCCTGATGCCCATCCTGTTCGTGATGGACATCATGGGCCTGACGGCGTTTCGCAAGCACTTCGACTGGAAGCTGCTGCGCTTCCTGATCCCGGCCGGCCTGGTCGGCATCGTCATCGGCACGCTCTCGTTCAGCCTGCTCGATGCGCGGCTGGTGGCCGGCATCGTCGGCGCCTTCACGCTGGCCTTCCTGGCGCAGCGGCTGCTGTTTCCGCCGCGGCCGGACAGCAAGCCGCCGGCGAAATGGGTGGGCGCCGCGCTGACCGCCACCTCCGGCTTCACCAGCTTCGTGGCGCATGCGGGCGGGCCGCCGATCAATGCCTACCTGATCCCGATGCGGCTGGCGCCGCTGACCTTCACGGCCACCATGGCGGTGTTTTTCTTCGTGCTGAACATGAGCAAGTGGGCGCCGTACGCCTGGCTCGGTCTGCTCGACATGCGAAACATGGCCACTTCGTTGGCGCTGATGCCGTTCGCCCCGGTCGGCGTGCTGGTCGGCGTGCGGCTGGCGCACCGGATCAAGCCGCAGCTGTTCTACCGCCTGATCTACCTGGGCATGCTGCTGACAGGCCTCAAGCTGGTCTGGGACGGGTTCCTGGCCTGACGTGCCGGTGGCGAACGCTCAAGGCCCAACGCTCCTGTCGTCCCAGCCCGGCTCCGGCTCCTCGCCGCGGCGCCGCCGCTCCTTGCGCTCGGCCCGCTCGCGCGCCATCTGCTCTTCCAGCTGCTGCCGCCCTTCCTTGGCCACGGCGATCATGCGGGCGCGGTCGCGGTACAGCGGGTGCATTTTCTCGAACAGTTCCAGGTTGTGGCGGCGAAAGCGCATCGCCTGGCGGCGCGCCTCGTGCGGCGCTTCGCCCAGCAGCTCCAGCACGGTGCGGCCGCTGCGCAGGCTGGACTCGAACAGCTCGCGCTGCACGTTCATCACGCCGCGATCGCGCAGCGCATTCCAGTGCGTCACGTCGCGCGCCCGCGCCACCAGCTGCAGCCGCGGAAAGTGCTCGCGCGCCAGGTCCACGAGTCGCAGCGATTGCTCCTTGTCGTCCACGGCGATGACCAGCACGCGCGCGGCCCCGGCGCCGGCCGTGCGCAGCAGGTCCAGCCGCGTGGCGTCGCCGTAGTGCACCGTGTAGCCGAAGGAGCGGGCGGTCTCGATCATGTCGGCGTCGTGGTCCAGCACGGTGGATGCCACGCCTTGCGCGTTCAGCAGGCGGGCGACGATCTGGCCGTAGCGCCCGAACCCCGCGATGATGACGGGCGCCTCCTGCGGCTCGCTCAGCTCCTCCAGCGTGTGGGGCACGCTCGCGGCCAGCCGGGCCGCCCAGCGGTCCGCCGCCAGCAGCAGCAGCGGTGTCAGCAGCATCGACAGCGTGATGGCCGCCACCAGCAGCGCCGACGTCGGCGTGTCCAGCACACGGGCGCCCAGCGCCGTCTGCAGCACGACGAAACCCACCTCGCCGCCTTGCGCCAGCAGCACGATGAACACCGGCCGCTCGGCCGCGGCGATCGGCATCAGTCGCGTCATCAGCCACAGCACCAGCGCCTTGGCGGCCAGAAAGCCGATCACGATGGCGGCCACCAGCAGCGGCTGCCGGGCCACCACACCGAAGTCGATGGTCATGCCGATGGCAATGAAGAACAGGCCCAGCAGCAGGCCTTTGAATGGCTCGATGTCGGTTTCGAGCTCGCGCCGGTATTCGCTCTCGGCCAGCAGCACGCCGGCCAGGAAGGCGCCCAGCGCCATCGACAGGCCCACCGAGTGCATCAGGTAGGCGGTCGCCACCACCAGCAGCAGCGCGGCGGCGGTGAAGATCTCCGGCGACTCGCTGCGGGCGATCCAGCGCAGCGTCGGCCGCAGCAGCAGGCGCCCGCCCAGCACGATCGCGGCGATCACGCCCACGGCCTTGGCCGCGCCGATCCAGCCGCTGCCTTGCGCATGGGCGTCGGCCACGGCCAGCAGCGGCAGCAGCGCCAGCACCGGGATCGCCGCCACGTCCTGCAGCAGCAGCACGCTGAGCGAGGCGCGCCCGGAAGTGGTGGCCATCAGGTTGCGGTCGGCCAGCGCCCGCAGGCCGGTGGCGGTGGAGGAGTCGGCCAGGGCCAGCGACCCGGTCACGGCGATGCGCCAGTCGACGCCGCAGGCGATGGCGACGCCGGCCATCAGCGCGGCCGAGCCGAACAGCTGCATGCTGCCCCAGCCGAAGATCGGCCGGCGCAGGTTCCACAGCCGGCGTGGCTCCAGTTCCAGGCCGACCAGGAACAGCATCAGCACCACGCCGAACTCGGCGAAGTGCAGGATCTCCTCGACCTTGCTCACCAGGCCGATGCCCCAGGGGCCGATGACGATGCCGGCGGCCAGGTAGCCGATGATGGAACCCAGGCCCAGGGCGCGCGAGACAGGCACCGCGATGACGGCGGCCGCCAGGTAGATCAGGCTGCCGGACAGCCAGGTGGGCAGGTGTTCCATCAGCCGGCGCCTTGCGCGACGGCGTCGGCCGGGCGGTCGCTGCCGGGCACCTCGCACGCGATGCACTCGGGCAGGTCGGCCATCTCGGGCCAGTTCGGATGCGTGCGCAGCCGGTCGGCGAAGACCGCCGCGTGGGCTTGGATCTCGGGCTCGCGCGCGCGGTGCGCGCCATGGAACACCAGCGGCGGCAGGAACCGCATGCCGCACAGCGCCGCGGTCTGCTCGTACGGCGGCAGGAAGGCGTCGAAGAAGTAGCGGTTGTAGCTGTCGGGCCGGTAGGAGTCTTCCGGGCCGCCGGTGGTCGCGACCAGCCACAGGTCCTTGCCGCGCAGGGCGTTGCCGGCGGGGCCGTAGGCCCAGCCGAAGGCGAGCACGTCGTCGACCCAGAGCTTCA
>NZ_JAQGLS010000159.1 GCF_028292805.1 Ramlibacter sp. | reverse complement strand
ATCCTGTTCACCATCGGCATCACCAAGGGCCGCTGGAACACGCTGCTGTCGGCGCTGCAGCAGTTCAAGGACGACTACGCCAAGAACCAGCCGATGTGGCGCATCCTGCCGGAGTTCTGCCAGCAGTACCCGCGCTACGAGAGCATGGGACTGGCCGACCTGTGCCAGCACGTGCACGCGCTGTACGCCAGGTACGACATCGCGCGCCTGACCACCGAGATGTACCTGTCGGACCTGACGCCGGCAATGAAGCCCAGCGACGCCTATGCCTACATCGCACACCGCAAGACCGAGCGGGTGGAGATCGACGAGCTGGAAGGCCGCATCACCACCAGCCTGGTCACGCCGTACCCGCCGGGCATCCCGCTGCTGATTCCGGGGGAGGTGTTCAACAAGAAGATCGTCGACTACCTGAAGTTCTCGCGCGAGTTCAACGCCCAGTGCCCGGGCTTCGAGACCGACATCCACGGCCTGGTGGAAATCCAGAGCGACGACGGCAAGGTGCGCTACTACGCCGACTGCGTGGCCCGCGACCCAGCCCAGGTGACGCCGCCGGCGATGCCGCCAGGCAAGCTGGTGCAGGTGGGCAGCGACGGGCCGTTCGGGCGGACGGTGTAGCAATCACCGAAAAATCGCTTGGAGCGATTTTTCAGTGGCCGGTCAGTGCGAGGAGGACCGCAAAGCCGGGTGCTCTTCGCAAAGGGACCGGGCCGCGCGATGCGCAGCCCGGCCCCGACCTCGACCTCGTTCAGGCCGCCGGTTCCGCGATCCCGCCCACCACCTGGCTGAAGCCGCCGTCGACATAGGTGATCTCCGCCGTCACGCCGCCGGCCAGGTCGCTGAGCAGGAAGGCCGCGACGTTGCCGACGTCCTCGATGGTGACGTTGCGGCGGATCGGCGAGGTTTCGGCCACCACCGACAGGATCTTGCCGAAGCCCTTGATGCCGCTGGCCGCCAGCGTCTTGATCGGACCGGCGCTGATGCCGTTGACGCGCATGCCCTTGGGGCCCAGCGACTCCGCCAGGTAACGCACCGAAGCTTCCAGCGAGGCCTTGGCCAGCCCCATGGTGTTGTAGTTCGGCACGATGCGACTGGCGCCCAGATAGGTCAGCGTCAGCAGGGCCGACTTGTCGTTCAGCAAGGGCAGGGCGGCCTTGGCCATCGCCGGGAAGCTGTAGGCGCTGATGTCGTGCGCGATCTTGAAGGCCTCCCGCGAGAGCCCCTCCAGGAAGTCGCCGGCGATCGCCTCGCGCGGGGCGTAGCCGATGCTGTGCACGAAGCCGTCGAACTTCGGCCAGCTGGCCGACAGGTCCTGGAACAGCCTGGCGATCTGGGCGTCGTCGCCCACGTCGCAGTCGAACACCAGGCTGGAGCCGAAGTCGCCGGCGAACTCGGTGATGCGCTCCTTGAAGCGCTCGCCCTGGTAGCTGAAGGCCAGCTCCGCGCCTTGCGCGTGGCAGGCGCGCGCGATGCCGTAGGCGATCGAGCGGTTCGAAAGAACGCCGGTAATCAACAATTTCTTGCCAGACAGGAAGCCCATGGAACTCTCGCTTTCAAAAACTCGTCAGAATTGTCGCATGCGAGGTTTGTTGCTTCTGTTGACCTGGGCCCTGGCCCCGGCCGCCTGGGCCGCCCATGGCTACGCGCTGTGGGGGGACCTGAACTATCCCTCCGGCTTTGCCCATTTCGGTTACGTGAACCCGAATGCACCGAAGGGGGGAGAGCTGCGCCTGGTGAGCAACCTGCGCTACTCCACCTTCGACAAGTACAACCCGTTCACGATCAAGGGCTCGCCGCCGGCCTACCTGTCCGGGCTGATGTTCGACAGCCTGCTGTCCGGCGCCCAGGACGAGGTCGGCTCCGGCTACGGCCTGCTGGCCGAGGACGTGGCGGTGCCGGCCGACGGCCTGTCGGCCACCTTCCGGCTGCGGCCGCAGGCACGGTTCCACAATGGCGATCCGGTGCTGGCGGGCGACGTCAGGCACACCTACGACACGCTCATGGGCCCGCACACCTCACCGGCCTACAAGACGGCGCTGGAGGACGTGGCCGGCCTCGACGTGCTGGATGAACGCACGGTGCGGTTCCGCTTCAAGCGCAAGAACCGCGAAATGCCACTGACGGTGGGCGGCCTGCCGATCTTCAGCCGCAAGTGGGGCATGGAAAGCGGCAAGGCCAAGCCGTTCGACCAGGTGGTGATGGACATCCCGATCGGCAGCGGCCCCTACAAGATCGGCCCGGTGAACTTCGGCAAGGACATCACCTACGTGCGCGACGCGAACTACTGGGCGCGGGACCTCAACGTGCGCCGCGGCACCTCCAACTTCGACCGCATCACCGTCAAGATCTACAAGGACAACACGGCCAAGCTCGAGGCCGTCAAGGCCGGCGAGTTCGACCTGATGCGCTTTTTCTCCGCCGGCGACTGGGCGCGGCGGGTCAACGGCCGCAAGTTCAACACCGGCGAGCTGGTCAAGGGCGAGTTCAAGCATCGCCTGCCGTCCGGCTTCCAGAGCTACATCCTGAACACCCGCAACCCCAAGCTGCAGGACGCGCGCGTGCGGCAGGCCCTGGGCTTGGCGATCGACTACGAGTGGATGAACCGGCAGATGTTCTACAACTCGTACCAGCGGGTCACCGGCCTGTTCGGCAACACCGACTGCAAATCCGCAGGCCTGCCGTCGCCGCAGGAACTGGCGCTGCTAGAGCCGTGGCGCGGCAAGATTCCCGACGCCGCCTTCGGGCCGGCCTACGAGCCGCCGCGCACGGACGGCGCCCACTCGCTGCGGGGTAACCTGCGCCAGGCGCGCGAGCTGCTGCGGCAGGCCGGCTGGGTGGTCCAGGACGGCGTGCTGCGCAATGCCAAGGGCGAAACCCTGTCGCTGGAATACCTGGACAGCCAGGAGGGCGGCACCCGCACCATCACCCCCTGGATGCGCAACCTGGAAAAGCTTGGCGTCACGCTTACCTTCCGGCCGGTGGATTTCGCGCTGTACCAGCAGCGCTTCCAGAAAAAGCAGTTCGAGATCATCACGCTCAACTATCCGGGCACCAACACACCGGGCCAGGACTACGTGGACCTGTTCGGCAGCAAGTCGGCCGACCAGGAAGACTCGGGCAACCTGACCGGCATCAAGAGCGCCGCCGTCGACGACCTGCTGCAGCGCATGACCAGCGCCCAGACCAAGAGTGAACTGTTGCCCGCCTGCCGGGCCCTGGAGCGGGTCATCATGCATTCCCACATCCTGCTGCCGCAGTGGACGGCCGGCACCCACCGCCTCGTCTACAACGCCAGGCGCCTGCAGCCCACGGCCACCATGCCGCCGTATTCGCCGGGCGAGGCCTGGGCGATCGACACCTGGTGGGCCAAACCGCAGCCGGCCGCTCACTGATGGCCGCCTACATCCTCAAGCGCCTGCTGCTGATGATCCCGACCTTGTTCGGGGTGCTGTTGATCACCTTCGTCGTCACCCAGTTCGTGCCCGGCGGCCCGGTCGAGCAGTACATGGCCGAAGCGCGCGCCGGCACCGGCGGCGGCGGCGAGGGCGGCACCTTCAGCTACCGCGGAGCCCAAGGGGTCGACCCGAAGCGCATCGAGCAGATCAAGGCCTTGTACGGCTTCGACAAGCCGCCGCACGAGCGCTTCGTCCAGATGCTGGGCCAGTACGCACGTTTCGACCTGGGCACCAGCTTCTTCCAGAACAAGGATGTCTGGACACTGATCCGCGAAAAGCTTCCGGTTTCGATCAGCCTGGGCCTGTGGACCTTCTTCATCAGCTACCTGATCGCCGTGCCGCTGGGCGTGGCCAAGGCGGTGCGGGCCGGCAGCCGGTTCGACCTGCTGACGACGCTGATCGTGCTGGTGGGCTATGCGATCCACGGCTTCGTGCTGGGGGTTGCGCTGCTGGTGATCTTTGGCGGCCAGCTTGGCTGGTTTCCGTTGCGCGGCCTCACCTCGGGCAACTTCGCGCAGCTGAGCGTGGCCGGCAAGATCGTCGACTACCTGTGGCACATCGCGCTGCCGGTGACGGCGATGGTGGTCGGCAGCTTCGCGGTGACCACCATGCTGACCAAGAATTCCTTCCTGGAAGAGATCCGCAAGCAGTACGTGCTGACGGCCCGCGCCAAGGGGCTGGACGAGCGCGCCGTGCTGTGGAAGCACGTGTTCCGCAACGCGCTGATGCCGATCATCGCCGGCTTTCCGGCAGCCTTCCTGGGGGCGTTTTTCACCGGCTCGCTACTGATCGAGACGCTGTTTTCCCTCGACGGGCTGGGTTTGCTGAGCTTCGACAGCGTGATGCGGCGCGACTACCCGGTGGTGCTGGGAACGCTGTACCTGTTCACGCTGATCGGCCTGCTGACCAAGCTGATGAGCGACCTCATGTATGTCTGGGTGGACCCGCGTGTCAAATTCGACTAACCCCCCCGAAGCGGCACTTGGCCGCCTCCCCCCGCAGGGGCGCGCGGTCAGCGGCCCGGCAAAGCCGGTGGCGCGACCACCCGCGAAGGGAATGGACAGCGGCTGGGTCCACGTCTCGCCGGTGCGCCGGGCCTGGCGCCGTTTCCGCAAGAACAAGCTGGGCTTCTACAGCCTGGTCCTGTTCCTGACCGTCGTCATCCTCAGCCTGTTCGCCGAGGTGATCTCCAACGACAAGCCGCTGGTGGTGCGCTACGAAGGCCGGTACTACTTCCCGCTGGCCACCAGCTACCCGGAAACCACCTTCGGCGGTGACTTCCAGACCGAAACCGATTTCCTCGACCCGTTCATCCGGCAGCAGCTGGCGCAGGGCGACAACTGGGCCATCTTTCCGCCCAACCCGTACGGGCCGAAGACGCTGAACTACTTCGCGCGGGAGCCAAATCCGTCCAAGCCGACCCGCGACAACCTGCTGGGCACCGACGACCGCGGCCGCGACATGCTGGCGCAGCTGCTGTACGGCTTTCGTCTGAGCGTGCTGTTCGCGCTGGCGCTGACCACGCTGGGCGTTCTGATCGGCGTGGTGACGGGCGCCATCCAGGGCTTTTTCGCCGGCAAGGTGGACCTGGCGTTCCAGCGCTTCATCGAGATCTGGGATTCGATGCCCGAGCTGTACCTGCTGATCATCTTCAGCGCGATCTTCGCGCCCAGCGTGTCGCTGCTGCTGATCCTGCTGTCGCTGTTCGGCTGGATGGGCCTGTCGCAGTACGTGCGGGCCGAGTTCCTGCGCAACCGGCAGATGGACTACGTGCGCGCCGCGCGGGCGCTGGGCGTGGGCAACGGCCGGATCATGGGCAAGCACATCCTGCCCAACAGCATGACCCCGGTCATCACCTTCCTGCCGTTTCGCATGAGCGCCTCCATTCTGGCGCTGACCTCGCTGGACTTCCTGGGCCTGGGCGTGCCGCCGGGCACGCCGTCGCTGGGCGAACTCCTGAGCCAGGGCAAGAACAACATCGACGCCTGGTGGATCTCGCTGTCCACCTTCGCCGTCCTGGTGTCCACGCTGCTGCTGCTGACTTTCATGGGCGACGCACTGCGCGACGCCCTCGATCCCCGAAAGGCCGATACGTGAAGCTCGTGCAACGCCATTTTCTCCCTCTCCCGCTGGCGGGAGAGGGTCCGGGTGAGGGCTCGTGAAGCAGCCCTTGCTGGAACTGGAGAACCTGCGCGTCGCGTTCGGCGGCAAGGAAGTCGTGCACGGGGTCAGCCTCTCGATCGCACCGGGCGAGAAGCTGGCGCTGGTGGGCGAGTCGGGCTCGGGCAAGAGCGTGACCGCGCTGAGCATGCTGCGGCTGGTGCACAACGCCCACATCACCGGCGCTGCTCGGCTGGCGTCGGCGCAGGCCGGCCGCGCGCCCACCGACCTGCTGCAGGCCACCGAGCGCGAGCTGCTGGGCATCCGCGGGCGCGACATCGCCATGGTCTTCCAGGAGCCGATGACGGCCCTGAACCCGGTCTACACCATCGGCGACCAGATCGCCGAGGTGCTCCAGCTCAAACACGGCGTCTCCACCAAGCAGGCCTGGGACGGTGCCGTCGCGGCGCTGGCCGCCACCGGCATCCCGGAGCCGGCCCGCCGCGCCGCCACCTACCCGCACCAGCTGTCGGGCGGCCAGCGCCAGCGCGCCCTGATCGCGATGGCGTTGGCCTGTCGCCCACGCCTGCTGCTGGCCGACGAGCCGACCACCGCGCTCGACGTCACCTTGCGCCAGCAGATCCTGGACTTGCTGACCGAGCTGCAGCGCCAGAACGGCATGGCGGTGCTGCTGATCACGCACGACCTGAACCTGGTGCGGCGCTTTGCCGACCGCGTCGCCGTGATGGAGAACGGCCACCTGGTGGAGCAAGGCAGCGTCGAGACGGTCTTTGGCGACCCGCAACACCCGTACACCCGCCGGCTGATCGACAGCCGCCCCAAGCGCGACGTCCAGCCGGTGCGCGGCGGCGCAGGGCCGGTGATGCGCGCCAGCGGCTTGAAGGTCAGCTACCCGGTGCCGCTGGCGGGCTTTCGCGGCTGGTTCCGTCGTGGCGCCTTCGTGGCCGTGCACGGGGCCGAATTCAGTATCCCGGCGGGCGGCACGCTGGGCATCGTGGGTGAGTCCGGCTCCGGCAAATCGACCATGGCGCTGGCCGCGCTCGGCCTGGTGACGCACGAAGGCCAGCTTGAGGTGGTGGGCCAGCAGTGGGGGCCGGACGTGGCCCGCAACCGGGCCATCCGCCGGCTGGTGCAGGTGGTGTTCCAGGACCCGTTCTCGTCCCTGTCGCCCCGCATGACGGTCGAGGAAATCGTGGGCGAGGGGCTGCTGGTGCATGAACCCGGCCTGGGCATGGCCCAGCGGCGCGAGCAGGTGCGGCGCACGCTGGACGAGGTCGGCCTGAACGAAACCCAGTTCCCGGGCCTGCTGGGCCGCTATCCGCACGAATTTTCCGGCGGCCAGCGCCAGCGGCTGGCGATCGCGCGGGCCCTGATCGTGCAGCCGCAGGTGCTGGTGCTGGACGAGCCAACCAGCGCGCTGGACGTCACCATCCAGCAGCAGGTGCTCAAGCTGCTGCAGAGGCTGCAACGCGAGCGCGGGCTGAGCTACCTGCTGATCACCCACGACGTCGACGTGATCCGCGCCATGGCGCACCAGGTGCTGGTGATGAAGGACGGCCACGTGGTCGAGGCCGGCAGCGTCGAGCAGGTGCTGGAGCAGCCGCGCGAGGACTACACCCGCATCCTTGTCGCCGCGGCGGGCTGAGGCGCCCGGATGAGCATCGAGCGGCCCCCCACCGCGATCCCGGAGTCCGAGGTCGAGATCACGGCCATGCGGGCCCAGGGCGCCGGTGGCCAGAACGTCAACAAGGTTTCCAGCGCCATCCACCTGCGCTTTGACATCCCGCGCTCCAGCCTGGGGCAGGATCACAAGGAACGGCTGCTGGCCTTGTCCGACAGCCGCATCACGCGCGACGGCGTGCTGGTGATCAAGGCCCAGACCCACCGCAGCCAGGACATGAACCGGGCGGAAGCCTTTGGCCGGCTGCAGGAACTGGTCGACAGCGTGGCTCAGGCACCGCGCATCCGCCGCCCGACCAAGCCCACTTACGGCTCGAAGAAACGCCGTCTCGAAGGCAAGAGCCTGCGGTCCCAGGTGAAGGTGTTGCGGGGGCCGGTGCGGGACGATTGAGGCGGGCCGCGGATGAGCCTGCCAAGGGATGGGCCAGGGCGCACTGTTTCCCTCGTCGCTACACCCAAAATCCTTGCAGGACAAGGCCTTAGCGGATACAATGCCGTCTTCACGACCAAACGGGCGGGTAATCACCGCCCGTTTTTTTTGGCTGATCGACTCACAACTTGGCACTTTCCGATCTCGTCGCACAAACCGTAGCCGGCCTTGGCTATGACATGGTGGAGCTGGAACGCACCCCCGGGGGCATCCTGCGCGTGACGATCGACTGGCCCTGGGACGGCAGCGAGCGCAGCGTCAACGTCGAGGACTGCGAGCGGGTCACGCGCCAGTTGCAGTACACGCTGGAAGTCGAGGAGGTCGACTACCAGCGGCTGGAAGTGTCGTCGCCGGGCATCGACCGCCCGTTGCGCCACGAGAAGGATTTCGAGCGGTTCGTCGGCGAGGTCGTCGACATCACGCTCAAGGCGCCCATCGGCGCCGCGGCTGGCGGCCACGTGGCGGCCAACCGGCGCAAGTTTCGCGGCGCGCTGGAGCGCGCCGAGGCCGGCTGGCAGATCGTGTGGAGCGACGAGCCGGAGCCGGTGCCGGGAAAGAAGGTCTCTAAAAAGAAGGAGCCTGCGCCGTTACGGGCGATGGGTTTCACGCTGGACGAAACGAAGGAAGTTCGCCTGGCACCGATTGTCGATTTCAAGGGGCGCAAGCGCGCCGGGGTTCAGGAGCAAGGGAAATGAATCGCGAACTGTTGATGCTGGTGGATGCCATTTCGCGCGAGAAGAACGTCGAGCGCGACGTGGTCTTTGGCGCGGTGGAAGCCGCCCTGGCGCAGGCCACCAAGAAGCTGTACCAGGGGGAAGTGGACATTCGCGTGGCCGTGGACCGCGACAGCGGCGACTACGAAACCTTCCGCCGCTGGCTGGTGGTTCCGGACGAAGCCGGCCTGCAGAATCCCGACGCCGAAGAGCTGCTGATGGACGCCCGCGAACGCATCGCCGATGCGGAAGAGGGCGAGCACATCGAGGAAGCCATCGAGTCGGTGCCGATCGGCCGCATCGGCGCCATGGCCGCCAAGCAGGTCATCCTGCAAAAGATCCGCGACGCCGAGCGCGAGATGCTGCTCAACGACTTCATGTCGCGCGGCGACAAAATCTTCGTGGGCACCGTCAAGCGCATGGACAAGGGCGACATCATCGTCGAGAGCGGCCGCGTCGAAGGACGCCTGCGACGCGGCGAGATGATCCCCAAGGAAAATCTGCGCAATGGCGACCGCGTGCGGGCCATGATCATGGAGGTGGACCTGACGCTGCGCGGCGCGCCCATCATCCTGTCGCGCTCGGCCCCCGAGTTCATGATGGAGCTGTTCCGCCAGGAAGTGCCCGAGATCGAGCAGGGCCTGCTGGAGATCAAGACCTGCGCCCGCGACCCGGGCAGCCGCGCCAAGATCGCCGTGCTCTCGCACGACAAGCGCGTGGACCCCATCGGCACCTGCGTTGGCGTGCGCGGCTCGCGCGTGAACGCCGTGACCAATGAGCTCGCGGGCGAGCGGGTCGACATCGTGCTGTGGTCGGAAGACCCGGCCCAGTTCGTCATCGGCGCGCTGGCCCCGGCCAACGTCAGCTCGATCGTCGTCGATGAAGAGAAGCACGCCATGGACGTGGTGGTGGACGAGGAAAACCTCGCCATCGCGATCGGCCGCGGCGGCCAGAACGTGCGGCTCGCCTCCGAGCTGACCGGCTGGAAGATCAACATCATGGACGCCAGCGAATCGGCGCAAAAGCAGCAGGAGGAGCAATCCACCATCCGCTCGCTGTTCATGGAAAAACTGGATGTCGACGAGGAAATCGCCGACATCCTGATCGTCGAGGGCTTCACCAGTCTGGAAGAAATCGCCTACGTCCCCATCTCGGAGATGCTGGAGATCGAATCGTTCGACGAAGACACCGTCAACGAGCTGCGCACGCGCGCCAAGGACGCCCTGCTGACGATGGAAATCGTCCGCGAGGAAAGTGTCGAGGAAGTCTCCCAGGATCTCAAGGACCTGGACGGGCTGACCCAGCAACTCATCGCACAACTGGCTGACGCCGGCGTGCACACCCGCGACGAACTGGCCGACCTGGCTGTCGACGAATTGACGGACATCACTGGCCAGTCCGCGGAAGAGGCCAAGACCCTGATCATGAAAGCACGCGAACATTGGTTCACGGGCGCTGCGGCAACGGCCGCACATGAGTGATGGGAGGAACTGAGAACACATGTCTAGTACCACCGTCGCCGAGTTCGCGAACGAACTCAAGAAAACGACCGACCAATTGCTGGAGCAGCTGAAAAGCGCCGGCGTGGCCAAGTCCGCCCCCACCGATGCCCTCAGCGATGCCGACAAGCAAGCGCTGTTGGGGTACCTGCAGGCCAGCCATGGCACTGCGGCGACCGACCGAAAGAAGATCACGCTGGTGAAGAAATCCACCAGCGAGATCAAGCAGGCCGACTCGACCGGGAAGGCGCGCACCATCCAGGTGGAAGTGCGCAAGAAGCGCACCTTCATCAAGCGCGACGAGGGCTCCGACACGGCAGTCGTCGAGTCGCCGGAAGCCGAGGTGCAGCAGCCCCCCGGCCCGTCCCCCGAGGATGTCGAGCTTGCCCGCCGCGAAGAGGAAGCCCGCCGCCAGGCGGAGCTGATCCGTCGCCAGGAGGAAGAGCTCGCCGCCAAGCGCCAGGAACGCGAGTCGCAGGAAGCCGCGGCCCGCTCGGTCGAGGACCAGCGCCAGTCGGAAGCGGACGCCCGCGCCAAGCAGTACGTCGCCAAGCAGGCCGAAGCCGTCGCCAACGCCGAAGCCGGCGCCACCGCCGCCAAGGCCGCTGCCGACGAGGCCGGCCAGGCCGTCGCCAAGGCCCAGGCCGAAGCGCGTGAGAAGGCCGCCGCCGAATCGAGGGCCCGTGCCGACGAGGAAGCCGCCCGTGCCCGCGACTTGGGCGAGCGCCGCCGCAAGGCCGAAGCCGAAGCCGCCGCCATTCGCGTGATGATGAACACCCCCAAGAAGGTGCTCATCGCCAAGAAGGAAGAGCCCAAGCCGGTGGTCAAGGCCGATCCGGCCAAGCCGGGCGTCAAAGGCACGCTGCACAAGCCGGCCACGCCGCCGCCGCGTCCGGGCGCAGCCGCGCCCGCCGCAGCCGGCGCCGGCAAGGAAGTCAAGTCGGCCAAGCTGTCGTCCAGCTGGGCCACCGATCCGGCCAAGAAGAAGGAAATCAAGACCCGCGGCGATTCGTCCGGCGGCGTCGGCCGCAATTCCTGGCGTGGCGGCCCCCGTGGTGGCCGCAAGGACCACCGCGACCACCGCGACGACTCGCACGGCGCCGCGCCGCAAGAGCAGCGGATCCTCGAAGTGCACGTGCCCGAGACCATCACGGTCGCCGAGCTGGCGCACAAGATGGCGATCAAGGCGTCCGAGGTCATCAAGGTGCTGATGAAGATGGGCCAGCTGGTCACCATCAACCAGTCGCTCGACCAGGACACGGCGATGATCATCGTCGAGGAAATGGGCCACAAGGCGCTGACCGCCGCCCTGGACGATCCGGAAGCCTTCGCCGAGGAAGACGCAGGCCAGGCCACGGCCGAATCGGTGCCGCGCGCACCGGTCGTGACCGTCATGGGTCACGTCGACCACGGCAAGACCTCGCTGCTGGACTACATCCGCCGCGCCAAGGTCGCCTCGGGCGAAGCCGGCGGCATCACCCAGCACATCGGCGCGTCCCACGTGACCACCGACCGCGGCGTGATCTCCTTTCTGGACACCCCCGGCCACGAGGCCTTCACCGCCATGCGTGCCCGCGGCGCCCAGGCGACCGACATCGTCATCCTGGTGGTGGCGGCGGACGACGGCGTGATGCCGCAGACCCGCGAAGCCATCAAGCACGCCAAAGCGGCCGGCGTTCCGATCGTGGTGGCCATCAACAAGATGGACAAGCCCGACGCCAACCAGGACCGCGTCCGCCAGGAACTGGTGGTCGAGGAAGTGGTGCCGGAAGAGTACGGCGGCGAGTCGCCGTTCGTGCCGGTGTCCGCCAAGACCGGCATGGGCGTCGACGCCCTGCTCGAGCAGGTGCTGCTGCAGGCCGAAGTGCTGGAACTGAAGGCGCCGGTGACCACCATGGCCAAGGGCCTGGTCATCGAAGCCAAGCTGGACAAGGGCCGCGGCCCGGTCGCCACCGTGCTGGTGCAATCGGGCACGCTCAAGACCGGCGACGTGGTGCTGGCCGGCCAGACCTATGGCCGCGTGCGCGCCATGCTGGACGAAAACGGCAAGGCGATCAAGACCGCGGGTCCGTCCATTCCGGTGGAAATCCAGGGCCTGACCGAAGTGCCGCAAGCCGGCGACGAATTCATGGTGCTGACGGACGAGCGCCGGGCGCGCGAAGTCGCGACCTACCGCGCCGGCAAGTTCCGCAACACCAAGCTGGCCAAGATGCAGGCCGCCAAGCTGGAGAACATGTTCGCCGACATGACGGCTGGCGCGGTCAAGACCGTGCCCATCATCATCAAGGCCGACGTGCAGGGTTCGCAGGAAGCGCTGGCCCAGTCGCTGCTCAAGCTGTCGACCGACGAGGTCAAGGTGCAGGTGGTGTACGCGGCGGTCGGCGGCATCAGCGAGTCGGACGTCAACCTGGCCATCGCCTCCAAGGCGCTGATCATCGGCTTCAACGTGCGGGCCGACTCCGGCGCGCGCAAGACGGCCGAAGGCAACGGCATCGACATCCGCTACTACAACATCATCTACGACGCCGTCGATGAGTTGAAGGCCGCGATGTCGGGCATGCTGGCCCCGGAAAAGCGCGAAGAGGTCATCGGCTCGGCCGAGATCCGCACCGTGTTCGTGGCGTCCAAGATCGGCACGGTGGCCGGTTGCATGGTCACCTCCGGCATGGTCACCCGCACGGCGCACTTCCGCCTGCTGCGCCAGAACGTGGTGATCTACACCGGCGAGCTGGAGTCGCTCAAGCGCGTCAAGGACGACGTGCGCGAAGTCAAGGAAGGCTTCGAGTGCGGTATCAAGCTGAAGAACTACAACGACATCAAGGAAGGCGACCAGCTCGAATTCTTCGAAGTCCGGGAAATCGCCCGCACGTTGTGAAGCGCAAGGCAGCCACCCCCAACCGCGGCTTCAAGGTCGCCGACCAGATCCAGCGCGACCTGGCGCAGCTGATCGCGCGCGAGCTGAAGGACCCGCGGGTGGG
>NZ_JAQGLS010000140.1 GCF_028292805.1 Ramlibacter sp. | reverse complement strand
TACGGGGACGAGCCGACCAAGTCGATCGGCCGGATCGTGCTGGACGCGTCGTTCTCGCCGGTTCGCCGCGTGAGCTACACCGTCGAGAGCGCTCGCGTCGAGCAGCGCACCGACCTGGACAAGCTGGTCATGGAGATCGAGACCAACGGCGCCATCACCGCCGAAGACGCGGTGCGTGCCTCGGCCAAGATCCTGGTGGAACAGCTCGCCGTGTTCGCCCAGCTCGAAGGCTCGGAACTGGCCGCGTTCGACGCGCCGGTGCAGCGCAGCTCGCAGCAGTTCGACCCGATCCTGCTGCGTCCGGTGGACGAGCTCGAACTGACGGTGCGTTCGGCCAACTGCCTGAAGGCCGAAAACATCTACTACATCGGTGACCTGATCCAGCGCACCGAAAACGAGCTGCTCAAGACCCCCAACCTGGGTCGCAAGTCGCTCAACGAAATCAAGGAAGTGCTCGCCTCGCGCGGCCTGACCCTTGGCATGAAGCTCGAAAGCTGGCCGCCGGCCGGCCTCGACAAGCGTTAAGAAAAGAGGGATCGCGCCGCAATCCGTTGCGCGCGATCCATTGGTGAAACTGGCAGTACCTGATACGGCTGCCTTTCAAGATAAAGACAGGAATCCACCATGCGTCACGGACACGGACTTCGCAAACTCAACCGCACCAGCTCGCACCGCCTCGCGATGCTGCGCAACATGATGAACTCGCTGCTGCAGCACGAGGCCATCAAGACCACGCTGCCCAAGGCAAAGGAACTGCGCCGCGTCGTCGAGCCGATGATCACGCTCGGCAAGACGCCCACCTTGGCGAACAAGCGCCTGGCCTTCGACCGCCTGCGCGATCGCGACATGGTGACCAAGCTGTTCGCCGAACTCGGCCCGCGCTACCAGACCCGTCCGGGCGGCTACACCCGCATCCTGAAGATGGGTTACCGCGTCGGCGACAACGCGCCGATGGCCCTGGTGGAACTGGTTGACCGCCCCGACACGACAGAAGTTGATGGCGCCGAGCAGAACGCCGCTGAATAGGTTATACTAGACCCTCTGACGCGCGGTGGAGCAGCCTGGTAGCTCGTTGGGCTCATAACCCAAAGGTCGCAAGTTCAAATCTTGCCCGCGCAACCAGTTTGAAAAGCCCTCTCAACGAGGGCTTTTTCAATTCCAACAAGGCCTTCTGATTGAAGGCTTTTGTTGTTTCTGGGAAGCTCATGCGCAT
Source organism: Ramlibacter sp. (assembly GCF_028292805.1). Lineage (GTDB taxonomy): Bacteria > Pseudomonadota > Gammaproteobacteria > Burkholderiales > Burkholderiaceae_C > Ramlibacter. The sequence continues at coordinate 3,284 of NZ_JAQGLS010000140.1, read as the reverse complement.
GACCGACCTCTCCTGCTTTCCCATCACGCGCAAGTGGCCCGCCACGCAGCCGGACCGCCTGCAGTTGTATTCGCTGCCCACGCCCAACGGCGTGAAGGTATCGATCCTGCTGGAGGAGATCGGCCTGCCGTACGAGGTGCACAAGGTCTCGTTCGAAACCAGCGACCAGGCCACACCCGAGTTCCTCTCGCTCAGCCCGAACAACAAGATCCCGGCCATCCTCGATCCCCACGGGCCGGGCGGCAAGCCGCTGGCGCTGTTCGAGTCTGGTGCGATCCTGGTCTACCTGGCCGAAAAAACCGGCAAGCTGATCCCGCCGGACAGCGCCGGCCGCTATGAAGCGCTGCAATGGGTGATGTTCCAGATGGGCGGCGTCGGCCCGATGTTCGGCCAGCTCGGGTTCTTCCACAAGTTCGCCGGCAAGGACTTCGAGGACAAGCGCCCGCGCGACCGCTATGTGGCTGAGTCCAGGCGACTGCTCGGTGTGCTGGACCGGCACCTCGAAGGCCGCGACTGGATGGTCGGTAACGCGTACGGCATCGCGGACATCGCGATCTTCCCGTGGGTGCGTAACCTGGTTGGCTTCTACGGCGCCGGCGAGCTGGTCGGCTTCCAGGACTTCAAGCAGGTGGCACGGGTGCTCGAGGCCTTCGTGGCCCGGCCGGCGGTCGTGCGCGGGCTCGACATTCCCAAGCGCAACTAGCAGGCCACCGCGGGCGGTGCTCACGATTTCGGGGTGCCTGGGCCTATCATCGACCAAGCGGTCGGGAAAGCGTCCGACCAGGGCCGCATGTACCCAGGCGATGGACACCGCCGGCAAGAACGCCGACACGTGCAAGCCGGTGCGCTTTGCCCGCCAGCTCCAGCAGGAGGAGCGGTTCGAGGCGCGCATCGCCGCGGGCGAGTTCGTCCAGCCCAAGGACTGGATGCCGGACCACTACCGCAAGAGGCTGGTGCGGCAGATCAGCCAGCACGCACTCGGAATACGTCGGCCTGCTGCTGGAGGGGCTGACGTCGGCGCCATCGGCTGGCTGGTGGACGGCGCGGCGATCATGAACCAGGCGCCGATCTGCCGCTGCTGCTACGGCCCTTATGCGCGTCATGCTCCGCATCTGGCGCGAGGAGAGTCCACCAGCGGCAAGGCTTCGAAAGCCCGCTGACGATGATGAAAAAGGGCACCGAGTCCCAGCGCGCCATGGTGCGGGACGCGGTGAACCGTCGGTGGTGGCGGTCGATCATGAGGTTCGGGCCGCCCGAGGACCGCCCGCCCAACACCGCGCAGTCGATGCACTGGGCCATCAAGCGCATCTCGAACGACGAACTGCGGCAAAAGTTTGTGGGTGCCGCCGTCGAGCAGGCCAGGGTGCTGGGCGTGACGCCGCCCGACGCGACATCAAGTGGAACGAGAAACGGCGGCACCACGACTTCGGCGCGGTAGCCTGGGACGAGTTCCGGCGCGTGATCCCCGGCCACGGCCGGTGCAACCGCGACCGTCTGGCGGCGCGCTTGAAGGCCTGGGATGCCGGCGCCTGGGTGCGCGACGCCGCCATGGCATTCGCGCGCAAGCAGGCCGGCGAAGGCAAGGAGGCCGCATGGGCGATCCGCAACAGGAATGGCCGCGGGGGGAGGTGTTCGTGCGCAGCAAGTCCGGCCTGGGCCACAAGCACTGCGGCAGCCTGCATGCCGCCGACGCCAAGCTGGCGATCCAGATGGCGCGCGACGTCTACACCCGGCGCCAGGAAGGCACCAGCGTGTGGGTGGTGCGCTCCGAACCACATCGTGGCCAGCGACCCCGCCGACAAGGGCATGTACTTCGACCCCGCGCGGGACAAGGTGTACCGGCATCCCACCTTCCACGAGCTGCCCGAATCCGTGGACACATGTAGATGCTGTGAGCGAATCGCTCGCACCCCGCGTGCGGCCCTCAATGACGTCAGTTCTTCACCGGTATCGGGTCTTGGCCTCGCCCTCCGGGGCGGGCGCCTCAGGCCGCATGCGTGCGTTGCGGCGCTTGCCCAGGCGGCCGGCCTTGGCAAGGGGCCGCGCCTTCGCCTGCACCCTGATACACCCCGTCGCGGGCGCGATCAATCCATTCACGGCTTCTGAGCGCCATGCAAGGGTCCATCCGGGTCAGCGCCAATTCCCGCGTCCAGTACCTGCTGCGCATCGCCGACAGCGCGCTGGTCCTGCCGCAACGAACAGCGGAATGGCGCGGGCACGCTCCGGTGCTGGAGGAAGACCCCTGCATGCCGGCGACACCATCAACGTGATGGCGCCGCGGGGCCGCTTCTTCGTCCCGCTGGAGCCGGATGCGCGACGCCACCACGTCGGCATCGCCGGCGGCAGCGGCATCACGCCCATCCTCTCGATCATGAAGACGGTGCTGGCGCGCGACCGCACAGCCGCTTCAGCCTGGTGTACGGCAACCGCAGCCTGCAGTCCACCATGTTCAAGGAGGAGCTACAGGATCTGAAGGACAGGTACGTGGCGCAGCTGCTGCACCACGTGTTGAGCGACGAGCACACCGATGCGGCCATCGACATGGGCTTGCTGGACCAGACCAAGGTCGCCGAGTTCCTGCGCACCGGTGCCGGCCGATTCCATCGCCCGCGCCTACGTCTGCCGCCCGTTCCAGATGAACGACGAGGCCGAGGCGGCTGCTGCAAGCCGGCGCGGCGCAAGACCGCATCCACATCGAGCGCTTCGGCGTAGCGCAGCAGGCCACCGGCGCGGTGGTGCACGAGGCGCAGCCGCTCGACGCCGAGCAGGCGCACGTGGTGATGATCCGCGACGGCCAGTGGCGCGAGATCATGTTCCGCCGCGACAGGCCGCCATGAGCAAGCAGCTGACCATGCTGCTGTTCGGCATGATCAACGGGCTGTTCACGTGGCTGAAGCCGCAGGCAAGCCTGGACGACGAGGCGATGGCGCCAGTCGTCGCTGACCTGTTCCTGGCGGAATCGGGGCGGTGAGCAGCCCTGCCCAGGCGCGGTTGGGCCAGCGTCGAGCGGTATGAGGTCGGGTTGCCACTGAATAATCAAGGCGGCCTGTGCCAGGTCGTGTTCGATGTCCGGGCGCTGCACATCGACCAACCCGCACTGCAGCAGACATGGGTGTGCAAGACCACCAGGGAGCTGGTGATGCTCTCGCATGACCGCGACATCCTGCAGTTCGACATGGCTTGACCCGCTTCCAGTGAGATCCTTCGCGCTCCCGGCGCCAACAATGCCGAACCGGCCCGCGGCCTGCGCATGCAGACTTCCCCTCCACCGCCGACACCACGCT
>NZ_JAQGLS010000207.1 GCF_028292805.1 Ramlibacter sp. | reverse complement strand
GTTTTTCCAAGATTTCGAGGATTTCTTTCATGTCGTCAGAGGTAGGTTGTTGTCTTGTTTCTGCTATTGTTTTGATAGCTGGTCATGCCTGTCCCGCATGCGCGGAGAGCAGGTTTCGTGCCGCAGTGGAAGCTGGCAGCGTGCCTGCGGCCACCTGGGCGATCGCCTGCGGCAGCAACTCGCGCACCTGCGGATGCTGGCGAAAAGCCTGCTTGAGCCCGGCGTCGATGCGCTCCCACATCCAGGCCAGCGCCTGCTTTTCGCGGCGCGTGGCCAGCTTGCCGTTGGCGGTCTGGAGCGACCTGAATTGCGTGACCGCCGCCCAGAACCCGTCGATGCCGGTGCCCCGCAAGGCGCTCATCTGGATGACCTGCGGCTGCCAGAAGCGCACCTCGGCCTCGGGCGAGCCCGGCGCTGCGTGGGCCGCCCGCAACGCATCCGCATGCGACGGATGACCATGGTGGCCAAAGAGCCGCAGCGCCGACGTGATCTGCGCACGCGCGCGCGTGGCGGCCGCCGCGTCGAGGTCGGCCTTGTTGATGACGACCAGGTCGGCCAGCTCCATCACGCCCTTCTTGATGGCCTGCAGGTCGTCGCCGGCATTGGGCAACTGCATCAGAACGAACATGTCGGTCATGCCGGCCACCGCCGTCTCGCTCTGGCCCACGCCAACCGTCTCGACGATCACCACGTCATAGCCGGCCGCTTCGCAAACCAGCATAGCCTCGCGCGTGCGCGCCGCCACGCCGCCCAGCGTGCCGCTCGAAGGGCTGGGCCGGATGTAGGCCTGCGGGTGCACCGACAGGTGCTCCATCCGCGTCTTGTCGCCCAGGATGGATCCGCCGGAAACGGTGGACGAAGGATCGATGGCGAGCACGGCCACCCGGTTGCCTTGCGCGATCAGGTACAGGCCCAGTGCCTCGATGAAGGTGCTTTTGCCGACACCCGGCACGCCGCTGATGCCGAGCCGGAAAGCCTTGCCGGTGTGGGGCAGCAGACCGGTCAGGAGCGCGTCGGCTTGCGTGCGGTGGTCGGCACGGGTCGATTCGAGCAGGGTAATGGATTTGGCGATGGCGCGGCGTTGCTGGGCGCCGGCGGGGCCAAGGAGAGATTGGGAGAAGTTCACCACAGAGCACCCCCAGCCCAGCCCGTCCCCGGAGGGGGAGGGGGCGGGACAACAGGGGTCAGAACCCAATTTCGCGGCGGCGTGTCCTCAGCCCCGCCCTCTCCCGGAGGGACCGCGCGCAATGCCAGGAAGGCCGGGGCGGTCACGACTTGGCGACGGAGCGGCGGATCTGTTCCAGCACGTCCTTGGCGCTGGCCGGGATCGGGGTGCCGGGGCCGTAGATGCCCTTGACGCCGGCGTGGTAGAGGAACTCGTAGTCCTGCTGCGGGATGACGCCGCCGACAAACACGATGATGTCGTCGGCGCCCTGCTTTTCCAGCTCCGCGATGATCGCCGGCACCAGCGTCTTGTGGCCGGCTGCGAGCGTGCTGATGCCCACCGCGTGCACGTCGTTCTCGATCGCCTGCCGGGCGCATTCTTCCGGCGTCTGGAACAGCGGACCCATGTCGACGTCGAAACCGAGGTCGGCATAGGCCGTGGCCACCACCTTGGCGCCGCGGTCGTGGCCGTCCTGGCCCAGCTTGGCCACCATCACGCGCGGGCGCCGGCCCTGCTCCTGCGCGAATTGCGCGATCTCCGACTTCAGTTTGTCCCAGCCCTCGGCCGAGTCGTAGGCGGCTGCATACACCCCGGTCACCTTTTGCGTATCGGCGCGATGGCGCCCGAATACCTTTTCCAATGCATCACTCACCTCGCCCACCGTGGCGCGCAGCCGCACGGCCTGGATGCACAGCTCCAGCAGGTTGCCGGTGCCGTCGTGGGCGGCCGTGGTCATCGCCTCCAGCGCCGCCTGCACCTTGGCCGGGTCGCGCGAAGCCTTGATCTTGCCCAGGCGGGCGATCTGCTGCTCGCGCACCATCACGTTGTCGACTTCGCGGATCTCCATCGCATCCTGCTCGGCCAGCTTGTACTTGTTGACGCCGACGATCACGTCCCGGCCGGAGTCGATGCGGGCCTGCTTCTCGGCCGCCGCGGCCTCGATCTTCAGCTTGGCCCAGCCCGAATCGACAGCGCGTGTCATGCCGCCCATCGCTTCCACTTCCTCGATGATGGTCCAGGCGGCGTCGGCCATGTCCTGGGTCAGCTTCTCCATCATGTAGCTGCCGGCCCAGGGATCGATCACGTCGGGGATGTGGGTCTCCTCCTGGATGATGAGCTGGGTGTTGCGGGCGATCCGGGCCGAGAACTCGGTCGGCAGCGCAATCGCCTCGTCGAAGCTGTTGGTGTGCAGCGACTGGGTGCCGCCGAACACCGCCGCCATCGCCTCGATGGTGGTGCGCACCACGTTGTTGTACGGGTCCTGCTCGGTCAGCGACCAGCCCGAGGTCTGGCAGTGGGTGCGCAGCATCAGGCTCTTGGGGTTTTTCGCCCCCACCTCACTCATGATCCGCCACCACAGCAGGCGCGCCGCCCGCATCTTGGCGATCTCCAGGTAGAAGTTCATGCCGATCGCCCAGAAGAACGACAGGCGCGGCGCGAAGGCGTCCACCCCCAGGCCCTTGGCCATGGCGGTCTTGACGTACTCCTTGCCGTCGGCCAGCGTGAAGGCCAGCTCCAGCGCCTGGTTGGCGCCGGCTTCCTGCATGTGGTAACCCGAGATCGAGATCGAGTTGAACTTGGGCATCTTCTGCGCCGTGTACTCGATGATGTCGCCCACGATCCGCATCGAAGGCTCGGGCGGGTAGATGTAGGTATTGCGGACCATGAACTCCTTGAGGATGTCGTTCTGGATGGTCCCCGACAGCTGGTCCTGCGCCACGCCCTGCTCCTCCGCCGCCACCACGTAGCCGGCCAGCACCGGCAGCACGGCGCCGTTCATGGTCATCGAGACCGAGACCTTGTCCAGCGGAATGCCGTCGAACAGGATCTTCATGTCTTCCACCGAGTCGATCGCCACGCCGGCCTTGCCCACGTCGCCGACCACGCGCGGATGGTCACTGTCGTAGCCCCGGTGGGTGGCCAGGTCGAAGGCGACGCTGACGCCCTGCCCGCCCCCGGCCAGGCCTTTGCGATAGAAGGCGTTCGATTCCTGCGCCGTTGAAAAGCCCGCGTACTGGCGGATCGTCCACGGCCGCGCCGCATACATGGTGGCCTGCGGCCCGCGCAGGAATGGCGCCAAGCCGGGCAGCGTGTCGGTGTGCTGCAGGCCCTGGAGATCCAGCGCCGTGTACAGCGGCTTGACGGTGATGCCGTCCGGCGTCACCCAGTTCAGGGCATCGACCTGGCCGCCGGGGGCGGACTTGGCGGCCGACTGGCGCCACTTCTCCAGTGATTCGGCAGCGGAAGGCGGGTTCGGATTCGTGTTCTGGCTCATGGCGTATTCCTGTGACGAAACGGCGACCTGCGTGGCGGCCCGAATCTTACATCATTCATAATTATTGATGCAGAATTACATTTCAACCTAGAATCCGCGCATGTCAACTGTCTCCCTTGCCCCCCGCGCCCTCTACCAGGAGGTTGCGGAGCTGCTGCGCCAACGCATCTTCGCGCGCCAGCTCGAGCCGGGCAGCTGGATCGACGAGCTCAAGCTGGCCGAGGAGTACGGCATCAGCCGCACGCCGCTGCGCGAGGCGCTGAAAGTGCTGGCCGCCGAAGGCCTGGTGACGATGAAGGTGCGCCGCGGCGCCTACGTGACGGAAGTTTCGGAGCAGGACCTGGCCGAGGTGTACCACCTGCTGGCGCTGCTGGAAAGCGATGCGGCGGCCGTGGTCGCCCAGCGCGCGAGCGATGCGCAGCTGAAGGAATTGCAAGGCCTGCACGCGGAGCTGGAGCGCGCGCAGGATGATCGAGAACGTTTTTTTGCCTTGAACGAGCGCTTCCACATGCGGCTGCTGGAGCTGGCCGGCAACCGCTGGCGCAACCAGATGGTGGCCGATCTGCGCAAGGTGATGAAGCTCAATCGGCACAACTCGCTGCTCAAGTCAGGCCGGCTGCAAGAGTCGCTGCTGGAGCACCGCGCCGTGATCGACGCACTGCTGCGGCGTGACCCCGACGCCACCATGCAGCGCATGCAGGACCACTTCCGCAACGGGCTGGAAGCGGCTGCCTGAGGCCTCAGGCCTCAGGCCAGTCCGGCTTCGCCCTCGATCGCCCGGCGCGTCTGCAGCAGGCGCGGCCCCACGTGGCCCATCAGCAACTCGCGGGTCAGCAGGTAGGCGGGCCCGCCCACGCTGACGCCGTACAACTCACCGCGCGCTCCGCGCAGACTGAAGCCGACGGCATGGATCTCGGGATGCCATTCCCCAAAGGAACTGCAAAATCCGTGGAGCGCGTGCTCCTGCAGCGCCGCCTCCAACCGCGCCTGCACCTGCGACCATTGCTCACCGCTGGCGGCCCGGATGTCTTCCTGCAGCGCCGCCTGCCGGTCCGGTGGCAGGGACGCGTAATAGGCGCGGCCGACGGCCGAGGTGGCGATCGCCATGCGGGCGCCCACGTCCATGCGCGAGACGATCATCGCCGAGCGCGGCCGCAGGGTGTCGATCAGCAGGATGTCCAGGCCCTCCCGCACGCCCAGGTGCACGTTGGCGCCCGCGGCTTCGGCCAGTTCGGCCAGGTGCAGTCGAGCCTCTTGCCGGAAGTCGTAGCTGCGCAGGAAGGCACTGCCAAGGAGCAGGTTGGCCGGCCCGAGGGCGAAGCGTTCGTCGGCCGACAGCCGCAGGAAGCCCGCCGACTGCAGCGTCGCCGTCAGGCGCGAGACCGTGGCCTTGGGAATGCCGCAGCGATCGGCCAGTTCCTTGTTGGACAGCGGCACGCCGGCATCCGCCAGCACGCGCAGCAAAGCCAGGCCGCGGCCCAGGGCGCTGACTTCGTCGCGGGTTGTGGAATCGCCTGCAAGCACCTGATACCTCCGATTTTTCGAAACGCTGTTCCATTTCAACCGGAAGACCGCTAAGATTCTGAAACTGCGTTCCATTCTATCGATAAAGGAGACATGCCTTGCGCCTCGTCCAACTGACCGCGAGCCTGCTGGCTGGCGTCCTGGCCATCGCCGCCGCCGCGCCCGCCGTGGCCCAGGACTTCCCCACCGGCCCGGTGAAGATCATCATTCCGTTCCCGCCCGGCGGCCCGACCGACACCGTCGGCCGCCAGCTGGCGATGAAGCTGCAGGAGACCTGGGGCCACCCGGTCCTGATCGATTACAAGCCGGGCGCCGGCACGGCCATCGGCGCGGACTTCGTCGCCAAGTCGGCTCCCGACGGCCACACGATCGGCATGGTGAACTCCTCGTTCGCCGTCAATCCCACGCTGCGCAAGAAGCTGCCGTACGACACGCAAAAGGACATCGCCGGCGTCACGCAGCTGTTCAACATGCAGCTGGCCATCGTGGCCCGCCCCGACGCGCCCTTCAACAACCTCAAGGAGCTGATCGCCTACGCCAAGGCCAACCCGGGCAAGCTCAATTACGGCACCCCCGGCGCCGGCAGCACCACCCACCTGGGCGCCGAGCTGCTCAAGCGGGAAGCCGGCTTCGTGATGCAGCACATCTCCATGAAAGGCAGCTCCCCGGCCCACACCGAGCTCATGGGCGGGCGCCTCGACCTGGTGGTGGACCCGTTCCTGTCCATCCTGCCTTACGTGCAGGCCGGCAAGATGAAGCTGATCGCCACCCTGGGCGCCAGGCGCGTGCAAGGCCACGACTACCCGACGGTCGCCGAACTCATCCCCGGCTTCGACGTCGGCGCCCTGCTCGGCTTCGTCGTCCCCGCCGGCACGCCCAAGGCGGTGCTGCAGAAGATCCAGGCCGACACCGCCAAGGCTCTGGCTTCCCCCGACATGAAAAAGCGCGCCCAGGAGTACGGACTGGAGATCATCGGCAGCAAGCCCGAGCAGTTCGACGCCTTCATCGGCGCCGAGATGAAGCGCTGGGGCCGCGTGGTCACCGACGCCAAGATCCAGACCGAGTGAGCGCCGGGAGAAGCACATGACTTTGCAACTGAAGCCCATCCACCCCGTGTTCGGCGCCCAAGCGAGCGGCGTCGACCTGACACGCCCGCTGACCGACGCCGACCGGCACGCCATCAACGCCGCGATGAACGAGCACGCCGTGCTGGTCTGGCGCGGCCAGCCGCTGACGCCGCAGCAGCAGATCGATTTCGCCAAGTCGTTCGGCCCGCTGGACATCGGCCTCAAGCGCGTCTTCAAGCGCAAGGAGCGGCTGGAGGACGAGCGCCTGATCGACATCTCCAACGTCGACGCGGAAGGCAACGTGGCGCGGCGCGACTCGCCCAAGAACCTGTCGAACTTCGCCAACCAGCTGTGGCACAGCGACAGCTCGTTCATGAACCCGCGCGCGGCGTACTCGATGCTGCATTGCGTGATCAAGCCCAGCTGGGGCGGCAACACCGAGTTCGCCGACCTGCGCGCGGCCTACGACACGCTGGACACGCGCACCAAGGCGGAAATCCAGGACCTGAAGGCCGAGCACTTCGCGCTGCACACCCGCCTGCTGCTGGGCGACGACGCCTACACCGACGACCAGAAAAAGGAAATCCCCCCGGCTGTCTGGCCGCTGGTCGACAGCCACCCCGGCTCCGGGCGCAAGGTGCTGTTCGTCGGCGTGCACGCCCGCCAGGTCCTGGGCTGGCCGACGGCCGAGAGCCGCATGTACCTGCAAGACCTGCTGGAACATGCCACCCAGCGCGAACGCGTCTACGTGCACGAATGGCAGGTGGGCGACCTGGTGATCTGGGACAACCGCGCCACCCTGCACCGCGGCCGCCGCTACGACGTGGCCGAGCGCCGCGAGCTGCGCCGCACCACGATCAACGACACGCCCGAGGCGCTGCTGATGGCGGCCTGAGGGCTCAGCCCGGGCCGACCGCCGGCTGGAGCCGGTGGGCACTCGCCTAGACTTGCGTTGCACACACGACACGAGACCTGGCTTGGACACCGAACCCGCATCCACTTTCCTCACCGTCGAGACGGCGCAAGGCCACTTGCGCGGACGCCGCCGCGGCGACGGCGCCGTGTTCCAGGGCGTTCCCTATGCGGCCGCGCCGGCGGGCGCATTGCGCTGGCGGCCGCCGCAGCCGCCGGTGCGCTGGGACGGCATCCGCGACGCGCTGGCGTTCGGCCCCGACTCTCCGCAGCCGCCGGCCGCCGGCTTCCGGGCGGCCCGCCAGGACGAGGACTGCCTCTACCTGAACGTCTGGACGCCGACCGTCGCGCCGCCCGCGCCGATGCCGGTGCTGGTCTGGCTGTACGGCGGCGGCTTCACGGCCGGCAGCGGCTCCGACGTGCTCTACGACGGCGCCGCCCTGGCCGCTGAAGGCGCAGTGGTGGTCACGCTCAACTACCGGTGCGGGCTGTTCGGCTTCCTGGCGCATCCTGCCTTGAGCGCCGAGTCGGCCGAAGGCGCTTCGGGCAACTACGGCTTGCTCGACCAGCTGGCGGCGCTGCGCTGGGTTCAGGCCAACATCTCGGATTTCGGCGGCGATCCGGCGCGGGTCACGGCGTTCGGCTTTTCCGCCGGCTCGGCGTCCATTGCGCTGCTGCTCACGTCACCGCTGGCCAGTGGCCTGTTCCAGCGCGCGATCCTGCAAAGCCCGGGCGCGGGCCGGCCTCTGGCAACCCTGGCCGCTGCCGAGCAGGCGGGCCTGACACTGGGCGCGGACCTTGCCGCGCTGCGGCGGCTGACGGCGCAGGAGGTGCTGGCTCGCACCGGACTGCTGGCGCCCAAGGTCCGCGCCCTCACGCGGCCGCGGGTGCTGCGGCCCATCCTGGACGGCTGGGTGCTGCCGCGGGACGAACGCGGCGCCCTGCGGCAGGGCCGCATCCACCGGATGCCGCTGCTGGTGGGCAGCAATGCGGACGAAGGCTCGGCGCTGACGCAGGCGTGGCCGGTGGACACGCTGGCCGCGTACCGGGAGCAGCTGGAGACCAGCTTCGGCGCCCTGGCCGAGGAGGCGGCGACGCTCTACCCGGCTGAGCGCCACGGGCACGCGGGGGGTGCGGTGGCGGCGATGTTCGCCGACACGCAGTTCAACTACGGCACGCGGCTGCTGGCCCGCGGCATGGCCCCGCTGGAGCCGCGAACCTGGAAGTACCTGTTCCGGCGCCGCCGGCCGGGACAGGCCGACGGGCCGCACCACGGTGACGAGGTGGGGCATGTGTTCGGCAACCTGGCGGCCGGCGGCGCGTTCGCTGCGGCCGACGAGGCCCTGTCGCGGCTGATGCGCAAGGCGTGGGTGGCGTTTGCCGCCACTGGCGACCCGGGAGTGCCGCGGTGGGAGCCGTACCGCGTCGAGGATGACAACCACCTGGTGCTGTCGCAGCAGTGCGAGCCGGACGCGGGGTGGCGCGGCGCGCAGCTGGATTTTCTCGACCGGTTTTACGGCGACCAGTAGGACGGCGGGACTGGATCTTCGGGCCCGACCCGGTACCCATGCCTTTCAAAAAGCCGCGATCCCCGTCTGCGCCCGCCCCAGGATCAGCGCATGGATGTCGTGCGTGCCTTCATAGGTGTTCACCACTTCCAGGTTGACCAGGTGG
>NZ_JAQGLS010000069.1 GCF_028292805.1 Ramlibacter sp. | reverse complement strand
CGTGAGGCCGGCCGACGCGTCCGGCGTCTCGCCCAGCTGCCCCGCGGCGGCGCGGGTCTTGTTGGCCAAGTCGTTTGCGAGCGTGTCCAGCGTGGCCCGCCCCAGGCTCAGGCCCGCATCCAGTGCGCCTTCGACCTTGACGTCGAACCAGCTCTCGATCGAGCGCGAGACGAACTGGTAGGACACGACATAGATCAACACGCCCGGCACGAAACCGACCAGCGCGAAGATCGCCGCCAGCTTCACCAGCAGGCGGCTGCCGAAGCGTCCGCGGCGCAGCCGCGAGAGCAGCCGGACCGCGATCCCTCCGATCACCAGCAGCAGCAGTCCGGCCACCACGACGTTGACGGCGAACAGCCGGCCGTAATTGCGCTCGTACAGCTCGCGGTTGTTGGGGGCCTGCGTCAGCAGGAACATCAGCACGATGCCGATGGCGACGATCACGGTGACCGCCACCACCAGGGTCCAGCGCAGCGCGCGCGAGCCTTGCAGCAGCGAGCGCTGCGGCCCCTCGGGCGAGCGCTGGGCGGGGCTCATCGCGCCGGCTCCGGCAGCAGCCGGAAGTTGCGCACGGCCTGGATGCTCCATTCCGACTGGCCCACCGCGCCGATCTGGAACGGCCGCGGCAGCTGCGACAGGTCGAGCCGGAAGCGGAACTGCACGTTGTAGGCCGAGTCGGGGTCCACCTCGCCGGGCTCGGCGATGCGCCAGCGCGAAACGCGCTGCACCGCCGCCAGCGCCTCGTCGCGCGAATCGAACATCTGCCCCAGCACCAGGCCCGAGCTGCCGACGATCGGCGCTGCCGACACCTGCAGCCGCCAGCGGCGCGTGAGCGGCTGGTAGGACAGGCGCATGTGGCGCGCGGCGCCGGCCACGCGCTTGTCGTACCAGTACCAGCGGTCCTGGAAGATGCTGGCCTCGGCCACGAAGAACATGGGGATGCCCTTGGCCAGCGCGTCGTCGACGACGGTGGGCAGCTCAAACCGCACGGCGGCGCTCAGCACCACGCCCTCGTCGGTGCGATCCACCTGCAGCTGCGACACGTCGGCGCTGGTCGCCTGCGCCAGGACCGGCGCGGCGTGCAGGCAGGCCTGCGCCAGGACGATCGCGGCCAGCCACGACCAGGCGCCCCGCTCAAGCATCCGGCGGGCCAGGTGGCGCGTGGCGTGCGCCCTTTTGCAGTACCGCGTAATAGAAGCCGTCGTGGTCACCGGGTTGATTGTCCGGGAGGGCCAGCCCTGCCGCTCCGGGCTGGGGGATTAAATGGCCCGGCCCGGGCAGCAAACGGGCCTCATTGTGGCGTGCAACAAACGCCGCGATCTGCGCCTCGCCTTCGGCCCGGAACACCGAGCAGGTGCAGTAGACCAGCCGGCCGCCCGGTTTGAGCAAGGGCCACAGCGCCTGCAGCAGCTTGCGCTGCAGCTGCGCCAGTTGCGCGATGTCGCTCTCGCGCCGCAGCCAGCGCACGTCCGGGTGCCGCCGCACGATGCCCGAGGCGGTGCAGGGCGCGTCCAGCAGGATGGCGTCGTAAGGCTGGCCGTCCCACCAGGCCGCCGGCGCGGCCGCGTCGCCGGCCCGCACCTGGGCCTGCAGGCCCAGGCGCTGCAGGTTCTGATCGATCCGCTCGCAGCGCACCGGGTCCACGTCCAGCGCCAGCACCTGGGCTTGAGCCAGCTCCAGGATGTGGGCGGTCTTGCCGCCGGGGGCGGCGCAGGCGTCCAGGATGCGCAGCGGCCCTGGGCCAGCCGGCAGGTCCCGCAGCAGCAACTGCGCGGCCAGCTGGGCGCCGGCGTCCTGCACCGACAGCAGGCCTTCGGCGAAGCCGGGAATGGCATGCACCGGCAGCGCCTGCTGCAACACCAGCCCGTGCTCGCCGACGCGCTCGCTGGCGACGCCGGCCTGCGCCAGCCGCGCCTGCATGTCCTCGAGCTGCACCCGCCGCGTGTTCACCCGCAGCGTCATCGGCGCTGGTCCGTTGCAGGCGGCCAGGATCGCCTCCCAGTGCGCCGGATGGTCCTGCCGCAGCTTGGCGATCCACCAGCGCGGGTGGTTCCAGCGCGCCACCGGATCCTTGTCGGTGGCGGCCACCAGCGCGTCGCGCTCGCGCAGGAAGCGGCGCAGGCAGGCATTGATGAAGCCTTGCTGCTGCCTGGTCTCGGGTTGGTTCTTGGCCGCTTCCACCGCCTGGTCGACCAGGGTGAAGGCCGGATACGGTGCGCCCTCCTCCTGCCAGGCCAGCGCCAGCGCGGTGCAAAGCAGGGCATCGGCTTCCGGCGGCGGCGCGCGGTTGGCGAGATGGGTGCGCAACGCCTCGGCGCGCCCGAGCTGGCGCAGCGCGTGGAAAGCCAGGGCCTGCGCCGCCGGGCGCAGTTCCGCCGGCACGCGCGCGACCGCGGGCGTGGCCGATTCGCCGCGCCGCACGGCTGCCAAAACGCAAGCGGCAGCCTGGAGCTGCCGCCAAAGGGGTAGGGCTAATGACAAATGACCTCGCTACGCTTCGATGACAAATGACCGGATGGCCATTTTGTCATTTGTCACTCGTCATCTGCCAAGCCTTCAGGCGAGCGTATCCGCCCAGATGTTCCTGGCCCAGTTCATCGCGTACGTGCCTTCCAGCTCGGTCGGGCCCGCGCTGACGCCGCCGGAGCCGGCCACGGCCTTGAAGGTGCGCTCGGCCGCCACGTATTCGTGGACGCTGGCCACGTGGATCACGTTGCGGTCGTCGGTGAAGCTGTAGCAGGTGTTGGTGAGCACCGGCGCCGGGTTCACCGCCCAGCCCGACAGCTGGGCGACGATGGCGGCGGCCGCCGACTTGCCGTGCGCGTTGGCCATGTGGCCGCTCTTGGGCATGCCAGGGGCGATCTGGATCGCGTCGCCCAGCACGTGCACGTCCTTGGCCACCGCCGACTCGAAGGTCAGGAAGTCGACGCCGCACCAGCGGTTGTTGGCCAGGTTGTTCAGGCCGGCCTGCACGGCGATGGTGCCCGCGCGCATGGAAGGAATGACGTTCAGCACGTCCGCCTTCACGTCGTCCTGAATCTCGAACTTGACGACGCCGGCGCGGACGTCCACTGCGGTTGTCTTGTGCTGGCCGCGGTATTCGACCATGCCCCGGTACTGCTCGGCCCACACGCGCTTGAACAGCGCGCCCTTGGACGTCACGTCGGGGTTGGCGTCCAGAATCAGCACCTTGCTGCGCGGCTTGGCGTTCTTGAAATACCAGGCCACCTGGCAGGCGCGCTCGTACGGCCCGGGCGGGCAGCGGTACGGCGCCTCCGGAATGGTGATGGCGTAGGTGCCGCCATCGGGCATGGCTTCGAGCTGGCGCCGCAGCGCCACCGTCTCGGGGCCGGCCTTCCAGGCGTGCAGCACCTGGCCGGCCGCATTGGCGGCGGCCAGGCCCTCGACGCTGCCCAGCAGCAGCTCGATGCCGGGCGAGACCACCAGCTTGTCGTAGCCTATGGTGCCGCCGCGGCCCAGCGTCACCGTCTTGCGTTGCGTGTCGACGGCCGTGGCCATGTCTTTGACGACGGTGATGCCGTGGTTGCGTGACAGCCCGCTGTAGGGCGTGGTCATGTCGGCGATCTGCTTGCTGCCGCCCAGCACCAGGTTCGACAGCGGGCAGGAGACGAAGGCGTCGTTCGGCTCGATCAGCACCACGTCGATCTTGTGGTCGGACAGCAGGCGCACGTAGCGCGCCGCGGTGGCGCCGCCATAGCCGCCGCCGATGACAACGACGCGGGCCCTGGACGGAATGGAAGTGGTGGCGCAACCGGCGGTGCCCAGCAGGGCGATGGCACCAGCGGAGTTCAAGAAGTGGCGGCGTTGCATCGTCATGCCCTTATTTCCGACCAGCGAAGTAGCTCGCCAGCTGTTCGATCTGGGCGTCGCTGTAGCCCTTGGCCAGCTGCGTCATGATGGTCGAAGGCCGGGTTCCGGCCTTGAACGCCTTCAGCTGCGCGACCAGGTAGTCGCGCTGCATGCCCGCCAGCGGCGCTAGCGGCGCGCCGGGCGCGGTGCGGCCGTCGGTGCCGTGGCAGCTGGCGCAGGTGGCGGCCAGGCTGCGGACATACAGGGCCGAAGGGTCTTGTGCCTGCGCGGATGCGGCGGCTCCCGCCAGCACGCAGGCGGCAATCTTCCACTGGGGTCTCATGGCTTGCTCCTCGTTGTGACGCGACTATAAGTGCCCCGACGGCATGGGCAAAGCATCTTCTCGTGATGTGCTCATGGCCGGGAGCGCAAACCCCGACCCGGCTCGAACCCGAACAGCCAGGCCAGCAGGATGGCCGGGAACTGCACGATCGCCGCGTTGTAGCACCCCACCGCCTCGTTGAAATGGTCGGTCGCCGCCTGCGTCATGCGCACCTGTTGGGCCCGCTCACCGCTGAAGCTTGCCGGCAGCCGCGCGCCGGCCAGGTCATGGGCATCGTCGCGTTCGGCCCTCTCCCAGGCCATGCCCAGGATCTCCTGGGCGGCGCCGAGCGCGGCGATGCGCTCGGGATCGAGCGGCTTGGCGCGCGCCGAAGCCAGCGACGCGGCCAGCTGCGCGGCCGCGCCCTGCAGGCCGGCCCAGAAAGCGCTGCCGCCTTCGAACTGGGTCTGGGGCTGGGCCTCGTCGGGCGGGATGCAGTCGTGCACCAGCTGCACCTGCCGCGCCAGCTCGGTGTCCAGCACCGCGAAGGCGCTGTTGGCGTCGGAGCGCAGCCGCACCAGCCGGTTGTAAGCGCCCACCGACCAGAAGACGGCGACTGCGGCGACGATCCAGAAGACGAGCGACGATTCCATCGTTGACGATCCAAAAAAAAAGCGCCACCGCCCCGAAGGGCGATGGCGCTCGCAGTGTAGGGGAAACCGCGCCTTAGTCGGCGGCGGTCGTCCCTTCGTTGCTCTCGGCCGCATGGGTGGCTTCGGCCAGGGTGGCCAGTTCGGCCGCTTCGGTCTCGGCGATGGCGCGGCGCTCGGCCTCGTCCATCTGGTCCTTGGCCTTGCGGGCGATGTGGTACGCCATGCCGGTGCCCGCAGGGATCAGGCGGCCGACGATGACGTTTTCCTTCAGGCCGCGCAG
>NZ_JAQGLS010000048.1 GCF_028292805.1 Ramlibacter sp. | reverse complement strand
GCGCAGTCGAACTGCAGCCAGTCGCGGTCGGCGCGCATGCCGCCGTAGCGAATCAGGTTGCGCGCATCCTGCATCGAAAACAGGTTCTCTCCGGTCGCCATGGGGCCGGCGTAGTGCTGCCCGAGTTCGGCCTGCAGCGCGTAGTCGAGCGGGTCGCCGGCCTCCTCGTACCAGAACAGGTCGTACTGCGACAGCGCCTTGGCATAGGAGATCGCGGCGTCGAGGTCGAAGCGGCCGTTGGCGTCGACGCACAGCCGCTGGCCGTCGCCCAGCACCGACAGCACCGAGTCGATGCGGCGCAGATCTTGGTCCAGCGAGGCGCCGCCGATCTTCATCTTGACCACCGAGTAGCCGCGGTCCAGGTAGCTGCGCATCTCGTCCTTGAGTTTGGCGTCGTCCTTGCCCGGGTAGTAGTAGCCGCCGGCGGCATAGACGAACACCTTGCGATTGACGCTGCCGTCGCCGTGGCGCTCGGCCAGCAGCTGGAACAGCGGCTTGTTCTCGATCTTGGCAACGGCGTCCCAGACCGCCATGTCGATGGTGCCCATGGCCACCGAGCGCTCGCCGTGGCCGCCCGGCTTTTCGTTCTTGAACATGGTCTCCCACACCTTGTGCGGATCGATGTTGTCGCCGCTGGCATCCACCAGCGAAGTCGGGTCGGCTTCCATGATGCGCGGCAGGAAGCGCTCGCGCATCAGCATGCCTTGACCGTAGCGGCCGTTCGAGTTGAAGCCGTAGCCCACCACCGGCTTGCCGTCGCGGATCACGTCGGTGATCACCGCCACCAGGCTCAGCGTCATCTTGCTGAAGTCGATGTAGGCGTTGCGAATGGGCGAGCTGATGGGGACGGTCCTTTCGCGGATTTCCACGATCTTCATTGCATCTCCTGGTGGGCAGGACGCGATCTTCCCGGTTCCGCGGCGCGCCGGCCAATGCCCGATTTCTCTGGTTCGATGCCGGCCCGGCAGGGCGGGGCGCGAAAATGCCCGGCATGAACCTCACCTGGCTGGAAGACTTCCTCGCCCTGGCCGCCAGTGGCAACTTCTCGCGCGCCGCCGAAGACCGCCACATGACGCAGCCGGCCTTCAGCCGCCGCATCCGGGCCCTGGAGGAGTGGCTGGCATTGGACCTGTTCGACCGCAGTTCGCAACCGGCGCGGCTGACCGCCGCCGGCGCCTGGCTGCGGCCGCAGGCGCAGGAGTTGCTGGCGCGCGTCGCCCGCATTCCCGCCGAGGCGCGCGCCGTGGCGCAAGCCAACGCCGCCACCTTGCGGCTGGCGGCGACGCACGCGTTGTCGTCCACCTTCCTGCCCGGCTGGCTGCAGGCGCTGGAGCCGCACACCGCGCGCGGCCCGATCCGGCTGCTGTCCGACGTGCTGCAGCACTGCGAGACGCTGCTGCTGCAGCGGCAGGTGCAGTTCGTGATCGCGCATGCGCTGGCCGGCGCCCACGACGGGCTCCACGCCGCCGGCGTGCCCTCGCTGGCGATCGGCACCGACGACTTGCTGCCGGTGCGCGCGGCCGGCGCGCCGCAGCACGCGCTGCTTGGGTTTAGCGACGAGTCCGGCCTGGGCCGGATCTTGCGCGGCGCGCTGGGGCCGGAGCTGGCCGCCGCCGGCCTGCAACCGGTGTTCACGGCCCATCTCGCCTCGGTGCTCAAGAGCATGGCGCTGGAAGGGCGCGGGCTGGCCTGGCTGCCACGGTCGCTGGTGCGCGAGGAGCTGGCGGCCGGCCGCCTGCAGCTGGCCGGGCCGCCGCACTGGCAGCTGCCGGTGGAGGTGCGGCTGTACCGCGATCCGGCACCGCTGGGGGCGCACGCCGAGGCGTTCTGGAAGGCCGCCGGGGTGCTTGCCAGATGAGGCCAGCTGGGGTGCGCCCGCGGCTTGTCGCCCGGGCTGCGGCCACAGGCCGGGCGCGAGCAGCGCACACCAGCCGCCATCAAAGCTATCCGGCTCCCGCGCTCTCGCCGAACTGCGTCAGCAGGAAGTCCATGTCGCAGCCCTGGTCGGCCTGCAGGATGTGTTGCTGGTAGCCGCGGCCCAGGCGCGGTTGCGGCGCCACCCGGGCCGCGCGGCGGGGCGCCAGTTCCTCGTCGGTCATCTCGTCGCCAGCGTCCGCTTTCAAGCTGCGGTGGTCGTCGAACACCAGCGCCGGGCCGCTGGGCCGCTGGGCCGCAGGCACTTGCGGCTCAGCGCGCAAGGCGGCGGTCGCGCCATTCGCCGGGCACCATGAAAAAGTCCCTCGGAGCCGAGGGCACCGAGGGACAAATAGCCGGGAAAGAAACTTGAAAAGACCCGGCTCCAGTGTCTGAGTGCACAGGTCGTGCCCAGTTCCCTGGCGCGGTCCGGAACCGGGGCCGACGGGCCAAAAAAGCCAACCCGACTTTGCGTGAATTTGTCACGAGCGCCCCGCAGCGGCCCTTTGGACACAATTTTTTAGCTCGCCACATTGGAACCCTTTTTGTAGGATGACTCTGACAAGAGGGGCGATTTCCGGCACTTCACAAGAAGAGGCGTTGTTGTCCCGCCTTTTGACCCACGGTTGCTGCCAGTCGCGCCGCAACCCCGCACGCAGGAAGTCCATGTCCGATCTGTCCGCCAAGCAAAACCCCGCTGATGCCACCGGCTCCGAGCCCACCGGCTCCGGCCGCTGGGCCGGCTTGCGCAAGCTCATCGGCCGGGTGCAGGACTGGTTCAGCATCCAGTCCGCGGCCATGCGGCTGCTGGTGATCACCGTCGCCATCCTGATCCCGGCCACCGCTTCCTATTCGTTCGTGCTCTGGCAGCGGCAAGCGGCCGTGGCCGAACAGGTGCAGGCCATGGCCGGCGCGACCGGCAGCGATTCGCTGTGGGTTCTGAACGAGAAGCTGCCGGTGGTGTTCGGCACCGGTTCGGTGCTGGGCTTCCTGGAGAACAATCCGGTGGACCACATTACGGTGGTCTACAAACCGCTGATGTGGAACGTGTCCGAGCGCATCCTGCTGATCGAGTCCCAGGGCAAGCAGTTCGCCTACTACCCCAGCGACATGGAAACCCGGATCTTCTCGGACAAGGCCGTCACCGCGCCCTGGGGCAGCAAGCTGGTGTTCATTCCGCGCGGCGAGCTGACCGCCTCCGGCGCCGCCATGCTGGAGCGGCTCGACGAGCGCTTCGCCGGCGCCCGTCCGCAGTCCGAGAAAGACGGCTGGAAGGCTGGCGTCAGCGGCGCCTTGTCGGCCGCCCTGACACTGGGCCTGCTGGGCTTCCTGGCGTTCCACCTCAAGGGCCAGTTCAAGTCGCTGCGCTTCATCGAGCCGGGCCAGGTGCAGGGCTCGATCAAGGATTTGGTGGGCATGGACGACATCAAGGCGGAAGTGCGGCAGATCAAGGACCAGTACGAGCGGCGCGCCGAGTACGCCGAGTACGGCATCCACAAGCCCTTCAACGTCATGTTCAGCGGCCCGGCCGGCACCGGCAAGACCAAGCTGGCCAGCTACCTGGCCAAGGAGCTGAACCTGCCGATCCTGTTCCACTCCGCCGTGAACCTGGAAACGGGGTTCGTCGGTGGCGGCGCCAACACGCTGGGGCGCATCGTCGCCATGGCCAAGCGGCGCAAGCGTTGCATCGTGTTCCTGGATGAGGCGCAGGACCTGTTCATGAAGCGCGGCGGCAACCGCAAGTTCGACGACGACACGCAGAACATGCTGCTGGCGATTTTGGACGGCGTGCGCACGAAATCGGAGGCCGAGATCATCTGGATCGTCGCCTCCAACTTCAACAGCGAGTCGATGACCATGGACGAGGCCATGCTGCGCCGCTTCCAGATGAAGGTCGACTTTCGCCTGCCGAACAAGGAAGAGCGACGCGCCATCGTGGAGCACTACCTGGAGCAGCGCTCGGACAAGGTGGCCGATGGCCTCGACCTGCGCCACCTGGTGGAGATCACCGAAGGTCGCAGCCCGGCCGACCTGGAAACCATCATCAACCAGGCCGGCATCACCGCCGTCCAGGCCGGCGACCTGATAGCCACCGCGACGCTGATGCAGGCGGCCGAAAGGGTGATGGTGGGCAACGTCAACACCAACACCACCAAGGAACGCGACCGCGATCGTCGCATCATCGCCATCCACGAGTGGGGCCACTTCCTGGTGGACTTCGAGCTGGAGCGCAAGGCCGCGGGCGGCGACTGGGAGCAGCTGCAGGCCGAGATGAAGACCATCAAGATCTCGCTCAAGGCCAACCCGCGCAACAATGCGCTGGGTTTCGTGTTCCACAAGCAAGGCGCCAACCTGCTCAAGACCAAGTCCGACATCGAGCACGAGGTGCGGGTGCTGCTCGGCGGCATGGCCAACGAGGAACTGTTCTTCGGCGAGGAGGGCACCACCAACGGCGCCCACAACGACATCACCCGCGTGACCAAGCTGCTGCACCACGCGGTGGCCGAGATGGGCATGTACCGCAAGACGCGGCTGAACTTCGGCGCGCTGGGCGACGGTCACGGCGCCCGCACGGTCGACGACGAGACGCGCGCCATCATGGAGCTGCAAAGCGAGCGGCTCTATGGCGAGACCAGGGCCTTGCTGGCGGGCCTGAAGCCCCTGACCGAGCACCTGGCCGGCAAGCTGATGCAGGCGGGCGAGATGAGCCTGAAGGACGCCCTGTTCGAGATCCGCTCGTTCGAGGCGGCCTGCTTCAGCTTCGATGCGCGCGTCGGGCTGGGCGGCACCACCTTGTCGCCGACGGCACCCGACGCGGCCTGAGAGACAAAACAGGAGTGAGCCGGGCGGCCCGCGAGGGCCGCCTTTTTTGGGGCGCCCGGCTTACTTCTTCGCCGGAGTCTTGGGGCCGGCGGGTGCGTTGGCGGCCGCGGCGCCCGGCACGCCCAGGCGCTTGGCGAAGGATTCGTCCAGCGCGCGCAGCTTGGGCTCCATCTGCGGCTTCAGGTCCGGCACCAGCTTGGCCACCAGCACGCGCTGCATGTCGCCGCCCAGCGACTGGAACTTGAGGTAGACGGGCGATTCCATCATCGCCACCACCTGCTTGAGTTCGTCTTCGTTGAATTTTTCCTCCAGCAGGCTGCCCACCGTGGTGGGGGCCAGCTGCAGGGCGCGGTTGCGCACGATCGGATAGGTGTCGTTCAGGTACTTGTCGGCGTCCTGCTGCAGGGCCTTGGCCATCGCATCGCGCTTGTCGGCCGGCACCTGGTTCTGCAGGTAGTCGACCGCATTGGCCATGAGCTCGCTGGCGGGCTGCTTGGCGAGTTCGCGGGCCATGGATTCGATCCCGGGCTGCTGGATCTTCAGGATCCTGGCGACCAGTTCTTTCTTGGCGGGGGTGGAGGGCTGGGCGGTCACGCCGGCGCAGGCCAGGGCGAGCGCGGCGACAAGGAGGGTCTTCTTCAACATCGGGCAATCTTAGCCCCCCGCCGGCCGGTAACCCGATCGTTACGCGCTTGGCCGCTGACCTCTGCCGTCGCGCTTGTAGTGCGTCCTACATCAGCTACGCCCGGCGTCGCACGGCGGGGCGCTGGCTTGTCTTGCCGCGCCGGCCCGGGCCGGCACCTATTCTGGATCCATGGTCAGGAGGAACCCACCATGTCCGAAGATGCAAACAAGGCCAGCGCCGAGCAACTGCTGATCCACCTGGAGCCGGCCTGGGAGCGCCGCAACTGGTGTGACTGGCTCAACTGCAGCGAAGCCGAGCTGGAACATGCGGTGACCTACGTCGGCCACGACCCCGACAACGTTCGCCGCTTCCTGCGGCAGGCGCGTTGAGCCGATGGCGTGGCCGCGCCGGCCCGTTCCGGGGCCGTCCCGCCTAGACTGTCGGGCTTGCAAAGCGAACCCATCCACCTGACCCTCGATGCGTCCGCCGCCAGGCGGCTGCTGCTGGCGCGCGCGATCGACGAAGTCGACGTCCAGGGCAAGCTGCTCGGCCCGGCCGAGCGCGACCAGCTGGAGCGCGAGGCCGCCCAAGCGAGCCGCCAAGCCGGCGCCGAGCCAGCCATCGAAGCCTTCCTGCACGAACGCACCCGCCGCTTGCTGGCTGCCGTGGAGAATCGCCATCCGCGGTTGGCCGCGCTGCAGGAGCCGCAGGCCTGGCGGCGCTGGATCCTGTGGGTGCTGCCGCTGGCCGCCTGCCTGCTGGGCGCGGCGCTGGACCGCATCGACAATCCGCAACGGGTGAACATGCTGTCGCCGCCCTTGCTGGGCGTGCTGTTCTGGAACCTCGCGGCCTACGTGCTGTTGCTGGTGGCTTTCCTGTGGCCCCGGCCCGCGCCGCACACAGTGGCGCTGACGCTGCAACGCTGGCTGGCCGGTGTCCCGGCGCACGGCCGCCGCACCGGCCGGTTGCGGCCCGACGTGCTGGCCCGCTTTCACCAGCTGTGGCTGCAGGCGAGCGCCACACAGCAGGCGCTGTGGGGCAAGACGCTGCTGCACCTGACGGCCGCCGGCTGGGCCGCCGGGCTGGCGCTGGCGATCGTGATCGGCGGCCTGGTGCGCCAGTACCGCGTCGGTTGGGAAAGCACCTTGCTGGACCTGGGGCAGGTGCATGCCTTCCTGGGCCTGCTGTTCGCCCCGGTGGTCGCGCTGTTGCCCTTCGACGGCTTCAGCGCCGCCGACCTGCAGCGCATGGCGTTTGGCGCCGGCGCCGTGGTCGGCGTGGACGAGGCGCGGCGCTGGGTCTGGATGTACCTGGCCTTGCTGGGCCTGGTGGTGGTGGCCCCGCGCCTGCTGCTGGCCGGCTGGGCCGCCTGGCGTGGGCGCCGTCTCGGCCACGCGGTGCGCATCGACCTGCGTGACCCTTACTTCGCCCAGGTGCTGGCCCGCGTGCGGCCGGCGCGCATCACCATCGGCGTGCTGGCGCATGACGGCGCCCAACGCGAGTTGCTGCAGCGCCTGTGGTGGCAGCTGGCGGACCAGCCGCCGCCGGCAGAAGGACCCTGGGCGCTGCTGGCGAGCGACAAGGGTGACACGCTGCGGGTGCTCGACATTGCACCCGATGCCGTCCTGCGCGCCGCCGTCCCTGCCGAACCCGAGACGACCGGGGGCTGGCTGCAGGGCCTGTTGCGGCGACGGCCTGGCGCGCCGGCCAGCCAGCAGTTCCCCGACGCGGCGCAGCGCGGGCTGGCCGCGACCGACCTGGTGCTGTGGCTGCCGGCGCGGCCGGCGGACATTGACGCCTGCCCACCGGTGCTGCGGGCGCTGGGCAAGCCGCTGCTGGTGCTGGCGCCCGAGGTGTTGCCTTGCCAGGACCGCTTGCCGGGCAGCGGGCTCGACGCCCGCGTGCTGCGGCTGGGCGATGTCGCATCCCACTGGCTGCAGGATGGCTTGCTGATGCGCGCAGTGGTGGACCGGCTGCCCTCGCGCCAGCAGGCCGGCGGCGAGCGATTGCTGACGGCCTGGACGGAACACAACGAGCGCCGCTTCGCCCGGTCCATGCAGTTGCTGGCACGCCTGCTGGCGCAGGCGGCGCGGGAAAGCCAGGAAGTCACCGGCGCGCCGGCCGGGCTGCGGCAACTGGTGAATCCCGCGCAGCGGGAGGCGACGCAGCGCGCCCGCAACGCAGCCGCCGCGGCGGTGCTGGAGCGGCTGCGGCAGCGCGAGGCCGGCATGCTGCAGGAACTGGTGAGGATGCATCGCCTGCAACTGCCGCCGCAGCTGGCGACTGCAAGCCACCAGGACCCGTTCGTTCTGCAGCGTCCCGTGGACACGCGACAGGCGGGCGTCGCCGGGGCCGGCAGCGGGGCGGCGATGGGCGCGGGCATCGACCTGGT
>NZ_JAQGLS010000043.1 GCF_028292805.1 Ramlibacter sp. | reverse complement strand
GGAGACCACCATGGATTTGGCCTTTACACCTGAAGAACACAAGTTCCGCGAAGAGATCCGCGGCTGGGTGCGCGAGAACCTGCCGAAGGAGATTTCGGACAAAGTCCACAAGGCGCTGCGGCTGACGCGCGACGACCTGCAGCGCTGGGCTCGCATCCTGGGCAAGAAGGGCTGGCTCGGCTATGGCTGGCCCAAGCAATTCGGCGGCCCCGGCTGGAACGCCATTCAGAAGCACCTGTTCGAAGAGGAACTGGCGCTGGCCGGCGCGCCGCGCATCGTGCCCTTCGGCCCGGTGATGGTGGCGCCGGTGATCATGGCCTTCGGCTCGCCGGAGCAGCAGCAACGCTTCCTTCCGGGCATCGCCAGCGGCGAGGTGTGGTGGAGCCAGGGCTACAGCGAGCCGGGTTCCGGCTCCGACCTGGACTCGGTGAAGACGCGCGCCGAGCGCAAGGGCGACAAGTACATCGTCAAAGGCCAGAAGACCTGGACCACGCTGGCGCAGTTCGGTGTGTGGATCTTCTGCCTGGTGCGCACCAGCACCGAGGGCAAGCCGCAGACCGGCATCTCGTTCCTGCTGATCGACATGAAGTCGCCCGGCGTGACCGTGCGACCCATCGTCATGCTCGACGGCGAGCCGGAGGTCAACGAGGTGTTCTTCGACAACGTCGAAGTGCCGGCGGCAAACCTGATCGGCGAGGAGAACAAGGGCTGGACCTACGCCAAGCACCTGCTGTCGCACGAGCGGACCAACATTGCCGACGTCAACCGCGCCAAGCGCGAGCTCGAGCGCCTCAAACGCATCGCCCGCAGCGAAGGCGTGTACGAGGACCCGCGCTTTCGCGACGAGATCGCCAGGCTCGAAGTGGACGTGGTGGCACTGGAGATGATGGTGTTGCGCGTGCTGTCGGCCGAGAAGTCGGGCAAGAACCCGCTGGACATCGCCGGCCTGCTCAAGATCAAAGGCAGCGAGATCCAGCAGCGCTACACCGAGCTGATGATGCTGGCCGGCGGCGCCTACAGCCTGCCGTTCATTCGCGAGGCGATGGACGCGGGCTACCAAGGCGAGTACGTCGGCGCCGCCCACCTGGCGCCGCTGGCTGCCAACTACTTCAACATGCGCAAAACCACCATCTACGGTGGCTCGAACGAAGTCCAGCGGAACATCGTTTCGCAAACCGTTCTGGGCTGAAGGGAGCACGACATGGACTTCAATTTCTCCGACGACCAGGAAGCCCTGCGCGACGCCGTGCGCAAGTGGGTGGACCGCAGCTACACCTTCGAGCGCCGCCAGGGCATCGCCCGGGCCGGCGGCTTCGACCGCGCGGCCTATGGCGAGCTGGCCCAACTGGGCCTGGCCGGCCTGTACGCCGCCGAGGAGCACGGCGGCATGGCCATGGGCCCGGTCGAGGCGATGGTGGTGATGGAAGAACTGGGCCGCGGCATCGTGCTGGAGCCGCTGGGCCAGACGCTGGTGGCCAGCGGCGTGCTCGGTGGCTACGCCAGCGACGCTCTGCGCGCCGAGTGGCTGCCCAGGATCGCGGGCGGCGAGGCGCTGGTCGTGCTCGCCCACCAGGAACGCAAGGCGCGCTACCGGCTGGACGTCTGCGAAGCCGAAGCCACGCAGGCCGGCGGCGGCTGGAAGCTCAGCGGCGACAAGAGCATCGTTCCGGTCGGCGACCAGGCCGACGCCTGGCTGGTGCCGGCGCGCGCCGGCGGCAAGATCGCCTTGTTCCTGGTGGAGCGCCAGTCGGTGGGCGTGCAGGCACGCGGCTACGGCACGCAGGATGGGGGCCGCGCGGCGGAAGTCGCCTTCCGCGACGCCCCGGCGACGCTGGTGGCGGCCGACGGCCTGCCGGCGCTGGAACACGCGGTGGACATCGGCATCGCCGCGCTGTGCGCCGAAGGGGTAGGCGCCATGGACAAGACCATGCAGCTGACCGCCGAGTACATGAACACCCGCAAGCAGTTCGGCGTGGCGCTCTCCACCTTCCAGGCGCTGCGGCACCGCATGGCCGACATGAAGATGCAGCTGGAACTGGCGCGCTCCATGAGCTATTACGCATCGCTCAAGCTCAATACCCCGGCCGACGAGCGGCGCCGCGCCATGGCCCGTGCCAAGTACCAGCTGGGCATGGCCATGCGCTTCGTCGGCCAGAACTCGGTGCAGCTGCACGGCGGCATCGGCGTGACCGACGAATACGTGGGCAGCCACTACTTCAAGAAGCTGACGCAGATGGAGATGACCTACGGCGACACGCTGCACCATCTGGGTGAAGTGTCGGCGCGGATGCAGGACACGGCGGGCGTGTTCGCCTGACCGCGACGGGCGCGCGCCAGGTGGCGCTGGTGGGCAACTCGCGCGGCGGCCAGGCGATCCGCAACCACATCCAGAACGGCGGCGGCGAGCGCGCCGTCAGCCACGCCATCCCGGGCGGCGTGCCCAACCACGGCATCCGGAACCTCGCGGGGTGCAACCCGGGCAGCGCGTTCGCCGGCAACGGACCGTTCATGCAGGCGCTCGACGCGCCCAAGAACGCCAATGGCGACGAGGTCGCCGGGCCGGTCAAGTGGCTGACCCTGCGCTGCGACAACAACGACAAGTACGCCCAGCCGCACGGCGCCTGGATCGGCGCGCCCGACCAGCGGCGAGCGCCGCGGCACCGCCGCCCACAGCCAGCTGATCGCGAGGGCCGCTGGGGGTCGTCCATGGCGCAGCGAGCCGTGTCTTACGAGTTCGTGCCGTCGGCGCCGGGCTCCGCCACGACGCACATCTACCGCAGCCCGCTCCCGCGCTCCAGCAGCAACATCGTCAACCTGCGGCCGGAGCGCGTCGCCGCGGCCGACCAGGACGCCCCGGCCATCGTCACGCTGACCCGGGCGCGTGTCCTGCGCCGTCAAGGTGAGAAGGTAGTCCAGTGAGCTTGGCTGCGGTCCTGGTGCGCAGCCAAGCTGCGCACCCTACAGATCGGCCGTCAGCAATGCAGCCGCGAGTTCTTCGGCAGATGCGCCATCAGGAACTCCATCTGGTCCGCCAGGATGCGGCGGTTGCGCAGGATGAAGTCTTCCCAAAGGCTGGGAATATAGGGCGCGTACAGCAGCGTCATGCCGGCCTGTTCCGGCATGCGGCTGCCCTTGCGGTGGTTGCAGGCGCGGCACGAGGTCACCACGTTCATCCAGTGGTCCAGGCCGTTCTGGGCGAACGGGATGATGTGCTCGCGGGTGAGCTCTTCTTCCTCGAACAGGCCACCGCAATAGGCGCAGACGTTGCGATCGCGCGCGAACAGCTTGCCGTTGGTCAGGCCGGGCTTCAGGTCGAACGGGTTGATGTTCGGCACGCCCTTGGTGCCGATGATGCTGTTGACCGTGATGATCGACTGGTGGCCGGTGGCCGCGTTGTGGCCGCCGCGAAAGACGGCCACCTCGGCGCCTGCCTCCCAGCGCACCTGGTCGGCGGCATAGTGCAGCACGGCCTGCTCAAGCGAGATCCAGGACTGGGGCAGCCCCTGGGCCGACAGCTTCAAGACCTTCAAAACACGCCTCCATCCATCACGGAACGGCGCCCTTGCGAGGCTGACAACGCCTTGCGGCGACGCCTGGAACCTAAAGCACAATATACCCTGTTTCGGCCAGCCGCTCATGGCAGGCAATGCGCGTGTCGACCCTGTGCCACAAGCGCCGTCCGCTATCAAAAAGATACCGAGTTCACGATGCAGATCCTTCGGGGCTTCCACCATCCGGAAATCGCGCGGCCCAGCGCCGTGACGATCGGCAACTTCGACGGCGTGCACCGGGGCCACCAGGCGATGCTGGCGTTGCTCAACAGCGAGGCGCGCCACCGCGGCGTGCCCAGCTGCGTGCTCACCTTCGAGCCGCACCCGCGCGACTTCTTCGCCGGCGTCCACCGCAAGCCCGAACTGGCGCCGGCGCGCATCGTCACGCTGCGCGACAAGCTGACCGAGCTGGCCGGCTGCGGCGTCGACCAGTGCGTGATCCTCAAGTTCGACGCCCGCCTGGCCAGTCTGCCGCCCGAGACGTTCATCGAAGAGGTGCTGGTGTGCGGGCTGGGCGCCCGCTACGCGCTGGTGGGAGACGACTTCCGCTTCGGCGCGAAGCGGGCCGGCGACTACACGATGCTCGATTCGGCCGGCAGCCGCCTGGGTTTCGACGTGGCCCGCATGAACAGCTACGAGGTGCATGGCCTGCGGGTGTCGAGTTCGGCGGTGCGCGAGGCCTTGGCGCGCGGCGACATGGCCGGAACGGCGGCCCTGCTCGGGCGGCCCTACAGCATCAGCGGCCATGTGGTCCATGGCCGCAAGCTGGGGCGGGACCTGGGCTTTCGAACCCTGAACCTGCGCTTTGCCCACTGGAAGCCGGCCGCCCAAGGCATCTTCGCGGTGCTGGTGCACGGCCTGGGCGAGCAGCCGCTGCAGGGCGTGGCCAACCTGGGCGTGCGGCCTTCGCTGGACCCGAAGGACATCAACGGCGGACGGGTCCTGCTGGAGACCCATTGCCTGCAATGGCCCGCCCGCCTCGGCGCCGAAGGGGGCTACGGTAAAATCATCCGGGTGGAACTGTTGCACAAACTGCACGACGAGCTGCGCTACGAAGGCCTGGATGCCCTGCAGGCGGGTATTGCGCGCGACTGCGACGCCGCGCGCGCCTTCTTCGCTTCCACCCACGCCGAGACCCGTCGCCAGACCGCGCGCGACCGAATTTAACGGCCTTGTCATTGCGGGCTGGCCCCGCAATCCATGCCACGCTGGTGTTCCAGGTGGATGCCGGGACAGCCCGGCGTGACAAGTTCGCAAAGGCCCCCATGACCGACAAGACCGATTACCGCGCCACCCTGAACCTGCCCGACACGTCCTTCCCGATGCGCGGCGACCTGCCC
>NZ_JAQGLS010000030.1 GCF_028292805.1 Ramlibacter sp. | reverse complement strand
CGCTGGACAGCCGGGGCAGCACGCGCTCGAACAGCTTTTCCTTGGCGCCCCAGACGCGCTGCTCGCGCAGCGCCATCGGCAGCGGCCGGCCGGCGGCCATCGCGTCCTTGACCCGCTTGAGCGCGCGGATGTCCTCGGCCAGCGTGTAGTGCACCAGCACCTCGGCCTCGCCCTCGGCCTGCAGGCCGTCCAGCATCCGCTGCACCCGCGCGGCCTGGCCGCCCAGCACCGCCTCGGACAGCTTGAAGACGTCGTAGCGGGCCACGTTCAGCACCGCCGCTTCCACCTGGTCGAAGCCGAGCTCACCGGCCGGGTGCAGCAAGGCCAGCTTCTGGATCTCCTGGTGGGCCGCCAGCAGGTTGCCCTCGACCCGATCGGCGAAGAACTGCAAGGTGCGCTGGCCTTCCTCGCCGGCCACCACCCGCTGGTCCTGGCGCGCCAGCCGCTGCGCGATCCATTGCGGCAGCGCCCCGCGCTCGACCGGCTGGACCTCGATGGCGATGCCGCTGCCATCGAGCGCGGCGAACCAGGCGGACTTCTTGGTCGCGAAATCGACCTTGGGCAACAGCACCAGCGTCAGGGCGGAATCGTTGCCGACGGTGCTTTCGGCCAGCTGCTGCAAGGCGGTGCTGCCTTCCTTGCCGGGTTTGCCGGAGGGGATGCGCACCTCCACGATCTGCTTGTCGGAAAACAGGCTGAGCGACCCGCCGGCTGCCAGCACCGCGCTCCAGTCGAAGTGGGCGCCGGCGACGGTGTGGACGGTGCGCTCGGTGTAGCCCTGCGCGCGCGCGCTGGCGCGGATGGCATCTGCCGCCTCCTGCACCAGCAGCGGCTCGTCACCGTACAGCGTGTACAGCGGGCGCAGGCCGCGTTGCAGGTGCTGGGTGAGTTGGGCGGGCGCGAGCTGCATCACGCCAGTTTACGCGGGCAGCGCCAACCCCAATTCCCGGTGCTTTTGCATCGCCACCTGCCGGAACACCTCCACCGCCCGGTCGACCAGCGCGTAGCTGATGGTCAACGGCGGCGCAAAGCGGATCACGGTTTCGTGCGTCTCCTTGGACAACACGCCGCCCGCGGCGAGCCGCTCGACCAGCTCGCGCGCGCTGGTGCACGACGGCGCGATGTCCACCCCCACCCACAGCCCGCGGCCGCGCACCTCGCGGATCAGCGGCCGCACCTCGGCCTGCACCTGGCGCAGCCGGGCAATCAGGTAGGCCCCCAACTCGGCGCTGCGCTCGACCAGCCCTTCTTCCTCCAGCACCTTCAGGCCTTCCAGCGCCACCGCCGCGGCCAGCGCGTTGCCGCCGAAAGTGGAGCCGTGGCTGTTGGGGGTGAACACGTCCATCACCGCCGCGTCGGCGCACAAGGCGCTGACCGGCAGCAGCCCGGCGCCGAGCGCCTTGCCCAGGATCAGCGCATCCGGCCGGATGCCTTCGTGCTCCAAGGCGAACCACTTGCCGGTGCGGCCCAGGCCCGCCTGCACCTCGTCGTCGATCAGCAGCACCCGGTGCTCGGTGCACCAGGCGCGCAGCGCCGGAAAGAAGCCGGGCGGCGGCAGGATCACGCCGGCCTCGCCCTGGATCGGCTCGATCAGCACGGCGCAGGTGGAGTCGCTGGCCGCCGCCTTGAGGCTCTCCAGGTCGCCGAAATCGAAGTGGCCGAACCCGCCGTCGAACGGGCCGAAGCCGCTGCGGTACGACGGCTCGCTGGAAAAACCGACGATGGTGCTGGTGCGGCCATGGAAGTTGCCGCGCGCCACCAGGATCTGCTGGCGGCCGTCGGCAACGCCCTTGATGCGATGGCCCCAGCGGCGCGCGCACTTGATGGCCGTCTCCACCGCCTCGGCCCCGGTGTTCATCGGCAAGGCGCGTTCGAAGCCGGTCAGCTGGCAAAGTTTTTCCAGGAACGGGCCGAGCGTGGTGCCGTAATAGGCGCGCGAGGTGACGGCCACCTTCTGCAACTGCCGCTGCGCCGCCGCCACCACACGCGGATGCAGGTGGCCGTGGCTGACCGCCGAGTAGGCGCTCATCATGTCGATGTACTCGCGGCCTTGCACGTCCCACACCAGGCAGTCGAGGGCACGCTCGACCACCACCGGCACCGGCGCATAGTTGCGCGCGCCGAAGCGGGCCTCGGTGGCGATGTAGTCCTGCATGCCCGGGCTGGTGCCGCCGTCCATGGCCCAAAGTGCCATCGGCCAGCCCGTCCTGCTGTAGGACGCGCCGAAATCCGCTTGCAGGCCGGCGGCTCTACAGCGCCTTCAGCGCGGCCAGCCGGCGCATCAGCTGCTGGACGATGTCGGCCTGCATGTCGCGGTACAACAAGGCCTCCTCGGACTCCTTGGCCAGCACCGCGGCTTCGTTGAAGCCGATGTCGCGCTGCTGCAGCAACTCCGTCTCCGGGATCAGCTCGCGGCCCTGCGGCGTGCGCAGCGTGAACTTCAGGCGCGTGCGCAGCTGGAATTCGCGCACCTGGCCGGTGGCGCTCAAGCCCACCACCACCTTTTCGCGCTGCTCCTGCACGACATCCAGCACCACGGTTGGCACGGCGGCCGCAGCGCTGGCGGCCGGCGCGACCGGGCTCGTCAGCACCCGCACCCGGGACTCCGCCGCCAGCCGGCGCCGCAGCTCCGCGGCGATCGGTGAGGTGGGCAGCGCGCGGATGGAGATGGCGTCGAAGGCGAACTCGGGCGCCTGGCGCAGCTGGAAGCCGCAGCCGGCCAGCAGGACGGCCGCCGCCAGCGGCAGGAGGACGCGGCGCCGCGTCCACGGGCCGCCCCTAGACGCGGCAGCCCCCTCGGGGGGCAGCGCCGTACACGAAGTGACAAGCGTGGGGGTCGTCATTTTCATACGACCACGTTGACCAGCCGACCCGGCACCACGATCACCTTCTTCGGGCTGGCGCCATCGGCGAACTTCTGGAACGCCTCGCTGGCCAGCGCGATCTTCTCGATCGCCGCCTTGTCGGCGCCGGCCGGCACCAGGATGGCGCCGCGGTGCTTGCCGTTGACCTGCAGCACCAGCTCGATCTCGTCCTGCACCAGCGCGGCTTGGTCGACTTGCGGCCAGGGCGCGTCCAGCAGGTCGCCGGCGTAGCCGAGCGCCTGCCACTGGGCGGCGGTGATGTGCGGCGTGGCCGGATACAGAACGCGCAGCAGGATGCCAAAGCCCTCGCGCAACGCACCAGCGGCCCCGGGCTCGTCCGGCGCCTTGAAGTCTTCCAGCGCGTTGAGCATCTTCATCGCGCCCGAGACCACGGTGTTGTACTGCATCCGCTGGTAGTCGTAGTCGACCTGGCGCAGCACGGTGTGGATCTCGCGGCGCAGCGCCTGCGCCTGCTTGCCGTGGCTGGCGGTGGCGGCGCCGGCGGTGGCGGCGCCGTGCAGTCGCACGCCGAAGTTCCAGACCCGGCGCAGGAAGCGGTAGCTGCCTTCCAGCGCGGCGTCGTTCCACTCCAGCGTGGCTTCGGGCGGCGCCGTGAACATGGTGTACAGGCGCGCCGTGTCGGCGCCGTACTTCTCGATCAGGTCCTGCGGGTCGACCCCGTTGTTCTTGGACTTGGACATGGTGGTCCAGCCCTCGTACGTGACCGGCTGGCCGTCCGCCCTGGCAGTGGCCGAGACCACCTTGGCGTGCTCGTCGCGCACGATGTCCAGGTCGTGCGCCCAGAAGTACTGCTTGCCGTTGACCGGACGCGAGAACGCCTCGTTCAGCACCATGCCCTGCGTCAGCAGCTTGGTGAACGGCTCGTCGATCGTGACCAGCCCGAGGTCGCGCATCACCTTGGTCCAGAAGCGCGCATACAGCAGGTGCAGGATGGCGTGCTCGATGCCGCCGATGTACTGGTCCATCGGCATCCAGTAGTCGGTGCCCGCGCCAACCATCGCCTGCTGGCTCTTCGGGTCGCAGTAGCGCATGAAGTACCAGGACGAGTCGACGAAGGTGTCCATCGTGTCGGTCTCGCGCCGGGCCGGCTTGCCGCACACCGGGCAGCTGCAGGCCAGGAAATCCTCGCGCTTGTTGAGCGGGTTGCCGCTGCCGTCGGGCACGCAGTCCAGCGGCAGCACCACCGGCAGGTCTTGCTCGGGCACCGGCACCGCGCCGTGCACCTCGCAGTGGATGATGGGAATCGGCGTGCCCCAGTAGCGCTGGCGGCTGACACCCCAGTCGCGCAGCCGCCAGGTGGTCTTCTTCTCGCCCAGCCCCTTGAGTTCCAGCTGGTGCGCCACCGCGCTGACGGCGTCCTGGCAGCTGAAACCGCTGAAGGTGTCGGAGTTGATGGTGACGCCCCTGGCCTTGTCGCCATACCAGTCTTGCCACTGCTTGTAGTCGTAGTGCTCGCCGTCCACGTGCACCACCTGGACGATTTCCAGGCCGTACTTGAGCGCGAACTCGAAGTCGCGCTGGTCGTGGCCCGGCACGCCCATCACGGCGCCGTCGCCATAGCCGATCAGCACGTAGTTGCCGACCCAGACTTCGACCGGCTGCTGCGTCAACGGGTGCACCACCTGCAGGCCGGTGGCCATGCCGACCTTTTCGCGCAGCGCCAGCTCGGCTTCGGTGGTGCCGCCCTGCTTGCATTCCTCGATGAAGGCGGCCAGCGCCGGATTGGTGCTGGCCGCGTGCACGGCCAGCGGGTGCTCGGGCGCGACGGCGCAGAAGGTCACGCCCATGATGGTGTCGGCGCGCGTCGTGAAGACGTACATGCGGCCATCACCGATGAGCTGGTCGTCGTTGCCCTTGATCTCGTGGGTGAAGGCGAAGCGCACCCCTTCGCTCTTGCCGATCCAGTTCTCCTGCATCAGCTTGACGCGCTCGGGCCAGCCGGGCAGCGCCCGCGCGTGTTCGAGCAGCTCGTCGGCGTAGGCTGTGATCTTCAGATAGTAGCCCGGGATCTCGCGCTTTTCAACCGCCGCGCCGGTGCGCCAGCCCTTGCCATCGATCACCTGCTCGTTGGCCAGCACGGTCTGGTCGACCGGGTCCCAGTTCACCACCTGGGTCTTGCGGTAGGCGATGCCCTTGTCCAGCATCTTCAGGAACAGCCACTGGTTCCATTTGTAGTATTCGGGATCGCAGGTGGCGACTTCGCGGCTCCAGTCGATGGCCAGGCCCATCGCCTGCATCTGCTTTTTCATGTACGCGATGTTCTCGCGCGTCCATTGCGCCGGCGGCACGCCGTTCTTGAGCGCCGCGTTCTCGGCCGGCAGCCCGAAGGCGTCCCAGCCCATGGGCATCAGCACGTTGTAGCCGCTCATGCGCAGGTAGCGCGTGAGCATGTCGTTGATGGTGTAGTTGCGCACATGGCCCATGTGCAGCTTGCCCGAGGGGTACGGCAGCATCGAGCAGGCGTAGAACTTCTTCTTGCCGGCGTCCTCGGTCACGCGATAGGCATCACGCGCGGTCCACTCGGCCTGGGCGGCCTGCTCGACCTCGAGGTGGTTGTACTTGTCTTGCATGGGGGGAATTCTAGGGGTTAGGGTCCAGGGGAACAGCCGACCCCGACCCTGGCCCCCAAGGTCTCTCAGGGCTCTCAGGGCTTCGCCGGCTCGGCCACGAAGCCGATCCGGCCCAGCCCCGCCTTGTGGGCGGCGCCCATCACCTCCACCACGCGGCCGTAGGGCACGCCCTGGTCGGCGCGCAGCTGGATCTCGGTGTCGGCGTTGAGCCTGGCGGCCGCGGCCAGCTCCTGCGCCAGTTCAGTGCCGCTGACCGGCTTGTCGTTGAGGAAGGCCCGGCCGGCCTTGTCCAGCGTCACCGACACGAAGCGGGGCGCCTCGCCGGCCTGGGTGCCGTCGGCGCGCGGCAGGTCCAGGCGGATCGAGCTGGCCAGCAGCGGCGCGGTGATGATCAGGATCACCACCAGCACCAGCATCACGTCCACCAGCGGCGTGACGTTGATGTCGCTGATCGGCTGCGGGCCGTGCGTGCGTTCCAGCCGGCCGAAAGCCATGTCAGGGCCGCTCGATCGGGGCCGCGGGGGCGACCGGATGCACCAGCAGCTCGCGCAGGTCGCGCGCGAAGCCTTCCAGGTCGGCCTCGATCCGGCCGATCAGGCGGCCGAACACGTTGTAGCCCAGCACCGCGGGGATCGCCACGGCCAGGCCGGCGGCCGTCATGATCAAGGCTTCGCCGACCGGGCCCGACACCTTGTCGATGGTGATCTGGCCGGCGTTGGCGATGCCGGTAAGGGCGTGGTAGATCGCCCAGACCGTGCCCAGCAGGCCGACGAAGGGGGCGGTGGAACCGACTGTGGCCAGCAGCACCTGGCCGAACTGCAGCTTGTCCAGCACCCGGTGCAGCGCATCGCGCA
This sequence comes from Ramlibacter sp., assembly GCF_028292805.1. Classification (GTDB taxonomy): domain Bacteria; phylum Pseudomonadota; class Gammaproteobacteria; order Burkholderiales; family Burkholderiaceae_C; genus Ramlibacter. The sequence continues at coordinate 3,119 of NZ_JAQGLS010000030.1, read as the reverse complement.
GCACGCGCGTGAGCTGCTGCGACTTGTCGCCGGCCGCTGCCAGCGAGCCCGGCGCCTGCGCCTGCGTGGCCTCGATCAGCGGCAGCACCAGGGCTGCGCGGTCGAAGGCGCCGACCTGTTGCCGCGCCTCCTGCAGCGAGCCGGCCTGCCAGAAGGCGGCCGTGCTGCGGGCGACGTCGCCGCCGGCCCGGCGCAGCAGCCAGGCCTTCCACAGAATCACGACCCAACTGGCGACCGACATCGCCAGCAGCAGCAGCGCCACCACCTGGGTGACGGCATCGCCGCGGCGGAACAGGTCCAGCAAGCTCAAGCAGCCGCCTCCAGGCGGGTCCGCCGCGCGGCCCGCGCCTGCCGCTGCCGCAAGCGGGGAGCGCCTTCGGGCGGCCGTGCGGCGCCTTTCACCGCAGACCCAGCACGTCGAACATGTCGAACAAGCCCTTGTCCCGGCCGGCCAGGAAGCGCACGGCGCGCAGGCTGCCCTGGGCGTAGGTGGCGCGGCTGCTCGCCTTGTGGGTGATCTCGATGCGCTCGCCGGTGCCGGCGAACAGCACGGTGTGGTCGCCCACGATGTCGCCGCCGCGGATGGTGGAAAACCCGATGCTGGACGGCTCGCGTTCGCCGGTGACGCCTTCGCGCGCGAAGACGCCGCACTCCTTCAAGTCACGGCCCAGCGCCGCGGCCAGCACCTCGCCCATCTTCAGCGCGGTGCCCGAAGGCGCATCCACCTTGTGCCGGTGGTGGGCCTCGATCACTTCGATGTCGTAGCCGGTGGCCAACGCCTTGGCGGCCAGTTCCAGCAGCTTGAGCGTGACGTTGACGCCCACGCTCATGTTGGGCGCCAGCACGATGGCGATGTCCTTGGCGGCTTCGGCGATCTGGCGCTTGTGCGCGTCGCCAAAGCCGGTGGTGCCGATCACCATCTTGACGCCGCGCGCGCGGCAGGCCGCCAGGTGCGCCAGCGTGCCTTCGGGGCGGGTGAAGTCGATCAGCACGCCGGCGTGCGCCAGGGCGATCTGCAGGTCGGCCGTCACCGGCACGCCGCTGGCGTGGCCCAGGAAGGCGGCTGCATCGTTGCCCAGGGCCGGGCTGGCTTCGATGTCGAGGGCGCCGGCCAGCCGGCAATCGTCCGAGGCGCGAATCGCCTCGATCAGCATGTGGCCCATGCGGCCGGTGGCGCCGGCCACCGCGACCTGGTGCTGGCGGGCGGCGGCGGCCGGCAGCTTGGCGGCGCCGGCGGTGGCAACGGCGTGCAAGGTCTGTTTGCTGTTCGCCATGGGGGGATCAGCGCGCCGGTGGTTCGAGCGGCGGGTAGGTGACGGCGGGCGACGGCGTGGCCGGCGCGGCCGGGGCCGGAGCCGGGATCGCGGCACTGCCGGCGGCGGCCGGCGCCTTGCTGGCGGCCGCGCGCAACTGCTCCTCGGTGGCTTCCAGCACCGGAATGCGGCCGGTCTTGCGGCGGTCCAGCGTGGCCACGAACTCGGCCTCGCTGGGCATGGTGTCGCCTTCGAAGCGGGCCATCGCCTCGCCGCTGAAGTACACCGTCAGGCGCCGCTGCTGCGGCGCCACGCCTTGGCGCTTGAGGCTGAAGACGTAGTCCCAGCGGTCGGCATGGAACAGGCTGGTGACCAGCGGCGTGCCCAGGACGGTGCGGACCTGCTCGCGGCTCATGCCGGGCTGCAGCGCCTCGACCTGCTCCTTGGAAATGAAGTTGCCCTGGACCACCTCGACCTTGTAAGGCGTGATGGCGCCCAGCATGCGGCTGGAGGCGCTGTCGAAGGTGCCGCAGCCGGCCAGCAGCGCCGCCGCCGCGGCGATCAGGAAGAAACGCGGGAGGCGAAGGGGCTTGGCGGGCATGGGAGGGGCTGGCGATATGATCGGGCCATTGTAGCGGGAGCCCCCTGCGTACCCACCGGGCCGCCAGCACCATGTCCAACATCGACAATCTGAAGAACACCGGCCTGAAGGCAACGCTGCCGCGGCTGAAGATCCTGGACGTGTTCCAGAACGGCGAGCAGCGCCACATGACGGCCGAAGACGTGTTCCGGGTGCTGCTGCAGGACCGCTCGGACATCGGCCTGGCCACGGTTTACCGCGTGCTGACCCAGTTCGAGCAGGCCGGCATCCTCAGCCGCAGCCACTTCGAGAGCGGCAAGGCGGTCTACGAGCTCAACGAAGGCACCCACCACGACCACCTGGTCTGCCTCGATTGCGGCCGGGTCGAGGAGTTCTACGACGCCGAGATCGAAAAGCGCCAGCACGCGGTCGCCAAGGTCAAGGGCTTCCAGATCGCGGACCACGCGCTGAGCCTGTACGCACACTGCACGAAGAACCCCTGCCCGCACAAGCCCAGGGGCTAGCTCACCGCGGGACCCGTCGTCCCCGCAGCCCCGGAGCAGGCCGGGGCCTGCCTCTGGCGCAGGGCTTGCGCCGGGCATGGACCCCGGGTCAAGCCCGCGATGGCGCCCCGGGATGGGCGACTAACCGCCCTGCTCCATCGCCTTGCGGTGCCGCTCCACGAACTCCTGGTAGGTATCCACCCCCCGCAGTTGCAAGATGGTGTTGCGCACCGCGGCTTCCACCAGCACGGCGATGTTGCGGCCGGCCACCACCTGGATCACCGCCTTGCGCACCGGCACGCCCAGCACGTCCTGCGTGAGCGGCTCATAGGGCAGGCGCTCGTAGTCGCGCTCCAGGGTCTCGCGCCGCACCAGGTGCACGATCAGGCGCAGCCGCATCTTGCGCCGCACCGCCGTCTCGCCGAAGATCGCGCGGATGTCCAGCAAGCCGATGCCGCGCACCTCCAGCAGGTTCTGCAGCAGCTCGGGGCAACGGCCCTCGATGGTGGTCTGGTTGACCCGGTACAGGTCGACGGCGTCATCCGCCACCAGGCCGTTGCCGCGCGTGATCAGCTCCAGGCCCAGCTCGCTCTTGCCCAGGCCCGACTCGCCGGTGATCAGCACGCCCAGGCCCAGGATGTCCATGAACACGCCGTGCATCGAGGTGCGCTCGGCGAAGTGCTTGGACAGGTAGGCCCGCAGCACGTCGATGACGAAAGCCGACGGCTCCTTGGTGGCGAACATCGGGATCTGCGCGCGCTCGCACATGGACAGCAGCGCATC
>NZ_JAQGLS010000011.1 GCF_028292805.1 Ramlibacter sp. | reverse complement strand
CCTGCGCGCCCTGGCCCAGGCCGGCCAGGAACTGCCCGACTGCCGGCTGGCGCTGGTGTCGACGATGCCGCTGTCGCCGGCCCTGGCCGCCCAGGTGGAGCCGCTGCTGCGCGCGCCGGTGATCGAGATCTTCGGCTCCACCGAAACCGGCGTGCTCGCCACCCGGCGCACGGCGGTCGAGCCGCGCTGGCTGCCGGTCGGCGACGTCCGGCTGGAACAGGACGACACCGCGACACTGGCGTGTGGCGCCCATTTCCCCTCGCCGCGCAGCCTGGCTGACGTGATCGACCTGGCCGCCGACGGCAGCTTCGAGCTGCGCGGCCGGCACGCCGACATGGTCAAGATCGGCGGCCGGCGCGCTTCGCTGTCCGGACTGAACCTGTTGCTGCAAGACCTGCCCGGGCTGACCGATGGCGCTTTCTACCTGCCGCCCTCGGACGGGCCGGCGCAGCGCCTGGTGCTGGTCCACGCCGGCAAGCTCGACCGCCCGGCCGCGGAACGCTGGCTGCGCGAGCGCCTGGACGCGATGTTCCTGCCGCGCGCCTGGGTGCAGGTGGAGCGGCTGCCTCGCGACGCCAGCGGCAAACTGCCTCGCGCCGCGCTGCAAGCCGTGTATGCGGCCCATCGCGCCGCTGTCGCCGGCGAAAATTCGAGCATGGACTGCGTCTTCAGCGTGGCCGCCGAGCATCCAGCATTGCCCGGGCATTTCCCGGGCCGGCCCATCGTGCCCGGCGTGCTGGTGCTCGATCACGTCATGGCCCGCCTGCGCGCTTGCACCGGGCAAGAGGTGACCGGCTTGCCGCGCGTCAAGTTCACCGCGCCGCTGCTGCCCGGCGAGTCGGCGCAGGTCTGCTTTCGCCAGCGCGCCGGGTCGGTGGGCTTTCGCGTCAGCGCCGAGCGCGGCGGCGGCATGCAACTGATCGCCGAAGGCAGCCTGGTGCTGGGCGTCGCCGGCACCGGGCCGGCGGCATGAAAAGCTGGAGCGCCAAGGCGGAACGCGGCAGCGCCTGGCTGATGCGACTCATCGCCTGGCTGGCGCGCACCGCCGGCCGGCCGCTGTGCCGCGGGCTGCTGGTTCCGATCACGCTGTATTTCGTGCTGACCGACGGCGCGGCGCGGCGCGCCTCCGGCGAATTCCTGCGCGCCGTCAACGGCCGGGGGGCCGGCTGGCGCGAAGTGTTCAGCCACGTCTACACCTTCGCCACCACGCTGCTCGATCGCGTCTACATGGCAACCGGCGACTTCCAGCGCTTCCAGGTGAAAATCGTCGGCCTGCCGCTGGTCGACCGGCTGCTGGCGCAAGGCCAGGGCTGCGTGGTGCTCGGCTCCCACCTGGGCAGCTTCGACCTGATGATGCTGGCGCAGCGGGCCATGGACGGCCGCCCCATCAACGTCATGATGCGGCTGGACCCGCGAGCCAACGTGCGCCGCATCGCGGGCATCGTCGAGAACGCCCCGAGCGTGATCCAGACCGGGCGCCCGGACAGCTACCTGCGCGCCAACGACGCCCTGCAGCGCGGCGAGATCGTCGCCGTGCTGGCCGATCGCGTGGACGGCGCCGCGCCCTCGCTGCAGGTCGACTTTCTGGGCCGCCCGGTCGCCCTGCCGCTGGCGCCCCACGTGCTGGCCGCCCGCACCGGCGCGCCGGTGGTGCTGTGCTTCGGGCTGTACGAAGGCGCCAATCGCTACCGCATCGAGTTCGTCGAGTTCGGCCCCGCCGCCAGCCGCGACAGCCGCGGCGCCGCCTTCCAGCCGGTGGTGGACCGCTATGCGCGGCTGCTGGAAGGCTTTGCCCGCCGCTACCCGCTCAACTGGTTCAATTTCTATCCGTTCTGGTCCGCGCAGGGGGGCCACGCATGAAGCCCGCCGTGCGTGGCTTGCTGGCGTTGCTGCTCATCGCCGGCACCAGCCTGGCGCAGGCGCTGGAGTTGCCGCAGCTGCAGCAGTTGCTGCGCAGTGGCGCCCGCCCTGATGCCCGCTACGAGGAAGTTCGCGAGTCGCCCTGGCTGTCGTCGCCGGTCACCACGCGCGGCACGCTGCACGTGACCAGACAAGGCCTGGAAAAACGGATCGAGTCACCCGGGCCCGAGACCTGGCGGCTGCTCCAAGACCGGCTCGAGTGGCAAGGCGCGGACGGCGCCCGCCGTCAGATCCCGTTCACGCAGGCGCCCGCGCTGCAGGCCTTGGCCGACGTCACGCGCCGCGCCGTCGCCGGCGACCTGGCCGGCCTGGAACGCGACTTTCGCATCACCGTGCGCGGCCACGCCGACGTCTGGTCGGCCCGGCTCGAGCCGCGCAGCGCCGCCCTCCAGCGCCAACTGGATTCCGTCGAACTGCAGGGAACCGGCGGCCAGTTGCGGGTGCTGATCGTCACCGAGCGCCAAGGCGAGCGGACCACCACGCGCATCCTTCCCTGAATTGCCAGAACCCGGACCACCATGCCCATGTACGACAAGGATCCCCTCACCGCCCTGCAGGCCGTCAGCGCCGCGCAGTGGCTGGCCTTCGCGCCGCTCGCGTTCCAGGCGACCTCGGCCATGCGCGACCGCGGCGTGCTGGCCGCGCTGCGGGATGCCGGCCCCGAAGGCTGCACCATGGAGGACGTGACGCGGCAGACCGCGCTGCCGGCGTACGCCGTGCGCGTGCTGCTCGAAGCGGGCCTGGGCCTGCACATCGTCTGGCGCGCCGAAGGGCGCTTTCGCCTGGGCAAGCTGGGCCTGTTTCTGCTGGAGGACGAAATGACGCGCGTCAACTTCGACTTCACCCGCGACGTCTGCTACGACGCCGCCGCGCACCTGGAGGCATCGCTCACCGAAGGCCGCCCGGCCGGCTTGAAGGAGCTCGGGCCCTGGGCCACGCTGTACCAGGGCCTGCAGGCGATGCCGGAGCCGGCCCGCGCCAGCTGGCATGCCTTCGACCACTTCTACTCCGACCTGGCCTTCCCGGCCGCCTGCGAGCGGCTGGCCGCCGGCGCGCCCAGGCGGCTGATGGACGTGGGCTGCAACACCGGCAAATGGGCGCAGTTCTGCCTGGCGCGGCTGCCGCAGCTCGAGATCGGGCTGGTCGATCTGCCGCCCCAGCTGGCACGGGCTCGCGAGCGGCTGGACGCCGCCGGCTTCGGCCAGCGCGTGCGGACGCATCCGGTGGACCTGCTCGACCCGGACGCTCCGCTGCCCGGCGGCTACGACCTGATCTGGATGAGCCAGTTCCTGGATTGCTTTTCCGAGGACGAAGTGGTGGCCATCCTGCGCAAGGCCAGGGCTGCACTGCCGGCGCATGGCCGCATCTGGATCCTGGAGCTGTTCTGGGACCGGCAACGCTTCGAGGCGGCCGCCTTCAGCCTGCAGCAGACGTCGCTGTATTTCAGCTGCGTGGCCAACGGCAACAGCCAGATGTACGACTCGGCCGTCTTCCTGCAGCTGATCGAGCGCGCCGGCCTGACGGTGTCGCGCTCCACCGACGGCGTCGGCGGCTATCACACGCTGCTCGAATGCCGGCCCATCGCCTGAACACCATGCTGGGCATCCAGGCAAGCACCGTGGTCAGCGCGGCCGGCCATGGCGCCGGCGCGCTGTGGGACGCGGCCGTGCAGGGCCGCAGCGGCCTGCGCGCCAACACGCTGGACTGGTGCGACCTGCCCTGCTGGGTCGGCGCGGTGCCGGGCGTGGACGATCCGGCCCTGGCGGCGCACCTGGGCGCCTGGGATTGCCGCAACCACCGGCTGGCCTGGCTGGCGCTGCAGGACCCGGCGTTCCAGCAAGCGGTCGCGGCCGCCCGCAACCGCCACGGCGCCCACCGCATCGCCGTGATCCTGGGCACCAGCACCTCCGGCATCGGAAGCACCGAGCCGGCCTATGCACGGCGGCGCGAGAGCGGCAGCTGGCCGGCCGGCTTCGACTACCGCCGCACCCACGCGGTCGATGCGCTCAGCCGCTTTTGCGCCCAGACGCTGGGCCTGCAAGGGCCGCTGGCCACCGTGTCCACTGCCTGCTCGTCGAGCGCCAAGGTGTTCCTGCTGGCGCAGCGCTGGATCGCCGCCGGCGTGGTCGACGCAGCGGTGGTCGGCGGCTCCGACAGCCTGTGCCTGTCGACGCTGCACGGCTTTCATGCCCTGCAGCTGCTGTCCGAAGAGATCTGCCGGCCTTTCGATGCCGCCCGCAAAGGCATCTCGATCGGCGAAGCCGCCGGCTTCATGCTGGTCGAAGCGGCGCCGGCCGCGGTCGGCGTGAGCGGCGGCGGCGAATCGAGCGACGCCTGGCACATGTCGACGCCGCACCCGGAAGGCGAAGGCGCGCAGGCGGCGATGCGGGCCGCGCTGGCGCAGGCCGGGCTGGCCCCGGCCGACATCGGCTGGGTCAATGCCCACGGCACGGCAACCGCCGCCAACGACCGCTCCGAAGCCGCCGCGGTGGCGTCGGTGTTCGGGCCCGGCGCCGTTCCGCTGTCGTCCACCAAGGGCATCACGGGCCACGCACTGGCCGCGGCCGGCGTGGTGGAAGCCGTGATCACGGCGACGGCCGTCGAGCGCAGGACCTTGCCGCCTTCGGCCAATCTGCAGCAGCACGATCCGGCCCTGGCGGTGGAGCTGGTCACGCAGGCGCGGCCGTCCGGCCTGCGCCATGCCCTCAGCAACAACTTCGGCTTCGGCGGCAGCAACTGCGCCCTGGTCTTCAGCGCGGGCGCGTGAGATGAAGCCGCTGATCTTCGAGCTGCACGCCGCCGGTGTCCTGGCCCCCGGCCTGCCGACCCTGGCCGACCTGCGCCAGGCCTGTCGCGACGGGCGCGCGCCCGAGCCCTCGCCGCTGGTGCTGCCGCCGCTGTCGCAATTGCCGGCCGCCGAGCGGCGCCGCGCCAGCCAGGCCGTGCGGCTGGCGCTGGCCTGCGTGGCGCAGGCGCTGGAATCGTCGCCGTTCGACCCGGCGCAACTGCGCTCGGTGTTCGCCACCGACGAAGGCACGGGCGAGGTCTGCCAGCAGATGCTCGAAGCGCTGGCCACCACTGGCCAGATCTCGCCACTGCTGTTCACCAACTCCGTGCACAACGCGCCCTCGGGCTACTTCTCGATCGGCTGGGGCAACAAGCAGCCGGCGACGGTCGTCAGCATGGGGCTGGACAGCTTCGCCTGCGGCCTGCTGTGCGCCGTCACCGATGCCATGGCCAGCGGCCAGCCGGTGCTGCTGGTGGTGTCCGACCCGGCCATGACGGCGCCGCTGGACGAACTGCTGCCCGTCACCCAGGGCACGGCTGCCGCCTTCGTGCTGACCGCCGCCAACGCCGCCGCGGCGCCCGGGCTGGGCCGCTTTCGGCTGGCGCTGGAACCGGCCGCCGACCTGGCGCCGTCGCCATTGCCCGACTGGCTGCGACCGGAATGGGCCGGCAACAGCAGCGTCCGCGCCCTGGCGGCGCTGGGCCTGCTGGAGCAGCCGGCCGGCGCCGTTGCCCGCTTCGCACTGGGCGGGCAGCTGCTGGCGCTGGCGCGCGAGGAGGCGCAGCCATGAAGATCGACCGCACCGGCATCGAAGGCCTGGTGCCGCATGCCGGCGCCATGTGCCTGCTTGACGCCGTCACCGAGTGGAGCGAGCAGGAGATCGCCTGCACCAGCGCCCTGCCCGCCGCCGGCCATCCGCTGGCCCGCGACGGCCGGGTGCCAGCCATCGCCGCCATCGAATACGCGGCCCAGGCCACCGCGGTGCACGGCGCCCTGCTGGAACGCTCCGACGGGCCGCGCGCCGGCATGCTGGCCACCCTGGTCGACGTGCGGCTGGAGCTGCCGCAGATTCCCACCGATGGCGAAGCGCTGTCGGTGCGGGCCGCCTTGCTCAGCCGCTCGGCCGGCGGCTGCCTTTACAGCTTCGTGGTCGGCACCCGGCGCGCGACCATCGCCTCGGGGCGGCTGCTGGTCGCGCTGCGAGCGGGGCAGCCGGCATGAGCGGC
>NZ_JAQGLS010000319.1 GCF_028292805.1 Ramlibacter sp. | reverse complement strand
GGGGCGTGGGCGCCGGCGCCGGCACGGTGGCGGGCGACGGTGGGGGCCGCGGCGCCGGTCCCAGCACGGCACATCCGGCCAGCGCCGCCGTCAGCAGCGCGGCCAGCAGAAATTCAGCTTGCATGGGGCAGTTCTATCCTGAAATGGCCGCCGTCGCTGTCGGACACGAGCCGCACCCGGCCGCCATGCGCCGAAACGTACTCCTGCACGATCGACAGGCCGATGCCGGTGCCGCGCACGGCGCCCTCGGGCTGCCGCTCGCCGCGGTAGAACGGCTCGAACACCCGGCCGCCATCGGCGCCGGAAACGCCCGGCCCCTGGTCGCGGATGTCGATGGTGACGCCGGCGTCGCTGGTGGCCAGTTGCAGCCGTACGGTGCTGCCCGCGGGCGAGAACCGGATGGCGTTGGACAGCAGGTTGGCGACGGCGGCGCCCAGCTTGTCGGCATCCACCGGCAGCGCCGGCGCCGCGCCCTCGACCACCACCTGCAGGCCGCGGCTGCGCCATTGCAGCCGCTGCGCCTCCACCTGGTCGCGCAGCAGCGCCAGCAGGTCGCTCTTGCGGCGGCGCAGCTGGCGCGCCTCGAAGGCGGCGGCGTTGAACTGCAGCAGCGCCTCGATCTGGGCCTGCAGCGCCAGCGTGTTCTGGTGCAGGATGCCCACCACCTCTTCCTGGTCGGCGCTGAGCGCGCCGGCGACGCCGTCCTGCAGCAGCGCCACGCCTTCGCGCAGCGCCGCCAGCGGCGTCTTCAGCTCGTGCGACACGTGGCGCAGGAAGCGGGCCTTGTCGGCGTCAAGTTCGGTCAGGCGCAGCCGCAGCCAGTCCAGCTGCTGGCTGACCCCGCGCACGTCGGACGGGCCGGGGATGTTGATCGGCTCGGCCAGCCGGTTTTCGCCCAGCTGCACGATGGCGCGCTCCAGCCGCTTGAACGGGCGCGCCAGCCAGATGCCGAAGCCGACCGCCAGCACCACGGCCAGCGCGATCGCGCCCACCACCTGCTGCATCAGCCGGGCGCGGGCGCGATCGAGCTGCTCGCGCAGCGACTTGTCGCGGCCCTCGATCAGGCCCTGCACCTGCGCCATGATGCGGCCGTTGACGCCATCGAGCTCACGGAACTCGGCCGCCACCCGCCGCTCGCGCTCCAGTGCCGTCTCCAGTGGGCCGTCGACCAGGCCGGCGATGTCCCCGGCCTGCTTGCGCCAGACGGTCACCTCGCGCCCGGCCAGGCCGGCGGCGGCCATCTGCTGCAGCGAGGCCTCGGCGCCGCGGAACTCTTCGGCAAAGCGCCGGCGCAGCACCGCGTCGTTGAGCACCAGCGACTGGCGCGCCGAGCGCTCCATGCCGGCGCTGCGCGCGGCCAGCGCCTGGGCCGCGCCATTGAGCTCCAGCGCCCGCGCGGCTTCCTTGCTGCTTTGCGCCATCAGGCGCTCGAGGATCACCACCGAGCGCAAGGCCGTGCCGCCCAGCAGGGCGGCGATCAGCATGAAGGCAACCAGCAGCAGCTGGCGAAACGACATCTAGGGGATCACCGGAAAACCGCCACGCGATTTTCCGGTGGCTCGATCAGCGTGGAGAGGACCGGCAAAGCCGGACCCTCTCCACAAGGAGAGCCGGTCCGCGCGCTGCGCAGCCCGGTTCTCGCACGAACTCCGATCACGCGTGTGCTCCGGCCGCTGCTCAGGCCGCGGCGACGGCCGACTCGGCCACCAGCACCTGCGCGCGCAGCGAGTGCGGGTAAGCCTCGGTGATGGTCACGTCCACCATCTGCCCCACCAGCCGCTGCGGGCCGGCGAAGTTGACGATGCGGTTGCACTCGGTGCGCCCCATCAGCTCCAGCTTGTCCTTGCGCGACGGGCCCTCCACCAGGATGCGCTGCACCGTGCCGACGCGGCTGGCGCTGATGCGGCGGATGTTGTCCTCCAGCACCGCCTGCAGGTGCTGCAGCCGCTTCAATTTCACCGCGTGCGGGGTGTCGTCGTGCAACGCCGCCGCCGGGGTGCCCGGTCGCGGGCTGAAGATGAACGAAAAGCTGGCGTCGAAGCCCACGTCGTCCACCAGCTTCATCATCTTGCCGAAGTCTTCCTCGGTCTCGCCGGGAAAGCCGACGATGAAGTCGCTGGACATGGACAGCTGCGGCCGGACTGCGCGCAGCTTGCGCACCGTGCTTTTGTATTCCATCGCCGTGTAGCCGCGCTTCATCGCCATCAGGATGCGGTCGCTGCCGTGCTGCACCGGCAGGTGCAGGTGGCTCACCAGCTTGGGGATCTTGCCGTAAGCCTCGATCAGGCGCTGGGTGAATTCGTTGGGGTGGCTGGTGGTGTAGCGGATGCGCTCCAGGCCTGGAATCTCGGCGACGTACTCGAGCAGCAACGCGAAGTCGGCGATCTCCGCCGTCTCGCCCATGCGGCCACGCCAGGCATTCACGTTCTGGCCGAGCAGCGTCACTTCCTTGACGCCCTGGTCGGCCAGGCCGGCGACTTCGGTCAGCACGTCGTCGAACGGCCGCGACACTTCCTCGCCGCGGGTGTAAGGCACCACGCAATAGCTGCAGTACTTGGAGCAGCCTTCCATGATGCTGACGAAGGCGGTGGCGCCGTCGACGCGGGCCGGCGGCAGGTGGTCGAACTTCTCGATCTCGGGGAAGCTGATGTCGACCTGGGGCCGCTGCAGGCGCTGGCGCTGCGCCAGCAACTGCGGCAGGCGGTGCAGCGTCTGCGGGCCGAACACCACGTCGACGTAGGGCGCGCGTTCGATGATGGCGGCGCCTTCCTGGCTGGCGACGCAGCCGCCGACGCCGATCAGCACGCCCTTGGCCTTGAGGTGCTTGACGCGCCCGAGGTCGGAGAACACCTTCTCCTGGGCCTTCTCGCGCACCGAGCAGGTGTTGAACAGGATCAGGTCGGCCTGCTCGACGTCCTGGGTCGGCTCGTAACCTTCGGCCGCGTGCATCACGTCCGCCATCTTGTCCGAGTCGTACTCGTTCATCTGGCAGCCGAAGGTCTTGATGAAAACTTTGCGGGTCATGCGGCCTCCTAGCGCCGTGCGCCGAAGATGAAGGCCAGCAATTCATCGAACCGCTGCCCCCCGGTCGCGCCGGTCAGCCGGCTGTACTCGTCCGCCGTCAGGATCCACACTTCATGGACGAGCCCTGCCGCATCGCGCCGGTACACGACGGGCAAGGTC
>NZ_JAQGLS010000318.1 GCF_028292805.1 Ramlibacter sp. | reverse complement strand
GCCCCCGCCACCCGAAGTGGGCGTGATCACCGTCGCCACGGGTGACGTGGGCCTGGTCACCGAACTGCCCGGGCGGCTCGAGGCTTCGCGCGTGGCCGAGGTGCGCGCGCGCGCCGCCGGCATCGTGCAGCAGCGCCTGTTCCGCGAAGGCAGCGACGTGCGCGCCGGCCAGGTGCTGTACCGCATCGACGCCGGCACCTTGTCGGCCGCCAACGCCAGCTCGCAAGCCAGCCTGGCCCGGGCTCAGGCCAACCTGGGGCAGGCCGCCGCGCTCGCCGAGCGCTACCGCCCACTGGTGGAAGCCAACGCCATCAGCAAGCAGGAATACGTGAACGCCGTCACCGCGCAGAAGGCGGCCGAGGCCGAAGTGGCGGCCGCCCGCGCTGCGGTGCGCACCACCGAGATCAACCTCGGCTATGCCTCCGTCACCGCACCGATCGCCGGCCGTATCGGCCGCTCCTTGGTCACCGAGGGTGCGCTGGTGGGGCAGGGCGAAGCGACGCCGCTGGCCGTGATCCAGCAGGTCGACCCGCTGTACGTGAACTTCACCCAGAGCGCCAACGAGGTGCTGGAGCTGCGCCGCGCCCTGCAGGAAGGCAAGCTCAAGCGCGCGGGCGCCGACGGCGCGGAAGTGCGCGTGCTGCTCGAGGACGGCAGCCGCCATCCGCAGCCCGGCCGCCTGCTGTTCGCGGACCTCACCGTGGACCCCGCGACCGGCCAGGTGACGCTGCGCGCCGAAGTGCCCAACCCCGGCTCGATGCTGCTGCCGGGCATGTACGTGCGCGTGCAGATCGAGCAGGCCAAGGCCGGCAACGCGATGCTGCTGCCGCAGCAGGCCGTGACGCGCTCGCCCCAGGGCGACACCGTGATGGTGGTGGCCGCGGACGGCCAGGTGAGCCCGCGCAAGATCGGCGTCGGCGGCTCGCAGGGCGGCAAGTGGGTGGTGCTCAGCGGGCTCAAGCCCGGCGAACAGGTGATGGTGGACGGCTTCCAGAAGATGCAGCCGGGCAAGCCGGTCAAGCCGGTGCCATGGACCGCGCCCGGTGCCGCCCCCGCCGGCCCGGCCGGCACGGCTGCCGTTCCGGCTGCCAGGCCGGCCTCGCAGGCCGCCAAGAGCTGAGGCGCGCATGGCCAAGTTCTTCATCGACCGTCCCATCTTCGCGTGGGTCATCGCGCTGTTCATCATCGTGATGGGCGGCGTCGCCATCACGCAGCTGCCGGTGGCCCAGTACCCGCCGGTGGCGCCGCCGGCCATCGTGATCAACGCCACCTATCCGGGCGCCTCCGCCAAGGTGCTGGAAGAAAGCGTGATCAGCGTCATCGAGCAGGAAATGAACGGCTCGCCCGGCCTGGCGTACATGGAGTCGGTGGCCCAGGCCAACGGCACCGGCTCGCTGACCCTGAGCTTTGAGCCCGGCACCAACGCCGACCTGGCGCAGGTGGACGTGCAGAACCGGCTGGCCCGCGCCACGCCGCGGCTGCCCGCCGCCGTGACGCAGCAAGGCGTGCGCGTGGACAAGTCGCGCTCCAACTTTCTGCTGTTCGCCATCCTGTCTTCGGACGACCCGAATTTCACGCCGGTGGACCTGGGCGACTTCGCCTCGCGCAACGTGGTGCCGGAACTGCAGCGCCTGCCCGGCGTCGGCCAGGCCCAGTTGTTCGGCACCGAAGCGGCGATGCGCGTCTGGCTCGACCCGCAAAAGCTGGTCGGCTTCAACCTCTCGTCGGCCGAGGTCGTGGCCGCGATCCGCGCGCAGAACGCGCAGGTGTCGGCCGGCTCCATCGGTGAACTGCCCAACGTCGCGGGGCAGGGCATCGCCGCCACCGTGGTGGTCAACGGCCAGCTCGGCACGGTCGAACAGTTTCAGGAAGTGGTGCTGCGCGCCAACCCCGACGGCTCCACCGTGCGCCTCAAGGACGTGGCCCGGGTCGAACTGGACGCCCAGAACTTCGCCACCGCGGCGCGCCTGAACGGCAAGCCTTCGTCGGGCATCGGCGTGCAGCTGTCCCCCACCGGCAACGCGCTGGCCACGGCCGATGCGGTGCGCAAGCGCATGACCGAGCTGGCGCAGTTCTTTCCGCCCGGGGTCAAGTGGGAGATTCCGTACGACAGCTCGCGCTTCGTGCGGATCTCCATCAGCCAGGTGGTGGTGACGCTGCTGGAAGCGGTGGCGCTGGTGTTCCTGGTGATGTTCCTGTTCCTGCAGAACTGGCGCTACACCATCATCCCCACGCTGGTGGTGCCGATCGCCTTGCTGGGCACCTTCGGCGCGCTGCTGGCCCTGGGTTTTTCCATCAACGTGCTGACCATGTTCGGCATGGTGCTGGTGATCGGCATCGTGGTCGACGACGCCATCGTGGTGGTGGAGAACGTCGAGCGCATCATGAGCCACGAGGGCTTGCCGCCACGCGAGGCGACCCGCAAGGCCATGGGCCAGATCTCGGGCGCCATCATCGGCGTGACGGTGGTGCTGATCTCGGTGTTCGTGCCGCTGGCCTTCTTTGCCGGCTCGACCGGCAACATCTACCGCCAGTTCGCGGCCGTGATGGTGGCCTCGATCAGCTTCTCGGCCTTCATGGCGCTGTCGCTCACGCCCTCGCTGTGCGCCACGCTGCTCAAGCAGGTACCGGCCGGCCACCACGAGGAAAAGCGCGGCTTCTTCGGGGCCTTCAACCGGCTGTTCGCACGCACCGCGCACGGCTACGAAGGCCTGGTCACGCGCATTCTCAGGCGCGCCTCGCGCTACCTGATCATCTACGCGGCGATCGCCGGCGTGGCGGCGCTGATCTACACGCGCCTGCCCACATCCTTCCTGCCGCAGGAAGACCAGGGCAACATGCTGGTGAACATCCAGCTGCCGCCGGGCGCCACCATCGACCGCACGCGCGGCGTGATCGAGCAGGTGGAGGCCTGGGTGCTCAAGCAACCCGAGGTGCAGAGCATGGTCGGGGTGCTGGGCTTCTCGTTCTCGGGCCAGGGCCAGAACGCGGCGCTCGCCTTCGTGACGCTGAAGGACTGGGACGAGCGCAAGGGCGAGGAGCACTCGGCGCAGACGCTGGCGGGCAAGGCCTTCGGCGCGCTCTCGAGCATTCGCGACGCCTTCATCTTTCCGCTCAGCCCTCCGCCCATCCCCGAGCTGGGCACGGCCTCGGGCTTCACCTTCCGGCTGCAGGACCGCGGCGGCGCCGGTCGCGACGCGCTGATCGCGGCGCGCAACCAGCTGCT
>NZ_JAQGLS010000189.1 GCF_028292805.1 Ramlibacter sp. | reverse complement strand
GCGCGCGCCGGGGCGCGTGCGGCGCCCGGGCACGCGCGGCACCGGCAGCGCGATGTCGCGCACCAGCCGCTCCACCAGCCGGAATTCGCTCGCCGAGAGCGCGTTGAAGTCGGCGTGCCTGAGCCGTTCCATGTCGCTGGCCGTCATGGCGGCGTCGAACCGCACTTCCTTGTCGTTGCGCGGCGCCGGCGGATCACCAAAGCGCCGCTGCGGCGCCAGCGCTTCGTTCACGCGCGGGCGCCGTTTCCTGGGTTCCGCTTTTGCTTCGGCCGCGGGCAGCATCTGCGCCAGCAGCTGGTGGGCCACCTCCGGGTCGCGGAACCAGGCGTCGAACAGCTCGCGAAACACCGCGCGGTCGGCTTGGCGGGTGACCAGCACCGCCTCCAGCGCGGCGCCGAAATCCTCGCGCGCGGCTACGCCCACCAGCTGCGCGGCCTCTTGCGCCAACGCGATGCGGGCGCTGTCCACATGCAGGCCGGCGCGGCGCAAGGCCCGGCCGAAGCCGCCGATGTTGTCGGCGAACTTGCCGCTGCGTGCGTCGCCGAGCAGCACGTCAGGCCGCTTGCGGCTCGGGCTTGAGCAGCTCGGCGCTCAGATCGCGGGTGAGGGCCGCGACGTCTTCGCGCTGCTTGAACAGGATGCCGGCCGTGTCGGCGATGACTTCCGGGTCGATCACCAGCGTGTCCAGCGCCACCAGCGCCTTGGCCCACTCGACGCTCTCGGCAATGCCCGGCGCCCGCTGGAAGGCATTGGCGAACGGCTGGCTGCGCAGCCGGCCGACGAAGTCCGCCACCTGCCTGGACAGCACCTCGCCGGCCTCCGGCACGCGCGAGCGGACGATGGCCAGCTCGCGCTCGCGCTCCGGGTAGTCGAGCCAGTGGTACAGGCAGCGGCGCTTGACCGCGTCGTTCAGCTCGCGGGTGCGGTTGCTGGTGAGGATGGTGACCGGCACGGCCCGTGCGCGGATGGTGCCGATCTCCGGGATGCTGACCTGGTACTCGCCCAGGTATTCCAGCAGGAACGCTTCGAACGGCTCGTCGGCGCGGTCGACCTCGTCGATCAGCAGCACGGCCCCGGGCTCGGGCGCCTGCAGCGCCTGCAGCAGCGGCCGCCGGATCAGGTAGCGGTCCTGGTAGACCTCGCGCTCCACCTGCTCGATGCTCTCCTTGCCCTCGGCCGCGCGCATGTGCAGCAACTGCGCGGCGTAGTTCCATTCGTAAAGCGCTTCCCGCAGCTCGAGGCCGTCGTAGCACTGCAGCCGCAGCAGCGTGCGCTGCAGCGCCACTGCCAGCGCCTTGGCCAGCTCGGTCTTGCCGACGCCGGGCTCACCTTCCAGCAGCAGCGGCCGCTGCAGCTTCAGGGCCAGGAAGACGGCGGTGGCAAGACGGCGGTCGGCAAAGTAGCCGCTGTCGCGCAGCGACTGCTGGAGGGTGTCGATGGAGGGGAAGGCGGTCATCGTTGTCCATTCTCCCTTGCTGCTTGGGGAGGGTTGGGGTTGGGGTGGGGGCAGCGCGGCGGTCCGGAGCGCCCCCACCCTGTCTTCCGCCTGGGGGGAGGCCAAGAGGGGCTAACCAAGCGCCTTCGCCACCGCCCGCTGCGTCAGCACGCTGATCAGGTTGGCGCGGTACGCCGCACTGGCGTGCAGGTCGGACGACAGGTCGCCGGCCTCGATCTTCACCGTCGCCGCGGCCTCGGGCGTGAAGTTGCGGCTCAGCGCCAACTCCAGCCCCTGGTGGCGGAACACGCCGTTGCCGCCGCCCGTGACCGCCACCCGCACGCCGTGGGCGGTCTGCGCCACGAACACGCCCACCAGCGCGAAGCGCGAGGCCGGCTGCTTGAACTTGATGTAGGCCGCGCGCCGGGCGAGCGGAAAGCGCACCGCGGTGATCAGCTCGCCGTCCTGCAAGGCGGTGCTGAACATGCCCTGGAAGAAATCGTCGGCGCCGAGCTCGCGCTGGGTGGTGCGCACGGAGGCGCCCAGCGCCAGCAGCGCGGCCGGATAGCAGGCCGAGGGGTCGTTGTTGGCCACCGAGCCGCCCAGCGTGCCCATCGCCCGCACCTGGCGGTCGCCGATGCCGCCGGCGAGATCGGCCAGCGCCGGCAGCGCGGACTTGACGTCCGCATGCACGGCGACGTCGGCGTGCCTGGCCATGGCGCCGATCACCAGGGCGTTGCCCTCGCGGCGGATGCCGACCAGCTCTGGCACGGCGCCCAGGTCGACCAGCTGCTCGGGGCTGGCCAGCCGCAGCTTCATCGAGGCCAGCAAGGTCTGGCCGCCCGCCAGCACCTTGGCGCTGGTGTTGCCGGCCAGCCGGGTGGCGTCGGCCAGGGTGGCCGGACGTTCGAAGGTGAATGCATACATGTGGTGGTCTCCTTCGGTGTCAGGGTCGGGCGGCCTGAATCGCTTCCCAGACGCGCGCCGGCGAGGCCGGCATGTCCAGGTCTTTCACGCCCAGGTCTTTCAGGGCGTCGAGCACGGCGTTCATCACGGCCGGCGGCGAACCGATGGCGCCGGCTTCGCCGCAGCCCTTGGTGCCCAGCGGGTTGTGGGTGCACGGGGTGCAGACGGTGTCGAGCGTGAACCGGGGGAAGTCGTCGGCGCGCGGCATGGCGTAGTCCATGAACGAGCCGGTCAGCAGCTGGCCACTGTCCTTGTCGTACACGCAGTTCTCCATCAGCGCCTGGCCGATGCCCTGCACCAGCCCGCCATGCACCTGGCCCTCGACGATCATCGGGTTGATGATGGTGCCGAAGTCGTCCACCGCGGTGAAGCGGTCCAGCCGCACCGTGCCGGTGGCCGGGTCGATCTCCACCTCGGCGATGTAGGTGCCGGCCGGGAAGGTGAAGTTGACCGGGTCGTAGAACGCGTTTTCATTCAGGCCCGGCTCCAGCTTGTCGAGCGGGTAGTTGTGCGGCACGTAGGCCGTCAGCGCCACCTGGCCGAAGGTCACCATCTTGTCGGTGCCCTTAATGCGGAACTCGCCGCCGGCGAATTCGACGTCGCCGTCGCCCGCTTCCATCAGGTGAGCCGCGATCTTCTTGGCCTTGGTTTCGATTTTGTCCAGGGCCTTCATGATCGCCGCGCCGCCGACGCTGATCGAGCGCGAGCCGTAGGTGCCCATGCCGAACGGCACGCGGCCGGTGTCGCCGTGCACCACGTCGACGTTCTCCACCGGAATGCCCAGCCGCGCCGCCACCACCTGCGCGAAGGTGGTTTCATGGCCCTGGCCGTGGCTGTGCGAGCCGGTGAACACGGTGACGCTGCCGGTCGGGTGGACACGGATTTCGCCGCATTCGAACAGGCCGGCCCGTGCGCCCAAGGCGCCGGCGATGTTCGACGGCGCGATGCCGCAAGCTTCGATGTAGCTGCTGTAGCCCAGGCCGCGCCGCAAGCCCTTGGCCTCGCTGGCGCGGCGACGCGCCTCGAAGCCCTTCACATCGGCCAGCGCGTTGGCCTTGAACATCGCACCCAGGTAGTCGCCGGTGTCGTACTGCAGCGCCACCGGCGTCTGGTAGGGAAAGCTGGTGATCATGTTGCGCTCCCGGATCTCGTCCTGCGCCAGCCCCATTTCCCAGGCGCAGCGCGTCACCAGCCGCTCCAGCATGTAGGTGGCCTCGGGCCGGCCGGCGCCTCGGTAGGCATCGACCGGCGAGGTGTTGGTGAACCAGGCGTCCACCTCGACGTGGATCTGCGGCGTGGTGTACTGGCCCGCCAGCAGCGTCGCATACAGGATGGTGGGCACCGCGGTGGAGAACGTCGACAGATAGGCGCCCAGGTTGGCGTCGGTGTGCACCCGCAGCGCCAGGAACTTGCCCTGGCTGTCCATCGCCATCTCGGCCTGCGTCGAATGGTCGCGGCCGTGGGCGTCGCACAGGAACGCCTCGCTGCGGTCGCAGGTCCACTTGACCGGGCAGTTCAGCTGCTTGGAGGCCCAGGTCAGCGCCACGTCTTCCGCGTACAGGAAGATCTTGGAGCCGAAGCCGCCGCCGACATCGGGCGCGATCACGCGCACCTTGTGCTCCGGCAAGCCGAGCACGAAGGCCGTCATCAGCAGCCGCTCGACGTGCGGGTTCTGGTTGGACACATACAGCGTGTAGTCGTCGGTGGCGCGGCTGAACGAAGCCAGCGCGGCGCGCGGCTCCATCGCGTTGGGCACCAGCCGGTTGTTGGTGATGGCCAGCCTGGTGACGTGGTGCGCGCTGGCGAATACGGCATCGACCGCCGCCTTGTCGCCGATCGCCCATTTGTAGCAGCGGTTGTCGGGCGCGGCCTCGTGCAGCGCGCTGGCACCGGCGGCCTGCCGCACGTCCACCACCGCGGACAGCACGTCGTAGTCCACCGCCACCGCTTCGGCCGCGTCGCGGGCCTGCTCCAGCGTGTCGGCCACCACCATGGCCACGTGGTCGCCCACGTAGCGCACCTTGCCTTGCGCCAGGATCGGGTGCGGCGGCTCCTTCATCGGCGTGCCGTCGGTGCTGGTGATCAGCCAGCCGCAGGGCAGCCCGCCCATCTTGCCTTCCACGTCGCTGCCGGTGAACACCCGCATCACGCCGGGCATGGCCGCGGCCCGCGAGGTGTCGATGCCGGTGATGGCCGCATGCGCATGCGGCGACCGCACGAACACCGCGTAGCGCTGGTTGGGCAGGTTGATGTCGTCGGTGTACTGGCCGCTGCCGGTCAGGAACCGGTAGTCTTCCTTGCGCCGCACGGCCTCGCCGATGTGCGGCAGCTTGGCGAAATCGGATGCACCCATGATTGCCTCCTTGGTGGCGTTCAGGGCCTGGCGGCCATCGCCGCCTGCCCGACCTGGACCGACTTGACGATGTTCTGGTAGCCGGTGCAGCGGCACATGTTGCCTTCCAGCTGCTCGCGGATCTGCGTGTCACTGGCGTTCGGGTGGCGCTGGCACAGGTCCAGCGCGCTCATCACCATGCCGGGCGTGCAGAAGCCGCACTGCAGGCCGTGGCACTCCTTGAAGGCCGCCTGCATCGGGTGCATGGTGCCGTCGGCGGCGGCCAGCCCTTCGATGGTGGTGATCTCGGCGCCGGGGTGCTGCACCGCCAGCGTGTTGCACGACTTGATGGCGCGGCCGTTGACGATCACGGTGCAGGCGCCGCACTGGGCCGTGTCACAGCCCACGTGGGTGCCGGTCAGCCGCAGGTTCTCGCGCAGCGCCGTCACCAGCAGCGTGTTGGGCGCAACGTCGATGGACGACGCTCGCCCGTTGACCTTGAGTTGTACCTGCATGTCCGTGTCTCCTGGGTTGGGCCTTGGCGGGAGATTCATTGTTCGACCCGCCTTGCGTCGCTCGCCTAGGCGAAACCCTAGGATGCCCGGCCGCGGTGCGCAAAAATCTCAAAATGGAACAATGATGGGGAATCCAGCCCCCGCCAGCAACGCGCCCATGAACATAGCAGCTGCGGGCGCCGCCGACCACCGTCTGCGGCAGATCGAGCGGGCCCGCCATGCCGTGCTGCAGGAGGGCCGTCCGGCCACCGCCGCGCTGGTCGGCGGCTGGTACGAGAACGCCTGGATCGAGCGCTCGTGGCGGCGCTGCCTGTCCTGCGGCCTGCGGCCGCAGGACAGCGTCGTCTTCGACCTGATCGCGGCGCAGCAGCCGCGGCGCATCGAGGAGGCCAACCACGCGCTGGCGGCGGCTGCGCGGCCGGTGCTCGAGCAGCTGGAGCGGGCGATCGCCAGCACCCGCTACTTCGCCCTCCTGACCAACCAAGACGGCGTGGTGGTCGATGCCCATGGCCCGATCGAGCGCTCGGAGCGGCGCGCCACCCTGATCACCCGCCCCGGCGTCGACCTGTCCGAGTGCAGCGTCGGCACCACCGCCATCGGCGCGGCGCTGGGCGAGCTGCATCCGGTGTGGCTGCACCGCGGCGAGCACTTCTTTCAGGCCACCAGTTGCTACAGCTGCGCCGGCGCCCCGCTGTTCGGCCCGGACGGCGCCTGCGCCGGCAGCTGGACCTGACCGGCATCGACGCGCCGGAGCGGCCCGAACTCAAGCACCTGGCGGCGCAATCCGCCCGCAGCATCGAAAACGCGCCGACGCTGGCCCGCCCGCACCGGCTGGTGCCGCGCCTGAACTGGCCCGGGCGGCTGCGCCGCGACGACGATGACGGCCTGGTCTGCCTGGACGGCGACGGCTGGGTCGACGCCAGCAACATCGCGGCCCGCGCCATGGTGGCCGAACTGGCCGCCAACCCGGGCGCGCCGCTGCATTGCAGCGAACTGTTCGCGCGGCCCCGGGAGCCGCTGTTCGACCACGCCCGCCTGGCCGACGCCGTTCCGCAGGAGCGGCCGCTGGGGTCCGGGCTGCGGCTGGACGCGCTGCCGCAGACCCAAGGTGAGACGCTCGCCGGCGGCGCCGCTCGCAAGCCGCTGCGCGATGTCGAGATCGCCCTGATCCGCAAGGCCGTGGCGCAAGCGCGCGGCAACGCGATGGAGGCTTCGCGCCGGCTTGGTATCAGCCGCGCAACGATTTGCCGCAAGCTGTCGCTGAAAGCATCGAAAAACGGTCGAGTCGCCCGGGGCCCCACCTAGAATCGCCCCAGCCGTTGGCATGCCACCGATCAGCCACCCGGACCGGGAAGGTCCGCCGCCGCCGCGCCCACCGGAACGCGGGTGCGCGGCGACAAGAAGAATCTGGGCGCCGCAAAGCGCCCCACGCCGTATCCATGTTCGATTTGCGCAAGCTGTTTGTCCGCGACGCCCGTCGCGGAAACGATCACGGTCATGACACCGAGGTGGACGCGTCGATGCCGTCGGGCCGGGGGCTCGAAGCCGAGTACGAAGGACTGATCGCCTCGCAATGCCACAGCTGGGGCATCGCCGACGACGTCGTCACCATCGAGGTGCGGCAGATCGGCCGCGCCCCGGACGGCCGGGACGTCTATCTGGGGATGGTGCGGCTGGCCCAATGGGAGCGCGATTCGGCGCTGCGCCTGCTGCTGGGGCTGCCGCTGCTGGAAGCCAAGATCCGCAAGATGGTCCGCGCCCTCTGGCTGGGCGAGGTCAGCCACTTCGGCGGCCTCTGGCTGCACGCCTCGGAGCAACTCAATGCCACGCCCGCGATGCGCGAGCTGCGCGAACTGCTGATGCAGCTGACACCGCCCACGATGCCGCGCCCGGGGGACGACGGCGGTGCCGACGAACCGGTCTCCGGCATCCCGATCAGCTCGCTGCAGCCGCTGTCCCATGCGCCGAGCACCACGGCGGGCGCGCCGCTGGGCCCCGCCACCGCGTCGCTCGAGGACCGCAAGCCCGACAGCCTTTGAGGCCAGGCCGCCAGCCCGCACAATCGGCGGGATGCGCATTCCCCGCCGCCTGCTGCTGCTGCTGCCGCTCGCCGCCGTCCCGCCGGCCCGCGCTGGCCAGGTCCGGGTGGCGGTGGCCGCCAACCTGGTCCAGGCCATGCAGGAGATCACCCGCGGCTTCGCCCAGGCCAGCGGCCACCAGGCGCAGCTGGTGCCGGGCTCCACCGGCAAGTTCTACGCCCAGATCCGCAACGGGGCGCCGTTCGAGGTGCTGCTGGCAGCCGACCAGGAGACCCCGGCCCGGCTGGAAGGCCAAGGGCTGGCCGTCACCGGCACCCGCTTCACCTATGCCACCGGGCGGCTGGCGCTGTGGAGCGCGCGCCCCGGCCTGGTCGACGGCGACGCCGTGCTGCGGCGGCCGCCGGCCGGCCCGCTCGCCATTGCAGATCCGCGCGTCGCGCCCTACGGCGCGGCGGCGCGCCAGGTGCTGCAGCGCCTGGGCCTGTTGGCCGCCTGGCAGCCGCACCTGGTGCAGGGCGAGAGCATCGGCCAGGCTTTCCAGTTCGTCGCCTCGGGCAATGCGCCGCTGGGGTTTGTCGCGCTGGCCCAGGTGATGGCCGGCGGGCGCCTCACCAGTGGCTCGGCCTGGACTGTGCCGGCGCGGCTGCACCAGCCGCTGCGGCAGGACGCGGTGCTGCTGGCCGGCGGCCGCGGCAACCCGGCTGCCGAGGCGCTGCTGCAATACCTGCGCGGCGACGCCGCCCGTGCCGTGCTGCGCGCCCACGGCTACCAGGTCTGAGCGGCATGCCCCTGGACCGGGACGACCTGCAAGCCATCTGGCTCACGCTCAAGCTGGCGACGGCGACCACCGCCTTGCTGCTGCTGCTGTCGGCGCCGGTGGCCTGGTGGCTGGCGCACACCCGTTCGCGCTGGCGCGGGCCGATCGGCGCCGTGGTGGCCCTGCCGCTGGTGCTGCCGCCAACCGTCCTGGGCTTTTACCTGCTGGTGGCGCTGGGCCCGCAGGGCTGGGGCGGGCAACTGACGCAGGCACTGGGCATCGGGCTGCTGCCCTTCACCTTTGGCGGGCTGCTGCTCGGCTCGCTGGTGTACTCGCTGCCGTTCGCGGTGCAGCCGCTGCAGCACGCTTTCGAGGCGATCGGCCAGCGGCCGCTGGAAGCGGCGGCGACGCTGGGCTCAGCACCGCTGGACCGCTTCCTGCACGTGGCCTTGCCGCTGGCGCGAGGCGGCATCGTGCAGGCGGCCGTCCTCACCTTCGCCCACACGGTCGGCGAGTTCGGCGTGGTTCTCATGATCGGCGGCAACATTCCGGAACGCACCCGCGTGGTCTCGACCCAGATTTACGGCCACGTGGAGGCCCTGCAGTACCCGCAGGCGCACTGGCTGTCGGCGGCGATGGTGCTGTTCTCCTTCACGGTGCTGCTGGGGCTGGCGCTGCTGAACCGGCGCAGCATGCGGGTGCCGGGATGAGCGCGCTCCCGCTGTCGATCCGGCTGCGGCTGGCGCGCGCGCAGTTCACGCTGGACGTCGACCTGCAGCTGCCGGCGCATGGCGTGACGGCGCTGTTCGGCCCCTCGGGCTCGGGCAAGACGACCTTGCTGCGCTGCGTCGCCGGCCTCGAGCGCGCCGCCGAAGCGCGGATCGTGATCGATGGCCAGACCTGGCAGGACGACGCCGCCGGCATCTTCGTGCCGCCGCACCGGCGGCGCCTGGGCTACGTGTTCCAGGAAGCGAGCCTGTTCGACCACCTCGACGTGCGCGGCAACCTCGAATTCGGCCTCAGGCGCTGCGGCGGCACCAGCGCGACACTCGATCCCATGATCGAGTTGCTGGGCATCGCCGCGCTGCTGGGGCGTCGGCCCGCGCAGCTGTCCGGTGGCGAGCGCCAGCGGGTGGCGATCGCCCGCGCCCTGGCCACCCAACCGCGGATCCTGCTGCTGGACGAACCGCTGGCGGCAATCGACTTCGCCCGCCGGCGCGAGATCCTGCCCTGGCTGGACCGGCTGCGCGACGAGTTGCGCATCCCGATGCTGTACGTGACGCACTCCGGCGACGAAGTGGCCCGGCTCGCCAGCCATCTCGTGCTGCTGGCCGCCGGCCAGGTCACCGCCGCCGGGCCGCTGGCGGAAACGCTGGCGCGCATCGACCTGCCGGGCGTGCCCGGCCAGGAAGCGGGCGCGTTGCTGCACGGCACCGTTGGCGAGCGCGACACCCGCTGGAACCTGGCCGGGGTGGACTTCGCCGGCGGCCGGCTGTGGATCGCCGACCCCGGCCTGCCCGTGGGCCACGCTGCGCGGGTGCGGGTCTTGGCGCGCGACGTCAGCCTGGCGCTGGCGCCGCCAGAGCGCAGCAGCATCCAGAACCTGCTGCCATGCACGGTGCGGGCGATCGCGACCGGCGCGCATCCGTCGCAGGCGCTGCTGCAGCTGGCCTGCGGCGACGCGCTGCTGCTGGCGCGGATCACGGCGCGGGCGGTGGACCAGCTGGCGCTGGCGCCGGGTCAAGCCGTGTGGGCGCAGGTGAAATCGGCGGCGCTGGTGGCCTAGGCTTACCGGCCGGCATTCGGAAAGAACAGCTGCTCGCCGCCGATCTTGTACGAAGCGATCACGGCCTGGCCGGCCGGCGAGACGATCCAGTCGACGAAGCGCTGCGCCTGCCTGGCCTTCACATGCGGATGCTTGGCCTGGCTGACGACCATCACGCCGTACTGGTTGAGCAATCGGGTGTCGCCCTCGACCAGCACCGCCAGCTCGCCCTGGTTCTTGAAGCTGAGCCAGGTGCCGCGGTCGGCCAGCACATAGCCGTTGCTGGAGGCGCCGATGTTCAGCGCCGGGCCCATGCCGCAGCCGCATTCCCTGTAGCCGCGGCCCTTGGCTGCCGCCAGGCCGGCCTGGCTCCAGTAGCGCAGTTCGGCCGCGTGGGTGCCGCTCTTGTCGCCGCGCGAGATAAAGGGCGCGTTGGCGGCCGCGATTTTCTGCAGCGCGGCGACGATGTCCTTGCCGCGGACGCCGGCCGGGTCGGCCTTGGGCCCGACCACCACGAAGTCGTTGTACATGACGGGGTAGCGCTTCGCGGCGAAGCCGTCGGCGACAAACTTCTCCTCGGCCAACTGGTCGTGCACGAACAGCAGGTCGGCGTCGCCGCGGCGGGCGCTGTCGATCGCCTGGCCGGTGCCCAGGGCCACCACCTTGACGGCGATGCCGGTGGCCTTGCTGAACTGCGGCAGCAGGTGGCCGAACAGGCCGGACTGCTCGGTGGAGGTGGTGGATGCCATGGTGATGGCGGACCGCGCCCAGGCGCCGCCGGCGGCCAGCGCCAGTGTCACGACCAGCGTGCTGCGGCGCAACGACTGCTTCAGACTCATCCCAGTTCCCCCTTGACGAACAGCTCGGCCTCGCGCGACGTATCGCCCAGCGGGCCGTTGAAAAATGCCTGCACCGGCAGGTCGGCCAGCACCAGTCCCTGCTCCATGTAGACGACGCGCGTGGCCAGCCGCTTGACCTGGCCCAGGTTGTGGCTGGCGAACACCAGCGTGGTGCCGCCATCCGCGAAATCCGCCATCAGCCCTTCGACCTCGCGCTTGGCATGCGGATCGAGGCTGGCCGTGGGCTCGTCGAGCAGCAGCACCTGCGGCTCCAGCACCCAGGCGCGGGCCAGCGCCATGCGCTGCAGCTGGCCGCCGGACAAGGTGCGCGCGTTGCGCAATGCGACCGGCGCGAGGCCGACACGGCTAAGCGCGCCCAGCGCCTGCTCCTTGGCCGGGCCCCAGCGCGCGCCGCGCAGCCACGGCCCCAGCGCCACGTTGGCCAGGGCCGAGGCCCGCAACGCGTACGGGCGCTGAAACACCATCGCCTGGCGCATGGCGCCGTCGCGCAGCACCGAGCCGTTGCTGGGCCGAAGCAGGCCGTGCAGCACGCGCAGCAAGCTGCTCTTGCCGCTGCCGTTGGCGCCGATCAGGGCGACGCGCTCGCCGGCCGCGATCCGCAGGTTGATGCCCTGCAGCGCCGCCACCGGGCCGAAGCGCAAAGCTACGTCTTTCAGTTGCACCCAGCCGCTCATGCCACCGCCCCCTGCAGCGCGCCGATGCCTTCGGAGCGCGCGCCGCGCCAGCGCGCGACGACCGCGATCAGCGCGTTCAGCGCCAGCACCACGGCCAGCAGCACGATCCCCAGCGCCAGCGCCAGCGGCAAATCGCCCTTGCTGGTTTCCAGGGCGATGGCGGTGGTCATCACGCGCGTGAAGCCGTCGATGTTGCCGCCCACGATCATCACGGCGCCCACCTCCGAGATGGCACGGCCGAACGAGGCGATCACCACCGTGAGCAGCGCATAGCGCTCGTCCCAGGCCAGCAGCAGGCTGCGCATCAGCGGGCCGGCGCCGAGCGAGCGCAGCTGCTCGCCATGGTCCAACTCGGCGCCTTCCACCACCTGGCGCGTCAGGGCCGTCACCACCGGCAGCACCAGCACCGCCTGGGCCAGCACCATT
>NZ_JAQGLS010000266.1 GCF_028292805.1 Ramlibacter sp. | reverse complement strand
GTGTCGCGCCGCTCCAGCACGCTCTTGGTGGCCGACAGCCGCATCTGCTCGATGTGCTCGTTGATCGAGCTGTCCTTTTCGATGAACAGGTCGCGCTGGGGGACGTAGGCCTCCGGCTGGTAATAGTCGTAGTAGCTGACGAAGTACTCGACCGCATTCCTCGGGAAGAATTCTCGAAACTCGGCATACAGCTGCGCTGCCAGCGTCTTGTTGGGGGCGAACACGATCGCCGGCCGGCCCAGGCGGGCGATCACGTTGGCCATGGTGAAGGTCTTGCCCGAGCCGGTCACGCCCAGCAAGGTCTGGAACACCTCACCGTCCAGCACGCCCTCGACCAGTTTCTCGATTGCCCGGGGCTGGTCGCCCGCGGGCGGGTACGGCATGAACAGCTCGAATGGCGATCCGGGGAAACTGATGAACTCGCCGCTTTTCTCGTCCTGCTGGGGCTCGGCGGTATCGGCGGTGTCGGCTATTGCACTCATGCGGGTCAGTCCCTGGGGCTACACATTAAAATTGCGGACAAAGCCGGCCAGCGTACAGCAGGCCCGGCGACTTCGCTTACAGCCACCCAAAGGACCCCCCATGTCTCTGTTCACCGCCGTCGAAATGGCGCCTCGCGACCCCATCCTGGGCCTCAACGAGCAGTTTGCCGCTGACGGAAACCCGAAAAAGGTCAACCTCGGCGTGGGGGTCTACTTCGACGACAACGGCAAGCTGCCGCTGCTGGAGTGCGTGCAGCAGGCCGAAGCCACCATGATGGCGGCCCACGCGGCCCGCGGCTACCTGCCCATCGACGGCATCGCCGCCTATGACGCGGCCGTCAAGAGCCTGGTATTTGGGGCCGAAAGCGAGCCGGTCAAGAGCGGCCGCGTCGCCACCGTGCAGGCCCTGGGCGGCACCGGCGGCCTGAAGATCGGCGCCGACTTCCTCAAGCACCTGAACCCCGAGGCCAAGGTGCTGATCAGCGACCCGAGCTGGGAAAACCACCGCGCCCTGTTCAGCCAGGCCGGCTTCGTCGTGGAGTCCTACCCCTATTACAACGCGGCCAGGCGGGGCGTCGACTTCGATGGCATGCTGACCGGCCTTGGCCAGGCGCCCGCCGGCACCGTGGTGGTGCTGCACGCCTGCTGCCACAACCCGACCGGCTACGACATCACCCCCGCCCAGTGGGACCAGGTGGTCGCCACCGTCAAGGCCAGCCGCCTGGTGCCGTTTCTGGACATGGCTTACCAGGGCTTTGGCGAAGGCATCGCCGAAGACGGCGCCGTGATCGGCAAGTTCGTGGCCGCCGGCCTGGACTTTTTCGTCTCGACCTCTTTTTCCAAGAGCTTCAGCCTGTACGGCGAGCGCGTGGGCGCGCTGTCGGTGCTGTGCCAGGACAAGGAAACCACCGCGCGGGTGCTGTCGCAGCTGAAGATCATGATCCGCACCAACTACAGCAACCCGCCGATCCACGGCGGCCAGATCTGCGCCACGGTGCTGAACTCGCCGCAGCTGCGCGCCCTGTGGGAGAAGGAACTGGCCGCGATGCGGGTGCGCATCAAGGAAATGCGCAGCCTGATGGTGGACAAGCTCAAGGCGGCCGGCGTCAAGCAGGACATGAGCTTCATCACCCAGCAGGTGGGCATGTTCAGCTACTCGGGCCTGGGCAAGGACCAGATGGTGCGGCTGCGCGATGAGTTCAGCGTGTACGGCACGGACACGGGGCGCATGTGCGTCGCCGCGCTGAACACCAGGAACATCGACTACGTCTGCGCGTCGATCGCGAAGGTGGTCGCGTAGGCGCTCACCCCCAGACCACCGACCGCATCCAAATCGACGCCGACCGGTAGGTCGCGCTGAACAAGCGCACCGGCTCCTGGGGGTCCACGGCGCCGGCGGCGTGCAGCAGCGGCAGGTAGTGGTCGTGGGTGGGATGCGCCAGCTGCGCCACTTGCCCCAGCTGCTGGAACCCGGCCAGCTGCGCCAGCCGCCCTGCTCCGGTCGCGCGGCGATCTGCTTGCCGAACTCGTAGGCCTGCATCGCCCCGGCCCCGCGCCGGGGGGCGCAGGTATGTTGCCGCTGCCCGCGATCAGCACCCCGCGCTCGCGCAGCGATTTCAGCTGCTGGCCCAGGGCGAAGTGCTCGACCGGCGGGCGGCCGTAGTCCATGCTCAGCTGCAGCACTGGAATGTCGGCGGCGGGGAACATCGGCTGGAGCACCGACCAGGTGCCGTCGCGGTGCTTGCGGCGGCGGCGGCGATCCAGTTGCGCCGATTCAAGGTACGGCCTTGTCACGGTGGAGGCAGGAAGTGACGAAAGGACGACAAGTTCCGTGCTCATCCGTGGTTCGCTGAGCACTGGAATATGGCGGCTGGTATATTGCACTGCACAACACAGGCCTCACATGCTCTACCAGATCTACGAAGCCCAACGCTCCTTGATGGAGCCTTTTGTCGATTTCGCGCAGGCGGCCTCCAAGCTTTACAGCAACAGGTTGTCACCGTTTGCGCAAAACCCGCTGGCGCAGCGGGTTTCGGCCGCCTACGACCTGATCTACCGGCTCGGCAAGGATTACGAGAAGCCGACGTTCGGCATCAGCACCGTCGACGTCGACGGCGTCGACGTCGCCATTCAGGAGCGAGTGGAGCTGGACAAGCCATTTTGCGAGTTGCGTCGCTTCAAGCGCTTCTCGGACCAGCCCGAGACCCTGGACCGGCTCAAGGAACAGCCGGCCGTGCTGATCGTGGCGCCGCTTTCGGGCCACTACGCCACGCTGCTGCGCGACACGGTCAAGTCCATGCTGCGCGACCACAAGGTCTACATCACCGACTGGAAGAACGCCCGCACCGTGCCGCTGGCGCAAGGCGAGTTCCACCTGGACGACTATGTCCACTACGTGCAGGACTTCATCCGCCACCTGCAGGCCGAATACGGCAACTGCCACGTGATCAGCGTCTGCCAGCCAACCGTTCCGGTGCTGGCGGCGGTCTCGCTGATGGCCTCGCGCGGCGAGGCCACGCCGCTGTCGATGACCATGATGGGCGGCCCGATCGATGCCCGCAAGTCGCCCACCGCGGTGAACAACCTGGCGACGAACAAGAGCCATGGCTGGTTCGAGAACAACGTGATCTACCGCGTTCCGACCAACTTTCCGGGCGCCGGGCGCCGCGTCTACCCGGGCTTCCTGCAGCATTCTGGCTTCGTGGCGATGAACCCCGACCGCCACCTGTCCAGCCATTACGACTACTTCAAACATCTGATCGCCGGCGACGACACCAGCGCCGAGGCGCACCGCCAGTTCTACGACGAGTACAACGCCGTCCTCGACATGGACGCCGACTACTACCTCGAGACCATCAAGGTGGTGTTCCAGGAGTTCGCGCTGGTCAACGGCACCTGGGACGTGCGCAACCCCGACGGCGCGCTCGAGCGCGTGCGGCCGCAAGACATCACCACCACCGCGCACTTCACCATCGAAGGCGAGCTCGACGACATCTCCGGCAGCGGCCAGACCGAGGCGGCGCACGACCTGTGCTTCAACGTTCCCAAGGCGCGCCAGAAGCACCTGGAAGTCAAGGGCGCTGGCCACTACGGCATCTTCAGCGGCCGCCGCTGGCGCGACATCGTGTACCCGCAAGTGCGCGACTTCATCCTTGCACACAACAACGGCCCACGACTTGCCGCCCCGACCGCCGCCGCCACACCAGTCAAAAAGACCCGTCGAGCGCTGACGGCTGGCTAGTGGAGTGAGA
>NZ_JAQGLS010000246.1 GCF_028292805.1 Ramlibacter sp. | reverse complement strand
GGCCCCCCTGTGCCCAGCCGCGCCGTCGCCGCCCTGCGGATCATCCTGCTGGCCGTGGGGCAGGGCCAGCTGTGGATAGGCCGCGGCAGCGTGCCCGAGGTGGCACAGATGCAGCGCAAGCGCGACGAGCAGAAGGCGCACAACGCCCAGGCCCAGCAGGTCAACGAGCGCTTGGCCGCCGAAGTGCGGGACCTGCAGGAAGGGCTGGAGACGGTGGAGGAAAAGGCGCGCTCCGAGCTGGGCATGGTCAAGCCGAACGAAGTGATGGTGCAGATAGCCAAATGAGGCCGCGCCCGCGCGCTGCCCGCCGATCAGCCAGGAGGAAAGTCCAGTGAGCGCAAGGCGGATCGCCCTGCTCGGCGCCGAGAGCACCGGCAAGACGCAGCTGGCGCGGGAGCTGGCAACCCATTTCCAGGCGCGAGGCCTGCGGGTGGCGCTGGTGGCCGAGGTGCTGCGCGAGTGGTGCGCCCGCGCCGGCCGCACGCCGCGGCCCGAGGAGCAGTTGCCGATCGCGCAGGAGCAGGAGCGCCGGGTGGATGCGGCGGCGGCGGCGCATGAGGTCGTGATCGCCGACACCACGGCGCTGATGGTGGCGGTCTACAGCGGCATGCTGTTCGCCGACGGCACGCTCCACCTGTTCGCGCTGCAGCGCCAGCGCGGCTACCAGGCCACGCTGGTCACCGGGCTGGACCTGCCCTGGGTGGCCGACGGGCTGCAGCGCGACGGCCCGCACGTGCGCCAGCCGGTCGACCAGCTGGTGCGCGCGGCGCTGCAGCGCGCCGGCGTGGACTTTCAGGTGGTCTACGGCCGCGACGCCGCGCGCCTGGCCAGCGCGCTCGCCGCCTTGGCCAGTCTTGGCTTCGCCGGCCGCAGCGCCGCCCGCGCCGAACCGGACGCCAGCCGCCCCTGGGCCTGGAACTGCGACAAGTGCAGCGACCCGGAGTGCGAGCACAAGCTGTTCAGCCGGCTGGTCTGAGCTTCAGACCGGCTGCGGCCGTCGTTGGCGCCAGGCCTGCGGCGCGCCCGGATCCCGGCCACGTGCCGATCGCCTGCACGCCGGCCCGCGGCGCCCTGGGGCGTCCCCTTGCAGCAAGCCGGAGCGCATCACGATCACGTCGCAACGCAAGCCGCCGGCGGCCGAACTGACCGGGCCGGCGCGGCTCGAACTGCTGCAGCCGGTGGCGGGGCCAGCGTGAAGGTGCCGGTGCGGGTGCAGTTCCACGCCGTCGGCCACAATGTCGCGCACCCCGGCGGGCAGGCGCCCGACACCGGGCCCTTCCGCCTGACCGTGGTGCGTCCGGGCAAGCCGGCGAAGGTGCTGGATTTCCGCGGCGGCCAGACCCAGGTGTGGCTGAACCCGCCCAAAGGCGATGACAGCTCAAGCTCGACCTGGTCGGCAACCAGGATGCGCAACGCGTGGCTGGCCAGCAGGCGGCGCAGGCCTTGGCTGTGTCCACTTCGCCGATGTAAGCCGCCACCAGGCGGCAGCCGCACGCAAAGACCACAAGGCGAACGCAAGGACACAGAAGGGAACCAGGAGACTTTCAGAACTCATCTTTTCTGAATTTTTGCCTCCTCTGCGCAAGGATCTCTGCTCCCTATTGCACCGTCGACGGCCCGGGCGGCAAATCGCCGGCCGGCATGAAGATGCGGGCGGCGTCGACCGCATCGAAGCGGTAGTGCTTGCCGCAAAAGTCGCACGAGACGTCGATGTCGCCCCGGTCCACCAGGATGCTCTCGGCCTCTTCCCGGCCCAGCCCGCGGATCATGCCGGTGACGCGTTCGCGGCTGCAGGTGCAGGCAAAACGCGGCGTCTGCAAATCGAAGCGCAACAGCTTTTCCTGCCAGAACAGCCGGCGCAGCACCGTCTCGACGTCCAGCTCCAGCAGCTCGGTGCCGGTCAGGCTGGCCGCCAGCGTGGCGATGCGGTTGAAGTGCTCCAGCTGTTCGGCCAGGTCCATCTTGCCGCCGTCGACGTTGGCTTCGCCGGCGCCGGGCAGCCGCTGGATCAGCAGGCCGGCCGCCACCTTGCCGTCGGCCGCCAGCACGATGCGCGTGTCCAGCTGCTCCGACTGCCGCATGTAGTGCTCCAGCACGTCCGACAGCCGCGGCTGCGACGCGCCCGAGGCCGCGTTCAGCGGCACCACGCCCTGGTAAGGCTGCTGGCCCGGCACCCGGTCCTTGGGGTCGAGCGTGATGGCCATGCGGCCGTGGCCGTTGACGTTGACCAGGTCGCGCAGGTGGGCGTCGGGCTCGACCTCGCCCACCACCTTGGCCGTCACGCGTACCGCCAGATCGTGCTGCACCTCGGCCACCGCGATCTTCACCGGCCCTTCGCCGAAGATCTGCATCACCAGCGCGCCGTTGAACTTGATGTTGGACTGCATCAGCACGCCGGCCGCCGCCATCTCGCCGAGCATCGCGGCCACCGGCCAGGGCCAGGGCGCGGCGGCGTCGTCGGCGCGGCGCGCCAGGATCTCGGTCCAGGCATCGGTCAGGCGCACGATCATGCCGCGCACCGGCAAGCCCTCGAAGATGAACTTGTGCAGCTCGGACATCAAACGATCTTCTTGAGCCCGCTGCGATGGCGCGCGGAGTTCTTCACGTAGTGACCGGACAGCACGGCGAACTTCGCCACCGCCGCGTCGTCGAGCGTGCGGATCGCCTTGGCCGGCGCGCCCACGATGAGGGAGTTGTCGGGGAACTCCTTGCCCTCGGTCACCACGGCGCCGGCGCCGACGACGCAGTTGCGGCCGATCCTGGCGCCGTTGAGCACCACCGCCTGGATGCCGATCAGCGAGCCGTCGCCGATGGTGCAGCCGTGCAGCATCACCTGGTGGCCGATGGTGACGTTGTCGCCGATGGTCAGCGGCATGCCGAAGTCGGCGTGCAGCACCGAGCCGTCCTGCACGTTGCTGTTGCGGCCGATGCGGATCGGCTCGCCGCAGTCGCCGCGCACCACCGCCCCGTACCAGACACTGGCGTGGTCGCCCAGCTGCACCTCACCGATCACCTGGGCGCTGTCGGCCACCCAGGCGCCTTCGCCGAGTTGGGGCGCCAGGCCGTCGAGTTCGTAGATCGCCATGGACTTCTTCTTGGGAAAACTAGAATTGTAGGGATGGAGCTTCGCCAACGGGCTCTGCAGGCCCTTTGCAGCGCCGATCCCGCCGAAAAGGTCGCGCTGACCACGGCGCTCGCCGCTGCCGCCCCGGAGCTGTCCCTGTCCCCCCACGCACCCGCGCCGCCGGCCGTCCTGCCAGGCC
>NZ_JAQGLS010000236.1 GCF_028292805.1 Ramlibacter sp. | reverse complement strand
ATCGCGTTGCCGCTGCCGCAATTGGAGATGCGTCGCATGCGGCCGGGCGGCCGCGGCGCCCGCCTGCACTGGGCCCGTTCGCAGCGCGAAGCCTCCCA
Source organism: Ramlibacter sp. (assembly GCF_028292805.1). Taxonomy (GTDB): domain Bacteria; phylum Pseudomonadota; class Gammaproteobacteria; order Burkholderiales; family Burkholderiaceae_C; genus Ramlibacter. Next base: position 19,508 of record NZ_JAQGLS010000236.1, on the reverse strand, counting down.
CACCGGCGGCGAGCTGCTGGTGCTGCGGCGGCTGCAGCAACGCAAGGAGTCGCTGCCGCTGCTGGTGCTGGTGGACGTCTCCGGCTCGATGGAGCGCTATGCCCGGCTGCTGCTGGCCTTCCTGCATGCCGCCACCCAGAGCCAGCGGCGACGCGACGTGTTCGCCTTCGGCACCCACCTGAGCGACCTGACCCCCGCTTTCCGCCTGGGCGACACCGACGCGATGCTGGCGGCGGCCAGCAGCGCCATCGACGACTTCGCCGGCGGCACGCGGCTGGGCGAGTCGCTGGCCACCTTGCGCCAGCGCCATGCCCGCCGGCTGGTCGGCCGCCGCACCCTGGTGCTGGTGGTGACCGATGGCCTGGACACCGGCGACGCCCGCGAGCTCGACCGTGAGCTGGACTGGTTGACGCACCGCTGTCGCCGGCTGCTCTGGCTCAACCCGCTGCTGCGTTATGGCGGCTATGCTCCCCTCGCTCGCGGCGCGGTGCTGCTGGACCGGCACGCGCATGCCATGCTGGCCGTGCATAACCTGGAAAAGCTCGACGACCTCGCCGCCAGCCTGGCAACCCTGCTCAAAAGCTAGAACCGAGAGAGACCAACGACCATGGAAATGCAAGGCAGCCGCCGCCTCGCCGTGACCCAGCAACAGGCCTGGGACGCGCTCAACGATCCCGAAGTGCTCAAGCTGTGCATCCCCGGTTGCGACAAGGTGCAGGCCGCGGGCGAGAACCTGTACGCCATTGCCATGGCGGTGAAGGTGGGCCCGGTGTCGGCCCGCTTCAACGGCAAGATCCTGCTGGCCGACGTGCTGCCGCCCAACAGCTACACGCTGCAGTTCGAGGGGCAGGGCGGGGCCGCCGGCTTTGGCAAGGGCTCGGCCCAGGTGCACCTGGCGCCGCCGGCCGAAGGCGCCGGCTGCGAGTTGAGCTACACAGCGCAGGCCCAGGTGGGCGGCAAGATCGCGCAGGTGGGGCAGCGGCTGGTGGACGGCGTCGCCCGTTCGATGGCGGAGGACTTCTTTCGCCGCTTCGACGCCGAGATGCAGCGGCGCCATCCGCAGTCGTACCTGGCCGAGGCGGCCTTGCCGCCGCCGTCGGCGGCGCCCGTGACGCCCCGCAAAGGCGTGCCGGGCTGGGTGTGGATCGCCGTGGCTGTCGTCCTGCTGGGCGCCGTGCTGCTGCTGGGACGCTGAAGGACTTGCGCATGCGACATGCCCTCTTGACCCTGGCCGCGCTGGCCGCCGCTGCCCAGGCCGTCGCCCAGCCGGCCGCCGAGGAGCCCGAGCGCACCCTGCGCCCGGTGGTGGTCACCGCCACGCCGGGCGTGGCGCAGGACGCCTTCGACACGCCGGCCTCGGTCGACGTGATCGACGGCGCCACCATCCGGCGCGGCCAGCTGCAGATCAACCTGTCGGAGTCGCTGGTGCGGGTGCCCGGCGTGGTGGCCCTGAACCGCCAGAACTACGCGCAGGACCTGCAGATCTCGGTGCGCGGCTTCGGCGCCCGCGCCACCTTCGGGGTGCGCGGCCTGCGGCTGTACGCCGACGGCATCCCGGCGACCGCGCCCGATGGCCAGGGCCAGATTTCGCATTTCGACCTGGCCTCGGCCGACCGCATCGAGGTGCTGCGCGGGCCGTTCTCGGCGCTGTACGGCAACTCCTCGGGCGGTGTCATCAGCATGTTCACCGCCGACGGCGGGCCGCGGCCGGTGGCCGAGGTGGGCGCCACCATCGGCAGCGACGGCATCCGGCGTTACAACATGCGCCTGAGCGGCGAGGAAGGGCCCTGGAACTACCACCTGAGCACGGTGCGTTTCAGCACCGACGGCTACCGCGAGCACAGCGCCGCCGAGCGGAGCGGGTTCAACGGCAAGGTGAAGTACACGCTGAGCCCCGACACGCGCTTCACCCTGGTGGTCAACACGCTCGACATGCCCGACGTGCAGGATCCGCTCGGGCTGACCCGCGCGGAGATGGAGGCCAACCGGCGCCAGTCCAGTCCGGCCGCCCTGACCTTCAATACCCGCAAGTCGGTCGACCAGCTGCAAGCCGGCGGCATCGTCGAGCACCGGATCGACCCCGTGCATTCGGTCAAGCTGACCGCCTGGCGCGGCCGGCGCGGCACCGAGCAGTTCCAGGCGATTCCGGTGTTCGTGCAAGCCCCGCCGACGCAGCCGGGCGGCGTGATCTCCCTGGGACGCGACTACCAGGGTCTCGACGCCCAGTGGGTCGGCAAGACCCGGCTGCTGGATCGGCCGTTCACGCTGACGGCCGGCCTCACCGCCGACCAACTGCAGGAGTCGCGCCGCGGCTACCAGAACTTCCGTGGCACCACGCTGGGCGTGATGGGCCCGCTGCGCCGGGACGAAGAAAACCGGGTGCGCAGCTTCGACCAGTACCTGCAAGGGCAGTGGACCACCGGGCGCGTCAGCGTCACCGGCGGCGTGCGCCATTCGCGGATCGCGTTCGGGTCGCGTGACCGCTTCATCGCACCGGGCAATGGCGACGACAGCGGCTCGGCCCGCTTCGACGCGACCACGCCGGCGCTGGGCGTGGTGTTCCACGCCAGCGACCACCTGAACCTGTACGCCTCGGCCGGCAAGGGCTTCGAGACGCCGACCTTCAACGAGCTGTCGTACCGGCCGGGCGGCGCGCCCGGCCTGAACTTCGGCCTGGACAGCGCCGACAGCCGCCAGTGGGAGCTCGGTGTCAAGGCCGAGCCCATCGAGAATTGGCGCGTCAACGTGGCGCTGTTCCAGGCCCGTACCACCGGCGAGATCGTGGTGCTGAGCAACACGGGTGGGCGCAGCAGCTTCCAGAACGCGGGAGAGACGCGCCGGCGCGGGCTGGAGACGGCGCTGGCCGGCGGCTGGGGCAAGGGCTGGTCGCTGCACGCCGCGGCCACCTGGCTCGACGCCACCTATGCCAGCGGCTTCCTGACCTGCGGCCCGCCGCCTTGCTTCGCGCCGACGACGCCGGTGGCGGCCGGCAGCCGCATCCCGGGCATCCCGCGCACCACGGCCTTCGTCGAGCTGGGCTGGGCGCACCGGCCCTGGGGGCTGGAGACGGCGCTGGAATATCGGCACCAGGGTCGCATGGCCACCGACGACCAGAACCGCGACTTCGCGCCGGCGGCCAACCTGTGGAACCTGCGCGTGTCGCTGGCGCAGCCCTTGGGCCGCTGGACCTTGCGGGAATTCGTCCGCGTCGACAATCTGGCGAACCGCCGCTATGTCGGCTCGGTGATCGTGAACGAAGGCAACCAGCGCTACTTCGAACCCGCCCCGGGCCGCACCTGGCTGGTGGGCGTGAACGCGGCCTATGCGTTCTGAGGCTGGTTGCAAGGGGGATCGGATGGAAAACCTGGACGTGATGGTGCTTCGAACGCTGCGCGACTGGCGCATGGCCGGCAAGCGCGGGCTGCTGGCGACGGTGGTGCGCACCTGGGGCTCGTCGCCGCGGCCGGTGGGCTCGATCATGGCACTGGCCGAGGACGGCGGCGTGGTCGGCTCGGTGTCGGGCGGCTGCATCGAGGACGACCTGATCGACCGCCACACCAGGGCTTACGCGGGCAACGGCACCGGAGGCACCATCCCGTCGGGGCCGCCGTCGTTCGTCAAGTACGGCGTGACGGCCGACGAAGCGCACCGCTTCGGCCTGCCTTGCGGCGGCACGCTGGAGCTGCTGCTGGAGTTCGACCCCGAGGCGGCCCAGCTGGCCGCACTGGTCGAGGCGCTGGAAGCCGGCCGCCTGGTGCGCCGTACCGTGCGGCTGGCCGACGGCGCCGCGATCTTGGCGCACGCGCTGGCGCCGCAGGAGCTGCGGGTCGATGGCCGGGAGCTGGCGAACACCTTCGGCCCAGAGTACCGCATGCTGCTGATCGGCGCCGGCCAGCTGGCCGAATACCTGGCCACCATGGCCTTGTTCAGCGGCTTCGCGGTGACGGTGTGCGACCCGCGCGAAGAGTACCGCGGCGCCTGGAGCGTGCCGGCGGCCAGGCTGGTGAGCGACATGCCCGACGACGTGGTGACTGCGTTCCGTCCGGATCGGCGCAGCTGCGTCGTCGCGTTGACGCACGACCCCAAGCTGGACGACCTGGCGCTGATGGAGGCGCTGCGCACCGAGGCGTTCTACGTCGGGGCGATCGGCAGCCGGCGCAACAACGAGTCGCGGCACCAGCGGATGATCGAGCACTTCGGCCTGACGGCCGCCGAGCTGCAGCGGCTGCGCGGCCCGATCGGCGTCTACATCGGCAGCAAGACGCCGCCCGAGATCGCCGTGAGCATCATGGCGGAGGTGCTGGCGGTGAAGAACGGCGTGGTGCTGCCGCGCGACATGGAAGTGGCACAGGCGAAGAACCAGCGGGCGGTGGTGGCGAATGAGGTGGAGGTCGTCTGCGGCGTGGTCGGGCGGTAAGAAGGAGGGTGCGCAGCGGAGCTGCGCACCCTATGAAATATCGGCGGGCTCGTAGCGTGTGCAAGCTCGCCTGGCGCACCATGCGACCGTCACTTGCGGTAAGCATCCACCAGCTGCTGCCCCTCCGGCCCCGCCTTGGCCAGCCATTCCTTGAGCATCTGGTCGCCGACCTTCTTCATGTCGGCTTTCAGCTGCGCCGACGGCGCGTGGATGGTCATGCCGGCGCCCTTGAGCTTTTCCAGCACTTCGGTGTTGGTCCTGCGGCTGGCCGTCCAGCCGCGCGTCTCGGCATCGGCGCCCGCCTTGAGCAGGGCGTCCTGCGTTGGCTTGTCCAGGGCATTGAAGGCGGCGCGGTTGACGATCACCGCGTTCTTGGGCAGCCAGGCCTGGGTGTCGTACCAATTCTTGAGGTGCTCGTAAGTCTTGGAATCCCAGCCGGTGGAACCCGATGACATGTACGAGTCCACGACGCCGGTGGCCATGGCCTGCGACAGCTCGGCCGCCTGCACGGTGACCGGCTGCGCCCCGACCAGCTCCGCGATGCGCGCCGTTGCCGGGCTGTAGGCGCGCCACTTCAAGCCCTTCATGTCGGCGGCCGAGGCGATCTGCTTCTTGGTGTAGATGCCTTGCGGCGGCCAGGCCACGGCGTACAGCACCATCATTCCCTGTTCGCCCAGCTTCTTGTCGAGCATGGGTTTCTGCACGCGCCACAGCTTGGCGGCGGCTTCGTAGCTGTCGGCCAGGAACGGCAGGCCGTCGGCGCCGAAGATCTGCCACTCGTTCTGGAAGTTGACCAGCAGGATTTCTCCGATCTGCGCCTGCCCGCCCTGGACCGCGCGCTTGATCTCGGGCGCCTTGAACAGCGAGGCGTTGGCGTGGACCTGGATCTTGAGCTTGCCGCCAGTGGCCTTGTCGACGTCGCTGGCGAACTGCACCAGGTTCTCGGTGTGGAAGTTGCTCGCGGGGTAGGCCGCCGGCAGGTCCCATTTGGTTTGCGCGGCTGCGTGGCCGGCGAACGCGACGACGGCGGCCGTCAAGGCGATTCGGAAATTCATGGGTGCTCCGCAAGCGGTGGTGATGGTCCAGCATAAGTGCAAGAGCCGCGCCACTGGATGCGGTCTTACCCCAAGCCGGGCGCCGGGGCGCTACAGTGTTTCGATGGCCGAACACGAGATCGCCTCGCCCCTGCCCTGGGGCGACATCGGCGGCACCCTGGTGCTGCCGGCCGGCGCTGGCCCCTGGCCAGTGGCGCTGCTGGTCTCCGGCTCGGGCCCGACCGACCGGGACGGCAACAGCCCGCTGTTGCCAGCGAGGGTCGACAACCTGAAACTGCTGGCGCAGGGGCTGGCCGACCGCGGTCTGGCCTCGCTGCGCTACGACAAGCGCGGCGTCGGCGCCAGCCACCTTCCCGGCCTGAGCGAGGAAGCCTTGCGGTTCGAGGACCTGGTGGCCGACGCGGTGGCGCTCGGCCGGATGTTGCACGGCGACCCGCGCTTTGGCGCGCTGGTGCTGGTCGGTCACAGCGAAGGCGCCTTGATCGCCACGCTCGCCGCCCGGGCGCTCTCGCCCCTGGCCGTGGTCAGCATCGCGGGCGCAGGCGAGCGCGCCTCGACCCTGATGCGGCGCCAGATCCAGGCCGTGCTGCCAGCCGACCTTGCCGCCCAGGCGGTGGCGGCGCTTGCCGCGCTCGAGGCGGGGCAGCTGGTGGAGGCGGTGCCGCAAGAACTGGTGCTGCTGTTTCGGCCTTCGGTGCAGCCTTACCTGGTGTCCTGGTTTCGGCACGATCCCGCGACGCTGCTGGCCGGTTTGTCGCTGCCGACGCTCCTGGTGCATGGGGCCGGCGACGTGCAGGTGCCGCCGAACCAGGCCGAGATGCTGCGCCAGGCGCATCCGGCGGCCCGGTTGCTGCTGGTGCCGGGCATGGACCACCTGCTGGCGGTGGAAGGCGATGTCGCGCGAGGCGTCGCGGCGGTGGCGCGGGAGGTCGGGAGCTGGCTCGACCAGCTGCCGGCTACATCTTCGACGGCAGCCAGGTAGCGATCCCCGGCACGAACCACAGCAGCAGGACCATCAGGCACATCAGCAGGAAGAATGGGAAGGTCACCCGGGCGATCCAGGTGATCTCCTTGCCCGTCATGCCTTGCAGCACGAACAGGTTGAAGCCCACCGGCGGGGTGATCTGCGCCATCTCGACCACCACCACGATGAAGATGCCGAACCAGATCAGGTCGAAGCCGGCCGCCTGCACCGTCGGCAGGATCACGCCCATGGTGAGCACCACCATCGAGATGCCGTCGAGAAAGCACCCCAGCAGGATGTAGAACAGGGCCAGCGCCAGCATCAGCATGAAGGGGGACAGGCCGAGCGAGCCGACGAACTCGGCCAGGTGGCGCGGCAGCCCGATGTAGCCCATGGACAGCGTCAGGAAGGCGGCGCCGGCCAGGATCAGCGCGATCATGCAGTACAGCCGGGTGGCACCCATGAGCGACTCGCTGAAAGTTGCCCAGGACAGCGAGCCTTGCAACGCCGACAGCACCAGTGACCCCACCACGCCGATCGCCGCGGCCTCCGTGGCGGTGGCGATGCCGGTGTAGATCGAGCCCAGCACGCTGCCGATCAGCAGCACCACCGGAATCAGGTGGCGCGACTCGTAGAGCCTGGCGCGCCAGCCCAGGATTTGGTCGGGCACCGGGATGCGCTGCTGGTTCAGCAGCGCCCACACGGCGATGTAGCCGGAAAACAGCGCGGCCAGCAGGATGCCCGGGAAGACGCCCGCCACGAACAGCCTGGCGATCGACACGTCGGCGGAGACGCCGTAGACGATCATGATGATCGAGGGCGGGATCAGCAGGCCCAGGGTGCCGGCGCCGGCCAGCGAACCGATGGTGATCTCCTGCGGATAGCCGCGCTTGGCAAGCTCCGGCAGGCTCATCTTGCCGATGGTGGCGCAGGTGGCGGCCGAGGAGCCGGAAACTGCGGCGAAGATGGTGCAGCCCACCACGTTGGTGTGCAGCAGCCGCCCGGGCAGCTTGGACACCCACGGCGCCAGGCCGCGGAACATGCTCTCGCTGAGCTTGGTTCGAAACAGGATCTCTCCCATCCAGATGAACAAGGGCAAGGCGGTGAGTGTCCAGCTCGAAGCGGCGCCCCAGACGGTGACGGCCATGGCGTCGCCGGCTGGGCGCGAGGAGAACAGCTCCATGCCGATCCAGGCCACCCCGGCCAGCGTCAGCCCGATCCAGACGCTGCTGCCCAGCAGGGCGAACAGCGCCACGACCAGCAAAGCGGTGATGGCGAAGTCACTCATTGCGCAGCATCTCCCCCGAGCTGGCCACCACGCGTTGCCCGCGCAGTTGCAGCACCCATTCGTCGACCAGCGCCACCAGCAGGATCACGGTGCCCAGCGCCATGGTCAGCTGCGGGATCCATAGCGGCGTGGCGTCGTTGCCGGTGGAAATGTCGTTGAGGGCGAGCGACACCCAGGCCAGCCGCACCGAATAGAAGGCGAACAGCCCGGCCAGCGCCGCGCCGGCCGTCAGCGCCCACATTTCCAGCGCATGGTGCGCCTTGCCCTTGAGCCGCCCGAGCAGCAAGGTGACGCGGATGTGTTCATTGCGCTTGAGGGTGTGGGCCAGGGCCAGGAAACCGGCGGCCGCCATGCTGTAGCCGGCGTAGGCGTCGGTGCCAGCAACGTGTAAGCCGAACTGGCGGCTGACGATGGCCAGCAGCACCATCAGCAGCACGCCGACCATGGCGAGGGCCGCCAGCCAGGCGCTGCCATCGTAGAGAAGGTCCAGGAAGCGGCGCACGCAGTCCCCCGTCGTTGTCGTGGCGCCAGTGTAGAGGTTGCGGCGCGCATCGCTCCCGCGGCGGCTGGCCGTGACCATAATCCGACCATGTCGCACATTTCCAAATGGCAGTTCTGGATCGACCGCGGCGGCACCTTCACCGACGTCGTCGGGCGCCGCCCGGACGGCGCCCTGGTCACCCACAAGCTGTTGTCGGACAACCCCGAGCAGTACCGCGACGCCGCCGTCGCCGGCATCCGCCACCTGCTGGGGCTCGCCGCCGGTGACCCCATCACGCCGCAGCTGGTGGACTGCGTGAAGATGGGCACCACGGTGGCCACCAACGCGCTGCTGGAGCGCAAGGGCGAGGCCACGCTGCTGGTCACCACCCGCGGTTTTCGCGACGCGCTGCGCATCGCGTACCAGAACCGGCCGCGCTTGTTCGACCGCAACATCGTGCTGCCCGAACTGCTGTACAGCGAGGTGCTGGAGGCGCAGGAGCGTGTCGGCGCCCAGGGCGGGGTGGTGCAGCCGCTGGACGAAGGCCACCTGCGGCTGGGGCTGCAGGACGCCTATACGCGCGGCGTGCGCAGCGTCGCCATCGTCTTCATGCACGGCTACCGCTACACGGCGCACGAGGCGGCAGCCCGCGCCATCGCCTGGCAGATCGGCTTCACGCAGATCAGCACCTCGCACGACACCAGCCCGATGATGAAGTTCGTCAGCCGCGGCGACACCACGGTGGTGGACGCCTACCTGTCGCCGATCCTGCGCCGCTACGTCGAACAGGTGGCCGGCGAGATGCCCGGGGTCAGGCTGTTCTTCATGCAGTCGTCCGGCGGCTTGACCGACGCCCACGCCTTTCAGGGCAAGGACGCGATCCTCTCGGGCCCGGCCGGCGGCATCGTCGGCATGGCGCGCACGGCGCAACTGGCGGGCCATGCGAAGGTGATCGGCTTCGACATGGGCGGCACCTCGACCGACGTCTCGCACTTCGCCGGCGAGTTCGAGCGCGAGTTCGAGACCCAGGTGGCCGGCGTGCGCATGCGCGCGCCCATGATGAGCATCCACACCGTCGCAGCCGGTGGCGGCTCGATCCTGGAGTTCGACGGCGCGCGCTTTCGCGTCGGCCCGCAAAGCGCCGGCGCCAATCCGGGCCCGGCCAGCTACCGGCGCGGCGGCCCGCTGGCGGTGACCGACGCCAACGTGATGCTGGGCAAGATCCAGCCGCGCTACTTTCCCAAGGTGTTCGGGCCCCGCGCCGACGAATCCCTGAGCCGGGAGGCGGTGCAGGAGAAGTTCCACGCGCTGGCCGGCCGCACCGGCCGCAGCGCCGAGGACGTGGCCGAAGGCTTCGTCGCCATCGCCGTGCAGCAGATGGCCAACGCCATCAAGAAGATCTCGGTGGCGCGCGGCTACGACGTCACGCGCTACACGCTGCAGTGCTTCGGCGGCGCCGGCGGCCAGCATGCCTGCCTGGTGGCGGACGCGCTGGGCATGGCCAAGGTGTTCGTCCATCCGCTCGCCGGCGTGCTGTCGGCGTACGGCATGGGGCTGGCGGACCAGAACGTGATCCGCGAACAGGCAGTGGAAGAGTTGCTCACGCCGCCAGGCCTGGCCGCGGTGGCGGACAAGCTGGATGCGCTGGCGGCGGCGGCGCAGGCGGAGCTGCTGAAACAGCAAGTGAGCGCCGGCGCGGTGGAGGTGCGCCGGCGGGTGCATGTGCGCTACCAGGGCAGCGACTCCGCGCTGGTCGTGCCGTTCGGTGACGTGGCGGCGATCACGGCCGGCTTCGAGGCCGCCTACCGCCAGCGCTTCTCGTTCCTGATGCCGGGCAAGGCGATGATCGTCGAGGCCGTATCGGTGGAAGCCATCGTGGCTGGCGACGCCCCGGCCGAACAGCGCCGCGCGGTGCAGCCGCCGCGCGCGGCGCCGCGGCGCGAAGAGGTGCCCATGTACTCCGGCGGCCGCTGGCATCCGGCGGCGCTGGTGCTGCGCGAGGACCTGCGGCCGGGCGACGTGATCGGCGGCCCGGCCATCATCGCGGAGCAGAACGCGACCACGGTGGTGGAGCCGGGTTGGGAGGCGCGCATCACGGACCTGGACCACATCGAGCTGGACCGGCGGGTGCCGCGCGAGCTGAAGTTCGCGGCCGGCACGCAGGTCGACCCGGTGCTGCTGGAAGTGTTCAACAACCTGTTCATGAACATCGCCGAGCAGATGGGGCTGCAGTTGCAGAACACCGCCTACTCGGTGAACATCAAGGAGCGGCTGGACTTTTCCTGCGCGCTGTTCGACGCCGAAGGCAACCTGATCGCCAACGCGCCGCACATGCCGGTGCACCTGGGCAGCATGGGCGAAAGCATCAAGACCGTGATCCGCGAGAACCGCGCCACCATGGCGCCGGGCGACGTCTACGTGCTGAATGATCCGTACCACGGGGGCACGCATTTGCCGGACGTGACTGTGATCACCCCGGTGTACCTGGGGTCCGGGGAGCGCCCCCACCCCAATCCTCCCCCAAAGGGGGAGGGGGTCGATGCCTTGCGCCCTGCCCCTTTGGGGGAGGGCGGCTGTGGGAGCGCTGCGGCCCCCGAGCAACCGTTGTTCTACGTCGGCTCACGCGGACACCACGCGGACATCGGCGGCACGACGCCCGGCTCCATGCCGCCGTTCTCGACCCGGATCGAGGAGGAGGGCGTGCAGATCGACAACTTCAAGCTGGTCGATCGCGGCACCTTGCGCGAGCAGGAGATGGTCCACCTGCTGGGGAGCGGCCAGTACCCGAGCCGCAATCCGGAACAGAACATGGGCGATCTGAAGGCGCAGATCGCGGCCAACGAGAAGGGCGTGCAGGAACTGCGGCGGATGGTCGACCAGTTCGGGCTCGACGTGGTGCAGGCCTACATGCGGCACGTGCAGGACAACGCCGAAGAGGCGGTGCGCCGCGTGATCACGCGCCTGCAAAACGGGCAGTTCACCCTGCCGCTGGACAACGGCGCCCAGATCCAGGTCGCCATCCGGGTGGATGTGGCCGGCCGCAGCGCCGAGATCGACTTCACCGGCACCTCGGCGCAGCAGACCAACAACTTCAACGCGCCGCGCGCGGTCTGCATGGCGGCGGTGCTGTATGTGTTCCGCACCCTGGTCGACGACGACATCCCGCTCAACGCCGGTTGCCTCAAGCCCTTGAAGGTGATCATCCCCGCAGGCTCGATGCTGAACCCCGATCCGCCGGCCTCGGTGGTGGCGGGCAACGTCGAGACCTCCACCTGCATCACCAACGCCCTGTTCGGCGCACTGGGCGTGATGGCGGCGGGGCAGTGCACCATGAACAACTTCACCTTCGGCAACGCGCGCCACCAGTACTACGAGACGATCTCGGGCGGCAGCGGCGCCGGCGGCATCTTCGACGACAGGGGCCAGCTGGTGGACGGCTTTCACGGCACCAGCGTCGTGCAGACCCACATGACCAACTCGCGCCTGACCGATCCGGAGGTGCTGGAATTTCGCTTTCCGGTGCGGCTGGAAAGCTACGAGATCCGCAAAGGCTCGGGCGGTGCGGGCCGCTGGCACGGCGGCGATGGCGGCGTGCGGCGGGTGCGCTTCCTGGAAGACATGACGGCCAGCATCCTGTCCAATGGCCGCAAGCATCCGTCGTTCGGCATGGCGGGCGGGCAGCCGGGCGAGCTGGGCATCAACCGGGTGCTGCGCGCGGACGGGCAAGTGGAGGAACTGGGGCACATCGGCTCGGCCCAGATGAAGCCGGGCGACATGTTCGAGATCCACACGCCGGGCGGCGGCGGCTTCGGGGAGAAGCCGGGACTTTAGGAAGTTGCTCCTTCGCCCTTTGGGGAAGGTCGGGGTGGGGGCGCTGCGCCTCGGGCGTGCCCCCGCCCCAGCCCTCCCCCGGAGGGGGAGGGAGCCAGAGGTTACTTGTTGGCGCTGACGTCCGGGGCCGCGGCAGTTGCCGCAGTGGCGGCGGCTGCCGGCTTGTCGGCGGCTTTGGCGGTCTTGTCGCCGGCATTGGCGGCCTTCTTCTCTTCCTTCTTGACAGCGGCCGCCGACGTGTAGGTTGCGCCGTTCACCGTCAGGCCCTGGGCCGACAGCTTGGTGGCGGTGTTGGGGCCGACGCCCTTGACGCGCGTGACCAGGTCTTCCCAGCTCTCGAACTCGCCCTTCTTGCGCTCCGACATGATCAGCCTGGAGGTCACCGGGCCGATGCCCTTGAAGCCGTCCAGCTCGGCAGCCGTCGCCTTGTTCACGTCGACGGCGGCGAAGGCGGCGGTGGCGCACAGCATGGCCACGATGGCCAGGAATTTCTTGAGCATGCAGTGGACTCCTCGTTGATGGTCCACCTTCAACGGGCCGCGGCCGCCGGCAGTTGACCGGCCCGGGCGCAAAGCGTGCCCATGTACGCGGCCACACCGGCCTGCACGTCGGCGAAGGCATGGTCGCAGCCGGCGTCGCGCAGCGCCGTCAGATCGGCCTGGGTGTAGCACTGGTACTTGCCGCGCAGGGCGTCGGGAAAGGGGATGTACTCCAGCAGCCCCAGGTCGACAGCGGCCATGGCGTCCTGGACACCGCCCGGATGCAGCGCGTTGATGACGGCCACGGCCACATCGTTGAAGGGCTGGGCCCGGCCGGTGCCGAGGTTGAAGATGCCGGATCTGGCCGGGTGGTCGAAGAACCACAGGTTGACGGCCACCACGTCGTCGGCGAAGACGAAGTCGCGCGTCTGCGCGCCGGGGCCGTAGCCGCCGTACTCGCCGAACAGCCTGACCTTGGCGAGCTCGCGGAACTGGTTGAACTGGTGGAAGGCGACGCTGGCCATGCGGCCCTTGTGCTGCTCGCGCGGGCCGTAGACGTTGAAGTAGCGAAAGCCCGCCACCTGGCGCTTGGCCCGCTTGAAGTCCTTGCCGCATTCGATGCGCATGCGCTGGTCGAACAGCAGCTTGCTGTAGCCGTAGACATTCAGCGGCGCCTCGAATTGCGGCGTCTCGCGGAAGGTGTCGGAGCCGCCGTAGACGGCTGCCGACGACGCGTACAGCAGCCGCGTGCCGCGCTGCTGGCACGATTCGAACAGCGAGCAGGAGACGGCGTAGTTGTTCTCCATCATGTACTTGCCGTCGGTTTCCATGGTGTCGCTGCAGGCGCCTTCGTGGAACACGGCCTCGACCTTGCCGTAGGCGCCGTCGGCGAAGTCCGCATAGAAGTCGTCGGCGTCGACATAGTCGGCGATGCGCAGGTCGGCCAGGTTCAGGAACTTGTCGCCCTGCGTCAGGTCGTCCACCGCGATGATGTCGGTGATGCCGCGGGCGTTCAGGCCCTTGACGATGTTGCTGCCGATGAACCCTGCAGCTCCGGTGACCACGACGCGCGTCATGCGAACAACTCCTCATACGAAACGGTGGCGGTGCCGAACTTGCCCACCACGATGCCGCCGGCGCGGTTGGCGATCGGCAAGGCGTCGCGCAGGCTCAGGCCGGCGGCGGCCATGGTGGCCAGGGTGGCGATGACGGTGTCGCCGGCGCCGGTGACGTCGAACACCTCGCGCGCCTGCGCCGTCACGTGCAGGTGGCCCTGGGCGTCGTACAGCGTCATGCCTTCCTCGCTGCGGGTGACCAGCAGGGCGTCCAGGTCCAGCGCCGCGCGCAGGTTCTGGGCCCGGGTGCGCAGATCGTCCTCGCTGGTCCAGCGGCCCACCACGTCCTGCAGCTCGGCGCGATTCGGCGTGATGATGGTGGCGCCGCGGTAGCGGCCGTAGTCGGAGCCCTTGGGATCGACCAGCACCGTGCGGCCGGCGCCGCGGGCGCTGGCGATCATGCTGGGGATGTGCGCCAGGCCGCCCTTGCCGTAGTCGGAGAACAGCACCGCCTCGTGCTGCGGCACCAGTTGGGCGAAGGCCTCGGTCTGCATGGCCAGCACCTCGTGGTCGGGCTCGTTTTCGAAGTCCAGCCGCAGCAGTTGCTGCTGGCGGCCGATCACGCGCAGCTTGACGGTGGTGTGCAGGCCGGCGTCGCGCTTGAGGTAGGTGCGGATGCCGGTCTCGCGCAACAGCCGCTCCAGGCGGTGCCCCGGCTCGTCGTCGCCCACCACGCCCAGGAAGCTGGCCTGCGCGCCCAGGGTGCTGACGTTGTAGGCCACGTTGGCGGCGGCGCCGATGCGCTCTTCCTCGCGCGTGACCTTGACCACCGGCACCGGGGCTTCGGGCGAGATGCGGTCCACAGTGCCATGCCAGTAGCGATCGAGCATGGCGTCGCCGACCACCAGGACGCGGGCGGCGGACAGTTGTTGCTTGGAAGGCGTCATCGATGGTCCCTGCTGTCTTCACCACTGCCACCGGGGAATCGGCTTTGCCGGGCCGCTGGAGGCACCCTCTCGAGGGCGACGCGGCCCGAGGCCGCTTCGCGGGTGGTCATAATTCTTCCACGCGACGGGCCGGGTAGCTGTCCCAGGCCTGGCAGCCCGGGCATTGCCAGAAGTGCTGCTTGGCCTCGAAGCCACAGGCGGCGCAGCGGTAGCGGGTCAACGGTTTTGCGGCGTGGTCGAGCGCGCGCTGCACGTGGGGGTGGAACTCCTCGTGCTCCAACTTCTCGCCGGCCAGCCACTTGGCGGCGGCCACCAGCGAAGGCTCGCGTTTGAGATGCTGCACGTACCAGCCGCGGGCCGCTTGCGGGCTGGACTCCAGGCTGGCGATGCCGTCCAGCACGTCGAGCGACGGGTACTGATCGTAGCTGTCGCGCAGCAGCCGCAGCGCCTCGGGCTGGCGGTCGGCGGCGATCGCGGCTTCGGCCAGCGGCCGGGCCACCAGCGGGATCGCCCGCGGCCCCGACTGCAGCAGGCGGGCCAGCAGCTCGAAGGCGTCCCTGGCATCGCCGGCGAGGCGCCGCAGCGCGGCCAGCTCGATGGTGGCGCGCGGCGCCATCGGTGCCACGCCCATGGCCTTGCGCAGCAGCAGCTCGGCTTCGGCCGGCGCCGCCACCCCGGCCTGCTCGCACAGGTAGTGCGCCAGCCGGCCGGTGAACTGGCCGCGCGCCCCCGCCTCCAGCTGGCGGGCGATCTCGGTGGCCTGCACCCAGTCGCGCGAGCGCTCGTAGATGGCCAGCAGGGCCAGCAGCGACTCCTGCTCGTAGGGCGTGCCGGCCAGCTTGCGCAGCGCTTCCTCGGCGCGGTCGAGCAGGCCGGCCTTGAGGTAATCCAGCGCCAGGGCGTGTTGCGCGCGGTTGCGGTCGGCGCGGCTGAGGTCGCCTCGCGAGAGCAGGTGCTCGTGCACCCGCACGGCGCGCTCGTACTCGCCGCGGCGGCGAAACAGGTTGCCCAGGGCGAAGTGCAGCTCGGAGGTGTCGGGATCCTTCTGGACGGCCTCGATGAAGGCGTCGATGGCCTGGTCCTGCTGTTCGTTCAGCAGGAAGTTCAGCCCGCGAAAGTAGGCCTTGGGTGCCAGTCGGTTTTCGATGCGCAGCTGGCGCAGGTCCAGCCGCGAGGCGGCCCAGCCCAGCCCGAAGGCGATCGGCAAGCCCCACAGCAGCCAGGTCAGGTCAAAGTCCATGGGTGGGGGGCGCGCCCTGGCCGATCAGCGTGCTTTCCTCGGCCATCATGGTGGAGCGCGGCGCGCTGCGGGCGTGGCGGTACTTCCACCAGCGCGGCACCATGAACACGGCGCCGATGGCCAGGCCGGCCGCGAACGTGGCCAGCACCACCAGCACCAGCGGCGCCGTCCACTGCGTGCCGAAGAAGAAACGGACGGTCACGTCCTGCTGGTTGTTCAGCGCGAAAGCGAACAAGGTAAAAAAAATGGCTGCCTTGAGCAGCCATGCGAGGTATTTCATTGGGCTCCCCTTCCTGGGGATTCTAGGGGCTGGGGCCTAGGGGCTAGGGTCTAGGGGAAGACCGTCAGCCGGCTGTTCCCTGGACCCTAGTCCTTAAACCCTAATCCCTCTTTTCCAGTTCAGCGGTCCGCTCATCCACCGCTTCGCGCAGGGCCTTGCCCGGCTTGAAGTGCGGAACCCGCTTTTCCGGGATGTGCACGCTTTCGCCCGAGCGCGGATTGCGGCCCATGCGAGGCGGCCTGCGGTTGATCGAAAAGCTGCCGAAACCGCGGATCTCGATGCGGTGTCCGCGCACCAGTGCTTCGCTCATCGCGTCGAGGATCGTCTTGACGGCGTACTCGGCATCACGATGGGTCAGCTGCCTGAAGCGGGAAGCCAGGTCTTCGACGAGGTCTGATCGAGTCATCTAGCATGTTGGGGACAGACCACGTGCGCGGCTCTCGCCGCGCGCGTGGTCTGTCCCACAAGGTTACTTGGACTCGCTGTTATCCAGCTTGGCGCGCAGCAGCGCACCCAGGCTGGTCGTGCCGGCGTTCTCGCGCGAGGACTGCTGGCTCAGGTTGGCCATCTGGCCCTGCTCGTCGAGCATGTCCTTTTGCTTGATGGACAGCTGGATGTTGCGGGTCTTGCGATCCACGTTCACCACGACGGCCGTGACTTCGTCACCTTCCTTGAGCACGTTGCGCGCATCTTCCACGCGGTCGCGGCTGATTTCCGAGGCACGCAGGTAGCCGATGATGTCTTCGCCCAGGTCGATCTCGGCGCCCTTGGCGTCGACGGTCTTGACCTTGCCGGTGACGGCCGAGCCCTTGTCGTGCACCGAGGTGAACGTGGAGAACGGGTCGCCATCGAGCTGCTTGATGCCCAGGGAGATGCGCTCGCGGTCGACATCCACGCCCAGCACGATCGCTTCGACTTCCTGGCCCTTCTTGTAGTTGCGCACGGCCGCTTCGCCGGTTTCGCTCCAAGACAGGTCGGACAGGTGCACCAGGCCGTCGATGCCGGCGGCCAGGCCGACGAACACGCCGAAGTCGGTGATCGACTTGATCGGGCCCTTGACGCGGTCGCCGCGCTTGGTGTTCTGCGCGAATTCCTGCCACGGGTTGGCCTTGCACTGCTTCATGCCCAGCGAGATGCGGCGCTTGTCTTCGTCGATCTCGAGGACCATGACCTCGACTTCGTCACCCAGGGCGACGATCTTGGACGGAGCGACGTTCTTGTTGGTCCAGTCCATTTCGGAAACGTGCACCAGGCCTTCGATGCCCGGCTCGAGTTCGTCGAACGCGCCGTAGTCGGCGATGTTCGTGACCGTGCCGAACAGGCGGGTGCTCTGCGGGTAGCGGCGCGAGACTCCCATCCACGGGTCGTCGCCCATCTGCTTCAAGCCCAGCGAGACGCGGTTTTTCTCGGTGTCGAAGTTGAGGATCTTGGCGGTGATTTCCTGGCCCGGCTGCGCCACTTCGCTCGGATGGCGGACACGGCGCCATGCCATGTCGGTAATGTGCAGCAGACCGTCGATGCCGCCCAGGTCGACGAACGCACCGTATTCGGTGATGTTCTTGACGACGCCGCGCACGACCGCGCCTTCCTTGAGCGTTTCCATCAGCTTGGCGCGTTCTTCGCCCATGCTGGCTTCGACCACCGCGCGGCGCGAGAGCACCACGTTGTTGCGCTTGCGGTCGAGCTTGATGACCTTGAATTCGAGCGTCTTGTTCTCGTAAGGGGTCAGGTCCTTGATGGGACGCGTGTCGATCAGCGAGCCCGGCAGGAACGCGCGGATGCCGTTGACCAGCACCGTGAGGCCGCCCTTGACCTTGCCGCTGGTGGTGCCGGTGACGAAGTCGCCCGATTCGAGCGCCTTCTCGAGCGCCAGCCAGGAGGCCAGGCGCTTGGCCGTGTCACGCGACAGGATCGTGTCGCCGTAGCCGTTCTCGACGCTGCCGATGGCGACCGAGACGAAGTCGCCGGCCTGCACTTCGAGCTCGCCCTTGTCGTTCTTGAATTCCTCGATCGGCACATACGCCTCGGACTTCAGCCCGGCGTTGACGACGACGTGGTTGTGCTCGACGCGCACCACCTCGGCGGTGATGACCTCGCCCGAGCGCATCTCGGAACGCTTCAAAGACTCTTCAAACAGATCGGCAAAAGATTCAGACATTGAATTTCCTGTTCCGTGCATCCAGGTTTCCAGCCGCCCATGCAACATCGCGTGCGGCTGTTTCTAGGACTGGAGACGGCGGTTTTTTGGGCGTGAGCCCGGTTGGGGTTGAACAACCAGCGGGCCGTGCGCTGTCGCGCGAAGGGAACCCGGCTGGGCGTTGTGCTGCCCGGCCGAAACCGGACAGGTCGAGCCGCTCAAGAAGTCTCGAACGGCTGCAGCTGCCGCCACCAGTCCAACACCTGGTCGACCGATTGCTCGATCGACAGGCTGGAGTTGTCCAGGAGGCGCGCGTCCTGTGCCGGCTTGAGCGGCGCGACGCTGCGGGACGAATCCCTGGCATCGCGCGCTTCCAGGTCGGCGCGGAGGTCTACGATTGTAGCCGGAATCCCCTTTGAAATCAATTGCTTATGCCGCCGCTCCGCGCGCTGGGCGGCGCTTGCCGTGAGGTAGACCTTGAGCGACGCGTCGGGAAAGACCACCGTGCCCATGTCGCGTCCGTCGGCCACCAGGCCGGGCAGGCGACGAAAGCCCTCCTGCAGCCCGCGCAGTGCGGCGCGCACGGCCGGCAGCGCGGACACGCGCGAGGCGTCCATGCCGGCGGCCTCGGTGCGAAGGGCCTCCGTCACGTCCTCGCCCGCGAGCCGCACCTTGCCGTGGCGGAAGTCGAGCGGCAGCGCGCTGGCCAGCCGGGCGATCTGCCGCTCGTGCGCAGGCTCGGGCGCGAGGCCGCGGCGGCGCATCGCCAGACCCGTCACGCGGTACAGCGCGCCCGAATCGAGGTAGTGATAGCCCAGCCGGTGCGCGATCTCCAAGGCCAGCGTCCCCTTGCCGGAGGCGGTCGGGCCGTCGATGCAGATCACCGGGACGCGGCCCGGCACCGCCTCGGCCACCGAGAAAAGCGTCTCGAAATAGTCCGGAAAGGTCTTGGCGACGCACTGCGGATCGAGGATGCGAACCGGCAGGCTGTCCGGGTTGAACGCCGCCAGCGAAAAGCACATCGCGATGCGGTGGTCGTCGTAGGTCCGGATGGCGGCCGAGCGCCAACCCGTGGCCGCCAGCGGCCAGACGCGGATGAAATCGTCGCCGGCCTCCACTGTGGCGCCGAGCTTGCGCAGCTCGGCCGCCATGGCGTCGATGCGGTCCGTTTCCTTGACGCGCCAGCTCGCGATGTTGCGCAGCGTGCTCGGGCCGTCGGCGTAGAGCGCCATCACGGCCAGCGTCATGGCGGCGTCGGGGATGTGGTTGCAGTCGAGGTCGATGGCCTGGAGCGGCCAGGCGCCGCGCGAGACTTCGAGCCAGTTGGCGCCGCT
>NZ_JAQGLS010000177.1 GCF_028292805.1 Ramlibacter sp. | reverse complement strand
GGGCCCATGATGATCTTGTCCTTGGCCTTCTCGAAGTCCTGCATCTCGACCACGCGGGCGCTGCGGCGGGCGGCCATCAGGGCCGCTTCGTTGCACAGGTTGGCGAGGTCGGCGCCGGACATGCCGGGGGTGCCGCGGGCGATGATCGACGGAGCGACGTCCTGGCCGATCGGGATCTTGCGCATGTGGACGTTCAGGATCTGCTCGCGGCCGCGGATGTCGGGCAGCGTGACGTAAACCTGGCGGTCGAAGCGGCCCGGGCGCAGCAGGGCGGCGTCCAGGATGTCCGGGCGGTTGGTGGCGGCCACCACGATCACGCCCAGGTTGGTTTCGAAGCCGTCCATCTCGACCAGCATCTGGTTCAGGGTCTGCTCGCGTTCGTCGTTGCCGCCGCCCAGGCCCGCGCCGCGCTGGCGCCCGACCGCGTCGATCTCATCGATGAAGATGATGCAAGGAGCGTTCTTTTTTGCGTTCTCGAACATGTCGCGCACGCGGGCCGCGCCCACGCCGACGAACATCTCGACGAAATCGGAGCCGGAGATCGAGAAGAACGGCACCTTGGCCTCGCCGGCGATGCCCTTGGCCAGCAGCGTCTTGCCGGTGCCCGGGGGGCCGACAAGCAGCAGGCCGCGCGGGATGCGCCCGCCCAGTTTCTGGAACTTCTGCGGATCTTTCAGGAAGTCGACGACTTCCTTGACTTCTTCCTTGGCCTCGTCGCAGCCGGCGACGTCCGCGAACGTGACCTGGTTGCTGCTCTCGTCGAGCATGCGCGCCTTGCTCTTGCCAAAGCTGAAGGCGCCGCCCTTGCCGCCGCCCTGCATCTGGCGCATGAAGTAGACCCACACACCGATCAGCAGCAGCATCGGGCCCCAGGAGACCAGCAGCGTCATCAGCAGCGAGCCTTCCTCGCGGGGCTTGACGTCGAACTTGACGTTGTTGTTGATCAGGTCGCCGACCAGGCCGCGATCAAGGTAGGTGGCAGTGGTGCGCACCTTGCGATCATCCTGGGTGGTGGCGATGATCTGGGTGCCGCCCTGACCTTCCTGGATTTCCGCGTTCTTGATGCGGTTGTTGCGGACTTCCTGCAGGAAATCCGAATAGGCCATCACCGAAGCTCCCGCCGCGCCGCGCGTGTCGAACTGCTTGAATACGGTGAAAAGCACCAGTGCGATCACCAGCCACACGGCGATCTTGGAAAACCACTGATTGTTCAAACTAAGTCTCCGGGGCAGATGAGCCCATGTACTGGGCCAGTTGCTGCCCATTCTAGGGGTTTCAAGGCGTGGAACGATGTATTTCTGCTGCACCTTCCCTGGGGAAGGCGCCCTCCGCCACGCACGAATGCCTGCCTCAGCGGGGGCTCTTGAGTCCGATCCCGACCAGGAAGGTTTCCGACGAATTGCTGCGGGAGGCTTTAGGCTTCAGAGGCTTGACGACCCGGAATTGTTCCTTGAACATTTTCACCAGCTGGCTGTACCCGGTTCCGTGAAACACTTTGCACACCAGCGCGCCCTCGGGTTTGAGGTGGATCTGGGCAAATTCCACGGCCAGCTCGACCAGGTTCTCGATGCGGGCGGCGTCGGCCGAGGCGATGCCCGACAGGTTGGGCGCCATGTCCGAAACCACCGCATCGACCTTGCGCCCGCCCAGCATCTTGTCCAGCTGCGCTGCCACTTCGGCCTCGCGGAAGTCGCCCTGCAGGAAAGTCACGTCCTCGACCGGCTCCATCGGCAGGATGTCCATGGCCAGGATGGTGCCGTCCAGCGTGCCGGCGGCCGCGCCCTGCGGCGCCAGCTTGCGGCGGATGTACTGGCTCCAGGCCCCGGGCGCCGAGCCGAGGTCGACCACCACGGCGCCGGGCTTGATCATGTTCAGCGTCTCGTCGATTTCCTTGAGCTTGTAGGCCGCGCGGGCCCGGTAGCCCTCTTTCTTGGCCAGCTTGACGTAAGGATCGTTGACGTGGTCGTTGAGCCACGACTTGGTAACCTTCTTGCTCTGGGTGCGAACTTTCATGTGGTCCTTGTGCGGGAGACGATAATACGGCCATGCCCGCGATTCAACTGAGTGTGGCCGAGCGCAAAGCGCAACGGTCCGAAGCCCATCACCTCGACCCTGTCGTGATGATCGGCAATGACGGCCTGACACCCGCCGTCCGCAAGGAAACCGATGCCGCCCTCAATGCGCACGGACTGATCAAAATCCGCGTGCTGGGGGACGACCGCGACAAGCGCGAAGCCATGTACCAGCAGCTGTGCGACGAGCTCGGCGCCGCGCCGATCCAGCATATCGGCAAGCTGCTGGTGCTGTGGCGGCCCAAGCCGGAGAAGGTCAAGCCCGAGGACGAGGACCGCAAGGCCGGCCCGCGCGAGTTCAAGGTGGTCAAGAACAGCAGCCGCGGCGGCCAACGGCCCGAGGTCAAGCGGGTGCGGGTGCTGGGCAACCAGCGCCTGACCAGCGGCGGCATCGTCAAGAAGGGCAAGCCGAGGCTGACCTCCGTCAAGAAACGCCAGGCCGACTGAGCCAGCCGGTCGTGCGCCACAGCACGACCAGGGCGCACAGCCACTGGGCCGCGTACAGCAGCGTGCCCACGCTGTGCCACAGCGGCAGGTTCTGCCGCGCCACGATGCGCGGCGCCACCGCGAACTGCGCCAGCAGCGCCATCAGCATTCCGCCGATCACATAGGCCAGGGCGCCCTGCGCCCAGTCGATGCGGGAGGTGCCGTCGCGCTCGCGCGCCGACGCCAGGATCACCATGCCGCAGGCCAGGCTGACCCAGGTCTGCAGCCCGAACAATTTCGCCGCCAGGCCGCCCGCCAGGGCCGGCGTCGCGGCGTTGGCGAACAAGGCGGGCACCACCAGCAAGCCGACCGTGCCCAGGCTGCCCCACCAGAAGGCGGCGGCCAGCACCGGGATGCGCGGCTTCCAGCCCACCGTGGTCACAGGTAGTTCACGGCGACGATTTCGTAGCGCTTGGTGCCGCCGGGCGCCTCGACGATCGCGGTGTCGCCCTCTTCCTTGCCGATCAGCGCGCGCGCGATCGGGCTGGAGACGTTGATCAGGCCCAGCTTCAGGTCGGCTTCATCCTCGCCGACGATCTGGTACTTGACGACTTCGCCGCTCTTTTCCTCTTCCAGCTCCACCGTGGCGCCGAAAACGATCCGGCCGCCGGCATCGACCTCGGTCGGATCGATGATCTGGGCGGCGGCCATCTTGCCCTCGATTTCCTGGATCCGGCCTTCGATGAAGCCCTGACGGTCCTTGGCGGCGTCGTACTCGGCGTTCTCCGACAGGTCGCCCTGGGCGCGCGCCTCGGCGATGGCCTGGATCACGCCGGGCCGGTCGACGGTCTTCAAGCGGTGCAGCTCGACCTTGAGCTTCTCGGCGCCGCGCTTGGTGATGGGGATCGTGGCCATTCGGTACTCCAAAAAGCGAAACCGCCGGCCCTGTGGCCGGCGGTCCCTGATGTCTCGACTATTCCGTCAATTATAAGCAGCGGCTCATGCCAGCTGCGCATGCATTTCCTGGACCGAAATCACGGACAGGTCGTCCATCGACTTCATGCCCTCGACCGCGGCTTCCGCCCCGGCGATGGTGGTGAAGGTGGTCACCCGCGCCAGCAGCGAGCTGGTGCGGATCTGGCGCGAGTCGGCGATCGCGTTGCGGCGCTCCTCGACGGTGTTGACCACCATGACGATCTCGTTGTTCTTGATCATGTCGACCACGTGCGGCCGGCCCTCGGTCACCTTGTTGACCGTCTCGCAGGCGATGCCGGCGGCCGTCACGGCCACCGCGGTGCCCTTGGTGGCCACGATGGCAAAGCCCATCGCGGCCAGCTGGCGCGCCACTTCCACCGCCCGCGGCTTGTCGCTGTTCTTGACCGTCAGGAACACCTTGCCGGCGGGCTTGCCGGCGTCGTCGAACGGGCGCGGCAGCCGCTCGCCGGCCCCCAGCTGGCTCTTGACGAACGCCTCGCCGAAGGTCTTGCCCACGCCCATCACCTCGCCGGTGGACTTCATCTCCGGGCCCAGGATGGTGTCCACGCCGGGGAACTTGACGAACGGGAACACCGCTTCCTTGACGCTGAAGTACGGCGGGTTCACTTCCCTGGTGATGCCCTGCTGCGCCAGCGTCTTGCCGACCATGCAGCGCGCCGCCACCTTGGCCAGCTGGATGCCGGTCGCCTTGGACACGAAAGGCACGGTGCGCGAGGCGCGGGGGTTGACTTCCAGCACGAAGATCACGTCCTGGCCGTCTTTTTCCTGGATGGCGAACTGCACGTTCATCAGGCCGACCACGTTCAGGGCGCGGGCCATGGCGGCGGTCTGGCGCTTGAGTTCCTCGACGGTCTCGGGCTTGAGCGAGTACGGCGGCAGCGAGCATGCCGAGTCACCCGAGTGGACGCCGGCCTGCTCGATGTGCTCCATCACGCCGCCGATGAACACCTGGCCGTCGCTGTCGCCGATGCAGTCGACGTCGCATTCGACGGCGTCGTTCAGGAAGCGGTCCAGCAGCACCGGGGAGTCGTGCGAGACCTTGACCGCCTCGCGCATGTAGCGCTCCAGGTCGCGCTGCTCGTGGACGATCTCCATGGCCCGGCCGCCCAGCACGTAGCTGGGACGCACCACCAGCGGGTAGCCCAGGGCCTGGGCTTTTTCCAGGGCTTCCGCCTCGGTCCGGGCGGTGGCGTTGGGTGGCTGGCGCAGGCCCAGCTTGTGCAGCAGCTGCTGGAACCGCTCGCGGTCTTCGGCGGCATCGATCATGTCGGGCGAGGTGCCGATGATCGGCACGCCTTCGGCTTCCAGGCCGAGCGCCAGCTTCAGCGGGGTCTGGCCGCCGTACTGGACGATCACGCCGGTGGGCTTTTCCTTGTCGACGATCTCCAGCACGTCTTCCAGTGTCAGCGGCTCGAAGTACAGGCGATCCGAGGTGTCGTAATCGGTGGAAACCGTCTCCGGGTTGCAGTTGACCATGATGGTCTCGTAGCCGTCTTCGCGCAGGGCCAGCGCGGCATGGACGCAGCAGTAGTCGAACTCGATGCCCTGGCCGATGCGGTTCGGACCGCCGCCCAGCACCATGATCTTCTTGTTGTTCGTGGGCTCGGCCTCGCACTCGTCCTCGTAGGTCGAGTACATGTAGGCCGTGTCGGTGGCGAATTCGGCCGCGCAGGTGTCGACCCGCTTGTAGACGGGACGCACGTTCAGCGCCTTGCGAAGTTCGCGCACCGCCTTGTCGGTGGTGTGCAGCAGCTTGGCCAGGCGGCGGTCCGAGAAGCCCTTGCGCTTGAGCGCGCGCATGGTGGCGGCATCGATCGCGGCCAGCGCGCCTTCACCCTTTTCCTCGGCCAGCCGGTCCAGGTCGAGCTCGATCTTCACGATTTCCTCGATCTGCACCAGGAACCACTTGTCGATCTTGGTCAGCTCGTAGACCTCGTCGACCGACAGGCCCATGGCGAAAGCGTCGCCCACGTACCAGATGCGTTCCGGTCCGGGCGAGCCCAGTTCCTTTTCCAGCACCTCGCGGTCGGTGGTCTTCTGGTTCAGGCCGTCGACGCCCACTTCCAGGCCGCGCAAGGCCTTCTGAAAGCTTTCCTGGAAAGTGCGGCCCATGGCCATCACCTCGCCCACCGACTTCATCTGGGTGGTCAGGCGGTCGTCGGCATCCTTGAACTTCTCGAAGGCGAAGCGCGGGATCTTGGTGACGACATAGTCGATCGACGGCTCGAACGAAGCGGGCGTGGCGCCGCCGGTGATTTCGTTGCGCAGTTCGTCCAGCGTGTAGCCCACCGCCAGCTTGGCCGCGACCTTGGCGATCGGAAAGCCGGTGGCCTTGGAGGCCAGCGCCGAGGAGCGCGACACGCGCGGGTTCATCTCGATGACGA
>NZ_JAQGLS010000170.1 GCF_028292805.1 Ramlibacter sp. | reverse complement strand
TCCAGCAGGCGGGCAGGGCGACCAGGGCGGCGGCCACGGTGCGGCGGTTCAGCAGCTTGGAAGGTGGGGCCATCGCGTTCTCCTGGGTCTCTGAGCAGCAGTCGCCGGGCGAGTTCCCGCGCGCTCAGAACGGCGCGCTGCTGGCGAAAGCCACAGTCTCGCCGCTGGCCGGGTGCGCCAGCTGCAACGCCGTCGCGTGCAGCAGCAGCCGCGGCGCCAGCGCCTGCACCGCCGGCGGCGCGTACAGCGGGTCGCCCAGGATCGCGTGGCCGATGGCCTGCAGGTGGACCCGCAACTGGTGCGTGCGGCCGGTCACCGGCTCGAGTTCGACCCGGGTGCTGTCGCCGGCCGCGTCCAGCACGCGCCAGCGGGTGCTGCTGGGACGGCCTTGCGCCGCGTCCACCTTCTGCATCGGCCGGTTCGGCCAGTCGGCCATGAGGGGCAGGGCGATCGCGCCCTGGTCGTCGCGCTCGCCCAGCCGGCCCGCCACCACGGCCTCGTAGCGCTTGGCCACCTCGCGCTCGGCGAAGGCGCGGCTCAGGATCCGCTGCATGTGCAGGCCGCGCGCCATCAGGAGCAGCCCCGAGGTCGCCATGTCGAGCCGGTGCACCACCAGCGCGTCCGGCCACAGGCGGCGCGCCCGCTCCGACAGGCAGTCCTGTTTGTCCGCGCCGCGGCCGGGCACCGCCAGCAGGCCCGCGGGCTTGTCCAGCACCAGCAAGTGCTCGTCCACGTACAGCAAGCCTTCTACTAACCCCTGCATGAATGCCCTTTCTTCCTCGCTGCCGTTCGGCGTGCAGACGGTGTTGCTGCTGGCGGCTCCAACGTCTTCATGACCATGGCCTGGTACGGTCACCTGAAGAACCTGGCCCCCGCCCCCGGGTGCATCGCGGCCCTGGTCAGCTGGGGCATCGCGCTGGCGGAATACCTGCCGCAGCTGCCGGCCAACCGCATCGGCTTGCAGCAGGCCGGCTTCAGCGTGGCCCCGCTCAAGATCATGCAGGAAGATCACGCCGGCCGGGTTCGTGCCGTTCGTCGTGTTCTACCTGGACGGGGCGCTCAAGCTGGATTCCCTGCGGCCGGCGCTGTGCATGGTGGGCGCGGTGTATTTCATATTCCGCAGCGGGCGAGGTCGGTGCTCCGCTCGGCAGGTAAACTCCGCGCCAATCCCCCGAAAACGAAAATCCCTCTCTGGAGCGTTCATGCTGTTCAGGAAATTGTTGCCGCGTGAAGGCAACTTCTTTGAGATGTTCAACCAGCACGCGGTCCACATGGTGGACGCCGCGCAGGCCTTTTCCAAGCTGGTGGCGAACTACGCCGACCTCACCCTGCGCGAACAGTACGCCCGCGAGGTCGACCACGCCGAGCGCGCCGCCGACAAGGTGACGCAGGACGTCAACCGCCTGATCCACCAGACCTTCATCACCCCGATCGACCGCGAACAGATCCACACGCTGATCAACACCATGGACGACGTGGCCGACCTGATCCAGGACTCGGCCGAGACCATGTCGCTGTATGACGTGCGGCACATGACCGAGGAGATCACCCGCCTGACCGACCTGAGCGTGCGCTGCGTCGAGCGCGTCAAAGAGGCGGTCGGCCTGCTGGGCAAGCTGTCGGACCACAACACGGCGGTGGCGGCGCTCAAGACCTGCGAGGAGATCGACAAGCTCGAGTCGGACGCCGACCGCGTGATGCGCTCGGCCATGAGCAAGCTGTTTCGCGAGGAGCCGGACGTGCGCGAGGTGATCAAGCTCAAGGCCATCTACGAACTGCTGGAGACGATCACCGACAAGTGCGAAGACGTCGCCAACGTCGTCGAGGGCATCGTCCTCGAGAACTCCTGAGGCGGACCGACATGGCAGTCTCGCAGGTGGCCCTCTGGGTCGTGGTCATGCTGGTTGTCGTCGCGCTGCTGTTCGACTTCATGAACGGCTTCCACGACGCCGCCAACTCGATCGCGACGGTGGTTTCCACCGGCGTGCTCAGACCCGGCCAGGCCGTGGTGTTCGCGGCCTTCTTCAACTTCGTCGCCATCTTCATCTTCCACCTGAGCGTGGCGGCGACCGTGGGCAAGGGGATCGTCGAGCCCGGGGTGGTGGACACCCACGTGGTGTTCGGCGCCCTGATCGGCGCCATCACCTGGAACGTGGTGACCTGGTGGTTCGGCATCCCCAGCAGCTCCTCACACGCGCTGATCGGCGGCATCGTCGGCGCCGTCATCGCCAAGGCCGGCGCCGGCTCCTTGATTGCCGGCGGTATCTGGAAGACGGTGATCTTCATCTTCGTCTCGCCGGTGCTCGGCTTCCTGCTCGGCTCGCTGATGATGGTGCTGGTGTCGAATCTGTTTCGCAACACGCGGCCGAACCGCGTCGACAAGTGGTTCCGCCGGGCGCAGCTGGTTTCCGCCGGCGCCTACAGCCTGGGCCACGGCGGCAACGACGCGCAGAAAACCATCGGCATCATCTGGATGCTGCTGATCGCCACTGGCTATGTCGCCGTCGGCGCCGAGTCGCCGCCGGTGTGGGTGATCGTCTCCTGCTACGTGGCGATCGCCATGGGCACGATGTTCGGCGGCTGGCGCATCGTCAAGACCATGGGCCA
>NZ_JAQGLS010000114.1 GCF_028292805.1 Ramlibacter sp. | reverse complement strand
CGGCATCGCCGGGCTGGCGGCGGCGCGGGCCTTGCGCCAGCGCGGCATCGAAGACTTCGTGCTGCTGGACCTGGAGCAGGCGCCCGGCGGAAACAGCCGTGGCGGCGAGATCCAGGGCGTGCCCTGCCCGCTCGGCGCGCACTACCTGCCGGTGCCGACCGACGCGGCGCCCGAGGTGCAGGCTTTGCTCGAGGAGCTGGGACTGCGCAAGCGGGTGGCCGGCCGCTGGCAGTATGACGAGCGCCACCTGTGCCACGCGCCGCAGGAGCGGCTGTTCTTCCAGGGCCAGTGGCAGCAGGGCTTGCTGCCGCTCCACGGCGTGGGCGCCTCGACGCTGGCCCAGTACGCGCGCTTTGCGCAGGAGGTGGAGAAGGTGCGCGCCACCGGCGCCTTTCGCATCCCGCTGCGCAGCCGCGCCGGCCTGCGCGCCTGGGACGGCGAGACTTTCGCCGCCTGGCTGGGCAGCCGTGGCCTGGACGACCCGCAGCTGCGCTGGTTCCTGGACTACTGCTGCCGCGACGACTACGGCGCCGACAGCACGCAGGTCGCGGCCTGGGCCGGGCTGCACTACTTCGCCGCCCGCCACGGCTTCCATCCGGAAGGTGAAGGCGAGCGCGAGGGCTTGCTGACGTGGCCGCAAGGCAATGGCTGGCTGGTGCAAGCGCTGACGGCGCCGCTGGGTGACCGCTTTCGGGGCGGCCGGATGGTGCTGCACGTGGCCGAGCGGCTGCACGGCGTCGAGGTCGACACGCTGGAGCCGGCCACCGGCCGCGTCGAGCGCTGGATGGCCGACCGCTGCATCGTGGCCCTGCCCGCCTTCGTCGCCGCGCGCGTGGTGGAGGCCGCGCCGGCGCCGCTGCGGCAGCTGGCGCGGCGGGCGCGCCATGCGCCGTGGCTGGTGGCCAACCTGCACCTGCGCGCGCCGCTGGCGGAAAAAGGCGATGCGCCGCTGGCCTGGGACAACGTGGTGTACGGCGCCGGCGATGCCCTGGGTTACGTCAACGCTGGCCACCAGAGCCTGGAGCGCAGCGCCGGCCCCACGGTGCTGACGTGGTACCTGGCGCCGGGCGAGGCCGGGCGCGGCGAGCTGCTGCGGCGGCCCTGGACCGACTGGCGCGACCGCATCGTGTCCGAACTGGCCGTGCCGCACAGCGACCTGCTGCACCTGCTCACGCGCATGGAGGTCGCGCGCTACGGCCACGCCATGACGATCCCGGCGCCGGGGCTGCTGGCCAGCCTGCCGGCACCGCCGGATTCGGCCCGGCTGCAGTACGCGCATTCGGACTGGGCCGGCTATTCGATCTTCGAGGAGGCCTTCACGCTGGGGCACCGGGCCGGGCTGCGCTGAACAGCGGCATGCGGGCCTGCCCGGGATTGGCGCTCAGCCGCGCATCAGCGCTTCGATCTCGTCGGCCTTGACCGGCACGCCGCGCGTGATCAGCTCGCAGCCTTGCGGCGTGACGATGGCGTCGTCCTCGATGCGGATGCCGATGTTGTGGAACTGCTCGGGCACGCCCTCGGCCGGCCGCACGTAGATGCCGGGCTCGATCGTCAGCACCATGCCCGGCTGCAGGATGCGGCTGGGGCGGTTCTTGATGGTTTCGCCCGACAGCGGGTCCTTGCGCTCGCTGACGGTGCCCACTTCCGCGGGCTCCACGTAGCTGCCGCAGTCGTGCACGTCCATGCCCAGCCAGTGGCCGGTGCGGTGCATGTAGAACTGGAAGTAGGCGCGCCGGTCCAGCACGTCGTCCAGCGTGCCGACCTTGTTGCGATCGAGCAGGCCCACGTCCAGCATGCCTTGCGCCAGCACCTTCACCGCCGCTTCGTGCGGGTCGGTGAAGCGGGCGCCCGGCTTGGTGGCGGCCACCGACGCTTCCTGTGACGCCAGCACCAGGTCGTACAGCGTGCGCTGCGGACCGGTGAACTTGCCGTCGGCCGGGAAGGTGCGCGTGATGTCGCTGGCATAGCTGTCCAGCTCGCAGCCGGCGTCGATCAGCACCAGCTGCCCGGCGCGCACCGGTGCCACGTCGGCGCGGTAGTGCAGCACGCAGGCATTGGCGCCGGCGGCGACGATCGAGCTGTAGGCCGGGTACTGCGAGCCGCCCATGCGGAACTCGTGCATCAGCTCGGCGTCGAGGTGGAATTCGCGCAGATCCTGGCCTTCGCGCAGCATGCGCGCGCAGGCCTGCATGGTGCGCACGTGGGCCCGGGCGCTGATCGCGGCGGCGCGCCGCATGATGTCCTGCTCGTGCGCGTCCTTGACCAGCCGCATCTCGTCGAGCACCGCGCACAGGTCGCGTTGCTGCTCGGGGCACAGCGCGCCGTAGCGAACGCGCGCCCGCACCTGGTTGAGCCAGCCGGCCACCCGCTGCTCCAGGCCCTGGTGGATCGCCAGCGGGTACCAGACCGTGTCGCGGTTTTCCAGCAGCCTGGGCAGTTGGGTGTCCAGGTCGGCCACCGAGTGCGCGGCGTTGACGCCCAGCGCGTCGACCGCCGCGTCGGGGCCCAGCCGGTAGCCGTCCCAGATCTCGCGCTCCAGGTCCTTGGGCTGGCAGAACAGCGTGCTCGTGCCGTCGCCCGTCACCACCAGCCAGGCGTTCGGTTCGGTGAAGCCGGTCAGGTAGTAGAAGTAGCTGTCGTGCCGGTACAGGAAGTCGGAGTCGCGGTTGCGCGGGCGCTCCGGCGCGGTCGGAATCAGCGCGATGCCGTTCGGGCCGAGCTGGGCCGCCATGCGGGCGCGGCGCTGGGCGTAGAGCGAGGTGGGCACGGTGGTGTTCATGAAAGTCATTCTCCGCTGTTTGCGGCGCCGGAGTTTCGCGGGCGCAGCCACTTTTCCAGCCGCACGCCGTCGGCCACGCCGCTGTAGTGGCGCGGCAGGATGACCAGCTCCTGGTAACCGTGCTCGTTGTAGAAGCTGCGGGCGGCCGCGTTGTCACGGCGTGCCTCGACCCGGATGCGGCTGGCGCCGGCGGCCCGCGCCACCGCTTCCAGCCAGGCCAGCATGGCGCTGCCGATGCCGCGCCGGCGGCCGGCCGCGCGCACCGCGAACAGCAGCAGGTGCGCGTCTTCGCCCGGATACGCCATGATGCCCAAGGCGTCCAGCCGGCCCGGGCCGTCGACCACCACCACGTTGGTGTCGGGCGCTTCGATGGCATGCCGCACGCGGCCGACCGTCCAGCTCCAGGGCAGCCCGTATTCGATGGCGTCGCGGGACAGTTCGGCGATGTCCGCCGCATCGGCCAGCGTGGCGAAGCGGACTGCGGGATGGGCGAGCATGGAGGGCGGTGCGCAGCGCAGCTGCACACCCTAGGAATTCAAGGCGGCGAGGCGCTGCGGCGTGCCGACGTCGGTCCAGGCGCCGGTGTAGAGCTCCGCAGTCACCTGGCCGCGGTCCATCGCCTGCCTCAGCAGCGGCGCCAGGGACAGCTTCAAGCCTTCCGGGTTGCCGGCCGGCAGGCCGTCGAACAGCCCGTGGCGGAACAGGCCGGTGGTTGAATAGGTGTAGCGAACTTCGGCCTGGTTCAGCGCCGAGCCGTCGGCGGCCAAGCCGAAGTCGCCCTTGGGGTTGTGTTCGGGATTCGCGACCAGGAACAGGTGGGCCAGCTTGCCGCTGGCGCGAAAGCGCTCCAGCGCTTGCCGGCTGAAGCGAAAGTCGGGCATGTAGACGTCGCCCGCCACCAGCCAGAAGCAGTCCTCCAGCAGTGGCAGTGCCCGCACGATGCCGCCGGCGGTTTCCAGCGCGTGGCCGAAGTCCTTGCCTTCATGGGAGTAGCGGATCCGCACGCCATCGGTCTGCGCGCCGTAGCGCTGCTCGATCTGCTCGCCCAGCCAGGCGGTGTTGACCACCACGTCGGCCAGGGCGGCCTGGCCCAGCGCCTGCAAGTGCCAGCCGATCAGCGGCCGGTCACGCACTTGCAGCAGCGGCTTGGGGCACGTGTCGGTCAGCGGCCGCATCCGCTCGCCCCGGCCGGCGGCCAGGATCATGGCCTGGGCGCGGCTCATTCGCAGTCTCGGCCGAGCCGCCTCATGGAGGCTGCAGCCCCCTTGAGGGGCAGCGACGACAGGCAGTGCGGAGTGGGGTGGCTCATTCTTCTCCTCGGTCCAGGGAGCGCTGCTCCGTCCACTCGGGCTGGAAGCGATTCACCAGGGCGTACATCAGCGCGCGCGCCTTGGCCGAATGGTCGCCGCCGAAGTTGCAGACGTAGACGTCGGCGGTCACCGCGTGGTCTTCCGGCCAGGTGTGCAGGCACACGTGCGATTCGGCCAGCAGCACGGTGGCGGTGACGCCGCCCGGGCCCTTGGCGGTGGCCGGGAAAGTGTGGAACAACTGGTTGACGACTTCCAGCCCCACCGCCTGCACGGCGGCCACGCACCAGGCGCCCAGCTGGTCGGGGTCGGTCAGCCAGGCCGGCTCGCAACGGCAGCGGTACAGGTCGGCGGTCAGGTGCAGGCCCTTCATTCCCCGACTGTATGCGAACGCCTGCCGCAAGACCCGGCCCAAAGTTCACCGACCGGCACCAAAGTAAAATGCCGGGTTTCCCCTGATACTTTTACCCCCGGAGCTGCCCCCGATGGCCAACGAATCCCTGATGGCGAATGCGATTCGCGCGCTCGCCATGGACGCCGTGCAACAAGCGAACTCGGGCCATCCCGGTGCGCCCATGGGCATGGCCGACATCGCCGTGGCCCTGTGGCACAAGCAGTTCAAGCACAGCCCGCGCAACCCGCACTGGGCCGACCGCGACCGCTTCGTGCTGTCGAACGGCCACGCCTCGATGCTGCTGTACGCGCTGCTGCACCTGACCGGCTACGAGCTGCCGGTGGGCGAGCTCAAGGGCTTTCGCCAGCTGCACAGCAAGACCCCCGGCCACCCCGAAGTGGACGTCACCCCCGGCGTCGAAACCACGACCGGCCCGCTGGGCCAGGGCCTGACCAACGCGGTGGGCATGGCGCTGGCCGAGAAGCTGCTGGCGGCCGAATTCAACCGCGACGGCCATGCCATCGTCGACCACCATACCTACGTGTTCATGGGCGATGGCTGCCTGATGGAAGGCATCAGCCACGAAGCCTGCGCCCTGGCCGGCGCCTGGAAGCTGAGCAAGCTGGTCGCCATCTACGACGACAACGGCATCTCCATCGACGGCCAGGTCGCGCCCTGGTACATCGACGACGTGCCGGCGCGCTTCAAAGCCTACGGCTGGAACGTCGTCGGCCCGGTCGACGGCCACGATGTCAAGGCGCTGGACCGCGCCATCGCCGACGCCCGCGGCAGCAGCGAAAAGCCGACCCTGGTGGTCGCCAAGACGCACATCGGCAAGGGCTCGCCCAATCGCGCCAACACCGCCAAGGCCCACGGCGAGCCGCTCGGCGCCGAGGAAATCGCGCTGACCCGCACCGCCCTGGCTTGGGAGCACACCCCGTTCGAGCTGCCGCCAGCCGTCTACGAGCAATGGGATGCCAAGGCCAGGGGCGACGCCGCCGAAGCCGACTGGAACAAGCGTTTCGGCGCCTATGCCGCGGCCTTCCCCGAGCAGGCCGCCGAATTTTCGCGCCGCATGGCGGGCGAGCTGCCGAAGAACTTCGCCCAGGTGGCCGTCGACGCCGCCATCGCCGCCCATTCCAAGGCAGAGACGGTCGCTTCGCGCAAGGCTTCGCAGATCGCGCTGGAAGCCTTCACCGCCGCCATGCCGGAGCTGCTGGGCGGCTCGGCCGACCCGACCGGCTCCAACCTGACCAACACCAAAAGCACGCCGCCGCTGCGCTTCGACCAGGCCGGCAACGTCGCCATGGTGGACGGCAAGATCGGCCGCCACATCAACTATGGCGTGCGCGAGTTCGGCATGGCCGCGATCATGAACGGTGTGGCGCTGCATGGCGGCTACATCCCGTACGGCGGCACCTTCCTGACCTTCAGCGACTACAGCCGCAACGCGATCCGGATGGCGGCGCTGATGAAGCGGCGCGTGATCCACGTGTTCACGCACGACTCGATCGGCCTGGGTGAAGACGGCCCGACCCACCAGTCGGTGGAACACGCCGCCAGCCTGCGCCTGATCCCGGGCCTGGACGTCTGGCGTCCGGGCGACACCGCCGAAACCACCGTGGCCTGGGCCGTGGCGCTGCAGAACGCGAACCGGCCGACGGCGCTGCTGCTGTCGCGCCAGAACCTGCCGTACGCGCCCAAGGCCGGCCTGGACGAAATCAGCCGCGGCGCCTACGTGCTGGCCGAAGCCAGCGAAGTGGGCTTGAACAAGAAGGCCCAGGCCGTCATCATCGCCACCGGCTCCGAAGTGCAGCTGGCGCTCAAGGCGCAGGAGCTGCTGGCCCAGCAAGGCGTGGCGGTGCGTGTGGTGTCCATGCCCAGCACCACCACCTTCGACCGCCAGGACGCCGGCTACAAGAGCGGCGTGCTGCCGGCCGGCCTGCCGCGCATCGCCGTCGAAGCCGGCGTGACCGACTTCTGGTGGAAGTACGGCTGCGCCGCGGTGGTCGGCATCGACAGCTTCGGGGAGTCGGCCCCGGCCAGCGTGCTGTTCAAGCATTTTGGCTTTACGCCCGAGAATGTGGCGGACACGGTGCGGGCCGTGCTGCAAAGGTCGCGCTAGGTTTCAACGTCATCCAGGAGAATCACGCAATGGCAATCAAGGTAGGCATCAACGGCTTCGGCCGCATCGGCCGCAACGTGCTGCGCTCGGCGGTGCAGAATTTTTCCGACATCGAGATCGTCGGCATCAACGACCTGCTGGAGCCGGACTACCTGGCCTACATGCTCCAGTACGACTCGGTCCATGGCCGCTTCGACGGCACCGTGGCGGTCGAGGGCAACACCCTGATCGTCAACGGCAAGAAGATCCGCCTGACGCAGGAGCGCGACCCCGCCAACCTCAAGTGGGGCGAGGTCGGCGCGCAGGTGGTGATCGAGTCCACCGGCATCTTCCTGGACAAGGCCGGCGCGCAGAAGCACCTGGATGCCGGCGCGAAGAAGGTGATCCTGTCGGCACCGTCCAAGGACGACACGCCGATGTTCGTCTTCGGCGTCAACCACCTGAAGTACCAGGGCGAGGCGATCATCTCCAACGCCTCGTGCACCACCAACTGCCTGGCCCCGCTGGCCAAGGTGATGAACGACAAGTGGGGCATCAAGCGCGGCCTGATGACCACGGTGCACGCCGCTACCGCGACGCAAAAGACGGTGGACGGCCCGTCCAACAAAGACTGGCGCGGCGGCCGCGGCATCCTGGAAAACATCATCCCGTCCTCGACCGGCGCCGCCAAGGCCGTCGGCGTGGTGATTCCCGAGCTGAACAAGAAGCTCACGGGCATGTCGTTCCGGGTGCCGACCTCC
>NZ_JAQGLS010000110.1 GCF_028292805.1 Ramlibacter sp. | reverse complement strand
CGCCTGGTCGTCCGGCGCATGGACGTGGCCGGCCCGGCGCGCCTGCAGCCGCTCGAACGCGACCGCCAGCGCCCGCGCCGCCGGTGCCTGGGCCATCGTGCAACGCCACTGCGCCAGCCGCCGGCTGGCGTCCACCAGCTCGATGCTGCACACGCCCGCATGGTCTTGGTGGCGCAGCCCGTGCTGCGCCGCGAGTGGCCAGTGCGCGACCTCCCCGGCCGTGTCGACGGCCAGCAGGCGCAGCTCCGTCAGCACCAGTCCGCCGCGGCAAGCGAAGCGCAACTGCCGGTCGAGGTCAACCGGCAGCATGGCCAGAACGTTCTCACCGGCAGCGAGATGGGAAGACAGGTCCGGCAACCATTCGGCGACCGGGCCCGCGGGCAGGACTGTGGGATGCGACATGAACAATCGAAAACCCGGCCACAGCGGCCGGGCCGCCGATTCTCTCGCATGCGCCTGCCGGCGGCGTCGGCAACACACCATCGTGGCAGGCCTTGGCCGCGCCGCAGGCACAATTCCTTCCCGCTCCGGGGCCCCGCCCCTTCACCATGACACCCAAGTACGACATCCGGCTGCTCCGCATCAACTACCTGCGCGGGCCGAACATCTGGACCTACCGCGCCGCGCTGGAGGTCTGGCTCGCCCTCGGCGCGCTGGAGGACCACCCTTCCCAGCTGCTGCCCGGGCTCACCGACCGCCTGCTGGTCCTGCTGCCCAAGCTGGTGGACCACCACTGCGGCGTGGGCGAGCCGGGCGGATTCGTCGCCCGGTTGCGCGACGGCACCTGGGCCGGCCACATCCTGGAGCACGTGGTGATCGAACTGCTGAACCTGGCGGGCATGCCCACCGGCTTCGGCCAGACCCGAAGCACTTCGCAGCGCGGGGTCTACCGCATGGTCTTCCGGGCCCGCGACGAACAGGTGGCGCGGGTGGCGCTGGCACAGGGCCACGCGCTGCTGCTGGCGGCGATCCACGACGAACCGTTCGCGGTCGGGCCGGCGGTCGACGCGGTGCGCGCGCAGCTGGACGACTGTTATCTCGGCCCGAGCACGGCGGCGATCGTCGAAGCGGCCACCGACCGCCGCATCCCGCACATCCGGCTGAACGCGGGCAACCTCGTGCAGCTGGGGTACGGCGCCCGCCAGCGCCGCATCTGGACCGCCGAGACCGATCGCACCAGCGCCATCGGTGAAGGCATCGCGCGCGACAAGGACCTCACCAAGCAACTGCTCGCCGCCTGCGGTGTCCCGGTGCCCGAGGGGCGGGTCGTGCATTCGCCGGCCGAGGCCTGGGAGGCGGCCCGGGACATCGGGCTGCCGGTGGTCGTCAAGCCTTCCGACGCCAACCACGGCCGCGGCGTCTCGCTCGAACTGGAGCAGCAGCCCGAAATCGAGGCCGCGTTCGGCATCGCCGATGCCGAGGGCAGCGAAGTGCTGGTCGAACGTTACGTCCGCGGCAACGAGCACCGGCTGCTGGTGGTGGGCGGCAAGCTCGCGGCCGCGGCCCGCGGCGAAAGCCTGTGGATCATCGGCGACGGCCGCGGCACCGTCGCTGGTCTGATCGACAGCCAGCTCAACACCGACCCGCGCCGCGGCGAAACCGAAGACCTGCCGCTGGAAACCATCCGGCTGGAGCGGGAACCGGCGATCCGCCTGCTGCTGCAGCGCCAGGGCCTGGACGGCGACAGCGTTCCCGCCGCCGCACGGCGGGTGCTGGTCCAGCGCAATGGCAACACCGCCTTCGACTGCACGCACGACGTCCACCCCGAGGTGGCCGCGATGGCCGTGCTGGCCGCCAAGGTGGTCGGACTGGACATCGCGGGCATCGACGTGGTTGCGCAGGACATCGCCACGCCGCTGCAGGCACAGGGCGGCGCCATCGTCGAAGTCAATGCCGGTCCCGGCCTGCTGATGCACCTCAAGCCAGCCGCCGGCATGCCGCAGCCGGTGGGGCGGGCGATCACGGACCACCTGTTCGCCAATCACGAAAGCGGTCGGATCCCCATCGTGGGCGTGGCCGGCACCCGCAACACCCAGGTGGTCGCGCGACTGGTCGCCTGGCTGCTGCACCTGCGCGGCACGCCGGTCGGGCTGGCCTGCCGCGACGGATTGTTCCTGGAGAACCGGCGCGTCGAGGCGACGGACTCGGCCCACTGGGAAGCCGGCCAGCGCCTGCTGATCAACCGCCGCATCGAGGCCGCCGTGATCGAGAACGGCCCGCTGGCCATCCTGAACGACGGGTTGGCCTACGACCGCTGCGAGGTCGGCATCGTGACCGACCTGGGCGGCGCCGAAACGCTGGAACGGCACGACATCCGCGAGCCGGGCCAGATGGACAAGGTGCTGCGCACGCAGCTCGACGTGGTGCTGGACCACGGCGCCGGCGTGCTGCATGCGGCCGACCCGGCGGTGGCCGCGCTCGCGCCGCTGTGCGACGGCGAGGTCATCTTCTACGCCACCGACCGGCAGGCCGCCCCGCTGGCCACGCACCTGGCCGCCGGCGGCCGTGCCGTCTGCCTGAACGGCCGCACCGCCGAACTGCTGCGCGGCCCTGGCGCGCCGCAGCATGCCGTCGAACTCCCAGACTGGGCAGCGGCGCCGGACCAGGGGCAAGCGGTGCTCGCCGCCCTGGCGGCGGCCTGGGCCCTGGGTGTCGCGCCAGCCCTGATGGGTGCCGGCGTCGACACCTTCGAGACCGAACTCGCGCGCAGCAACAACACCGACAAGAGCCACCGATGAAAGTCTCCCGCATCCGCGCGCTGCGCGGTCCCAACCTCTGGAGCCGGCATACCTCCGTGGAGGCCGTGGTGGCCTGCGAGCCGTCCGAACTGTCCATGGCGGCCATGCCCGGCTTCGAAGCACGGCTGCGCCGGCGCTTCCCCGCCATTGGCGTGCTCCAGGCCGATGGTTCTCTGGCCCATGCGCTGGAACACGCAGCGCTCTCGCTGCAGGCCCAGGCGGGCTGCCCCGTGACCTTCAGCCGCACCACGGCGACGCCGGAGCCCGGCGTGCACCAGCTGGTCGTGGAGTACAGCGAAGAAGCGGTAGGCCGGATGGCGCTCGAGCTGGCCGAACAGCTGCTGCGCGCCGCCATCGACGACACGCCGTTCGAACTCGATGCCGCCCTGGCAGCGCTGCGCGCCAAGGACGAAGACCTCCGGCTGGGCCCCAGCACCGGCTCCATCGTGGCGGCCGCCGTGGCGCGCGGCATTCCCTACCGGCGCCTGACCGAAGGCAGCCTGGTCCAGTTCGGCTGGGGCTCGCGGCAGCGCCGGATCTGGGCGGCCGAAACCGATGCGAGCAGCGCGGTGTCGGAGGCCATCGCCCAGGACAAGGACCTGACCAAGAAACTGCTGGCCGCCGCCGGCGTGCCGGTGCCCATCGGCCGCCCGGTCGCGGATGCCGACCAGGCGTGGCAAGTCGCCCTGGAGATCGGCCTGCCGGTGGTGGTCAAGCCCCAGGACGGCAACCAGGGCAAGGGCGTGACGGTCAACATCGTCGGCCGCGACCACTTCGCCATCGCCTACCAGGCCGCGGCCGAGTACGGCGAGGTGATGGTGGAGAAGTTCCTGCCCGGTTGCGACTACCGCCTGCTGGTCGTGGGCAACCGGCTGGTGGCGGCCGCGCTGCGCGATCCGCCGCACGTCATCGGCGATGGCCAGCACAGCGTGCAGCAGCTGGTGGACCAGGCCAACGCCGACCCGCGGCGCGGCGACGGCCATGCCACCCCGCTGACGAAAATGCGGGTCGACGCCATCGCCGTGGCGCGGCTGCAGGTGCAGGGGCTCACGCTCGACGCGGTGCCGGACAAGGGCCGGCGCGTCGTGCTGCGCAACAACGCCAACCTGAGCACCGGCGGGACCGCCTCCGACGTCACGGACGACGTCCACCCGGAGGTGGCGGCGCGCGCCGTTGCGGCGGCCCAGATGGTCGGCCTGCACATCTGCGGGGTCGACGTGGTCTGCGAGAGCGTGCTGCGGCCGCTGGAAGAACAAGGCGGCGGGGTGATCGAAGTCAATGCCGCACCCGGCCTGCGCATGCACCTGTCGCCTTCCTACGGCAAGGGCCGCAACGTCGGCGAGGCGATGATCGGCGACCTGTTCGCCGCCGGCGACGATGGCCGCATTCCCGTCGTGGCCGTGACCGGCACCAACGGCAAGACCACCGTCACGCGATTGGTCGCGCACCTGTTCGCCAGCGCCGGGCTGCGCGTGGGCATGACCAACACCGACGGCGTCCACGTGGCCGGCCGCCAGACCGACAGCGGCGACTGCAGCGGCCCGCGCAGCGCCCGCAACGTGCTGCTGCACCCCGAAGTCGACGCCGCCGTGTTCGAGACCGCGCGCGGCGGCATGCTGCGCGAAGGCCTGGGCTTCGACCGCTGCAGCACGGCCGTCGTCACCAACATCGGGGCCGGTGACCATCTGGGCCTGAACTACATCACCACGGTCGAAGACCTCGCGGTGCTCAAGCGCGTCATCGTGCAGAACGTCGCCGCCACCGGCTGGGCCGTCCTCAACGCCGCCGACGCCATCGTGGCCGCCATGGCGTCGGTCTGCCCGGGCAAGGTGATCTTCTTCGCCGCCGACTGCCACCACCCGGTGCTGGCGACGCACCGGGCGCAAGGCGGCCGGTGCGTCTTCGTCGACGGCGACCACGTGGTGGCCAGCGAGGCCGCCTGGCGCGAAAACCTGCCGCTGCGCGACATCCCGCTGACGCGCGGCGGCCGCATCGGCTTCCAGGTGGAGAACGTGATGGCCGCCGTCGGCGCGGCCTGGGCGTCCGGCCTCGGCTGGGACGCGGTCCGGCGCGGACTGGCGGGCTTCGTCAACGACGCGCACAACGCACCCGGCCGCTTCAACGTGATGGCGTACCGGGGCGCCACGCTGATCGCCGACTACGGCCACAACCCCGACGCCATGCGCGCGCTGGTGGCGGCGGTCGAGACCATGCCGGCCAAGCGGCGCTCGGTGGTGATCAGCGGGGCCGGCGACCGCCGCGACGACGACATCCGGGAGCAGACAGAAATCCTGGGCCGCGCCTTCGACGACGTGATCCTGTACCAGGACGCGGCGCAGCGCGGGCGCGCCGACGGCGAAGTGGTGGCGCTGCTGCGCGGCGGCCTCGAAGGCGCCGCGCGCACCCGCTACGTGACGGACATCCGCGGTGAGTTCGCCGCCATCGACCACGCGCTGGAGCGGCTGGCGCCAGGCGACCTGTGCCTGGTCCTCGTCGACCAGGTGCAGGAAGCGCTGGAGCACCTGGCCAAGCGGATCGCCGAGGCGGGTTGAGCGCCGGTCAGTCGCCCAGCGGCCAGCTGCGCAGCACTTCGTGCCGCGACAAGCCGATATGGCTCCTGACCAGCGAGAAGCCGGTGCAGCGGAATGCCAGCGGCTCGATCGGTGTGCGCGCCACGCGGTGCCGCGGGTCGTAGCCCAGGGTCAGGTGCGGCTCGTAGGGCAGCGGCAGCTTCAAGCCCTGGTCCGCCAATGCGCAACCCAGGGCGGT
This sequence comes from Ramlibacter sp., assembly GCF_028292805.1. Lineage (GTDB taxonomy): Bacteria > Pseudomonadota > Gammaproteobacteria > Burkholderiales > Burkholderiaceae_C > Ramlibacter. The sequence goes on along the minus strand of NZ_JAQGLS010000110.1, from coordinate 3,085 downwards.
GCGCAGCGCGCGCACGGCATCCAGCCCGCCCCCACCCAGCAGCACGAAAGGCCCGCTGGGCGCATCGAAGGTCATGGCCGCGTCGAAGCGGGCATCGAAGGCGGGCAGGCGCACGGCATCGGCCGCGGCGCTGGCCGCGGCCAGCGTGTCGGCGGCGAGGTCGTCATGGCCGACCAGGTCCAGGGTGACGTGCAGGCGATCAGGGCCCGTGCGCTTGCCGGTCACGCCGTGCAGCGCCATCAGGCGCGCGGCGACAGCGTCGATCCGCGCGGCATCGGCAGCCCCTGGCCGCAGCGCGAAGAACCACGTGTGGCGGGGCTGGGCCGGCGCCGTGCGCGGTTGCCGCACCGGTGGGGCGGCCGGCAGCACGTCGCCGAACAGGTCGTACTCCGGCACGCCGTTCACTCCCACTCGATGGTCGCCGGCGGCTTGCTGCTCACGTCATAGGTGACGCGATTGATACCGCGCACCTCGTTGATGATGCGGCTCGACACCTTCTTCAGCAGCGCATACGGCAGTTCCGCCCAGTCGGCCGTCATGAAGTCGCTGGTCTGCACGGCGCGCAGCGCCACCACGTAGTCATAGGTGCGGCCGTCGCCCATCACGCCCACGCTCTTGACCGGCAGGAACACGGCGAAGGCCTGGCTGGTGAGGTCGTACCAGGTCCGGCCGGTGGACTCGTCACGGAAATTGCGCAGTTCCTCGATGAAGATGGCGTCGGCGCGCCGCAGCAAGTCGGCGTACTCCTTCTTCACCTCGCCGAGGATCCGCACCCCCAGGCCGGGGCCCGGGAACGGATGACGGTACACCATCTCCGGCGGCAGGCCCAGGGCCACGCCAAGCTCACGCACTTCGTCCTTGAACAGGTCGCGCAGCGGCTCCAGCAGCTTGAGCCCCAGTTGCTCCGGCAGGCCACCCACGTTGTGGTGGCTCTTGATGGTCACGGCTTTCTTGCTCTTGCCGCCACCGGACTCGATCACGTCCGGGTAGATCGTGCCTTGCGCCAGCCAGGCCACATGCCGGGAGTGCGTCTTCTTGATCTCCGCCGCTTCGGCCTTGAACACCTCGACGAACTCGCGGCCGATGATCTTGCGCTTGGCTTCCGGGTCGCTGACGCCCGCCAGCTTGCCCAGGAACAGCTTGGCGGCATCCACCCGCACCACCTTGGCATGCAGCCGGCCGGCGAACATCTCCATCACCATGTCGCCTTCGTTCAGGCGCAGCAGCCCGTGGTCGACGAACACGCAGGTGAGCTGGTCGCCGATCGCGCGGTGGATCAAGGCCGCGGCGACGGATGAATCCACCCCGCCGGAAAGCCCCAGGATCACCTCCTCGGTGCCGACCTGCTTGCGGATGGCCTCGACCGCTTCCAGCACGTGGTCGCGCATGACCCAGTCGGGCCTGGCCTTGCAGATGTCGCGCACGAAGCGGTTGAGGATCGCCCTGCCCTGCACGGTGTGCGTGACTTCCGCGTGGAACTGGATCCCGTAGAAACGCCGCGTCTCGTCGGCCATGCCGGCGATGGGGCAGCTTTCGGTGGACGCCATCAGCTTGAAGCCGGGCGGCATCTCCACCACCTTGTCGCCATGCGACATCCACACGTTCAGCATGCCGTGGCCTTCCGGCGTGGTGTAGTCGGCGATCTCGCGCAGCAGCTCGGTGTGACCGCGCGCGCGCACGGCCGCATAACCGAACTCGCGCTTGTGGCCGCCTTCCACCATGCCCCCGAGCTGGTGCGCCATCGCCTGCATGCCGTAGCAGATGCCCAGCACCGGCACCCCGAGTTCGAAGACGGCTTGCGGCGCCTTGTCGGTGGTGTCCTCGTAGATGCTGGCGTGGCTGCCAGACAGGATCACGCCCTTGAGCCGGCCGTCGCGCGCGTATTCGCGCACCCATTCGTCGCTGACGTCGCACGGGTGCACTTCCGAATAGACGTGCGCCTCGCGCACGCGGCGGGCGATCAGCTGCGTGACCTGGGAGCCGAAATCGAGGATGAGGATCTTGTCGTGTTGCATGTCAGGGCAGGTCCGTGATCAGGGGATGGTCCATCTTCAGGCAGGCGCGCTGCAAGGCGCGGTCCATGGTGACCAGAGGGGCTTTGAGGTCGACCGCGACCTTGAGGTACGCGGCGTCGGAGGGAGTGAGCTGGAGCGACTGGGACCAGTTCCAGTATTCCAGCGGCGAGATCCGCGTCGGGGCCAGCGAGACCGGCAAGCGGCTCAGCAGCCTCAGCACGTGCTGGTGGGCGCTGGGTGTGAAGCGTCCGCGGCTCAGGGCCTTGCCGGCCGCTTGCAGCGCTTCGAGCGGGAAGATGGCCGCGCTCGTGGCGCTCTCTTCCTCGGTCATCACCCGGATGAGCGCCTGCGACACCTTGTCGCCGCCCTCGTCCGGAAAGGCCCAGCTGGCGAAGGCCGATGCATCAACGACCAGCATCGGGTGCCTTGGGCTGGTCGGTCCATGGTTCGCCGCGGCCGTCGAGCTCGCGCTTGTGCTCTTCCCAGAGCTCCTGGAAGCCGGGGTTGCCTTGGCCGACCTTGGCGCGCAGCGCCTGCAATTCGGCCACGATGGCCTGCCGGCGCGCTTCGATGCTCGGCTGCTCCGTCTCCGGCTCCTTGATCAGCCGGATCACACGCTTGCCGTGCCGGGTGAGGACGACCTCTTCGCCCTGCTCCACCGCCCGGATCAACTCCGAAAGCTGGCTCTTGGCTTGGTGTATCGGGACGGTCTGCATGAGTTCTGGCCTGAATTGGAGAGACTATGGCCATATTTTATCAGTGCGAATGAAAAAGGGCCAGAAGATTCTGGCCCTTTTCTCCCTCGCGACCGTCACTCCGCCCGGTAGTTCGGCGCTTCCTTGGTGATCTGCACGTCGTGGACATGGCTTTCACGCATGCCGGCCGCCGTGATCTGGACGAACTCCGCCTTCGAGCGCATGTCTTCGATGGTCGCGCAGCCGCAGTAGCCCATGCTGGCCCGCACGCCGCCGGCCATCTGGTACACGATGGCCACCAGCGAGCCCTTGTACGGCACCCGGCCTTCGATGCCTTCCGGCACCAGCTTGTCCGCGTTGGGGTTGCCGGTGGTC
>NZ_JAQGLS010000087.1 GCF_028292805.1 Ramlibacter sp. | reverse complement strand
GCCGCTGCGCACCAGCCACGCGCCCACCAGCACCCAGGCGGCGCCGACCACCGTCCACAAGGTCGCGGAGGGCCGCTGCGGCAAGCCGAGCGCCCAGGCCGCGCCACTCAGGGCCAGGGTGGCGGCGCCGACGGCGACGGCGCCGGACTGCCCCAGCTTGTTGAGCCGGCCCCACTCCCAGCCGGCGGCGGCGATCAGCAGCAGCGCAATGGCCAGGAACGGCTCGGGCGTGCGCCAGAACACGGCCGGCAGCAGGATCGCCAACAGGACGATGGCGGTGATGACCCGCTGTTTCAGCATGGAATGCCTTTGCTCAGGCGGCCTTGCGGCCGGTGTCGGTGGGCTGGACCAGCTGTTCCGAGGTACGGCCGAAGCGCCGCTCGCGCCGGCCGAAATCGGCGATGGCCTCGTCGATCGCGGCGGCGTCGAAGTCGGGCCACAGCTTGTCGCTGAAATACAGCTCGCTGTAGGCCGCCTGCCAGAGCAGGAAGTTGGAGATGCGCTGTTCGCCGCCGGTGCGGATCAGCAGGTCGGGATCGCTCACATGGGCCAGCGCCATGGCGCGGTCCATGCTCTGCTCGGTGATCGCCTCGCCGCGGGCGGCCAGCCCGGCCGCCGCCTGCGCGATGTCCCAGCGGCCGCCGTAGTTAAAGCAGATGTTGAACACCAGCCGGCTGTTGCCGGCGGTGCCGGCCTCGGCCTGCTGCAGGCCGGCGCGGACCTTGTCCGACAGCGCCGAGCGGTCGCCGACGAAATGGATGCGCACGCCTTCGGCCTGCAACTGCGGCACCTCGCGCGTGAGCGCCATGGCCAGCAGCTCCATCAGGCCCGAGACTTCGTCGGGCGGGCGGTTCCAGTTCTCGGAGGAAAAGGCGAACACCGTCAGCACCCTGACCCCGCGGTCGCCGCAATGGCGCACGCAGGCGCGCAAGGCATCGAGTCCCCGCTTGTGGCCGGCCACACGCGGCAGATACCGACGCGTGGCCCAGCGGCCGTTACCGTCCATCACGATGGCGATGTGCGTCGGGACTTCGCGCGTTGCGCTCATAGAGGGACTGGGGGCCTAGGGATCAGGGGCCAGGGAGAATCCGGGTCGAGTGGCTGTTTCCCTAGCCGCTGGCCCCTAGCCCCTGGTCCCTCCACACCTCACACCGCCATGATTTCCTGTTCCTTGCCGGTCACCAGCTGGTCGATCTCGATGATGTGCTTGTCGGTCACCTTCTGGACGTCGGCTTCGGCGCGCTTCTGGTCGTCCTCCGAGGCTTCCTTGTCCTTGACCAGCTTCTTGACGCTTTCGTTGGCGTCGCGGCGCAGATTGCGGATGGCGATCTTGGCGTTCTCGCCTTCGCTGCGCACCAGCTTGGTCATCTCGCGCCGGCGCTCCTCGCTCATCGGCGGCATCGGCACCCGGATCAGGTCGCCCATGGAGGCCGGGTTCAGCCCCAGGTCGCTTTCGCGGATGGCCTTCTCGATCTTGGCGCCCATGCCCTTTTCCCAGGGCTGGACGCTGATGGTGCGGTTGTCCAGCAGCGACACGTTGGCCACCTGGCTGATCGGCACCATCGAGCCGTAATAGTCGACGTGCACCGTGTCCAGGATCGCCGGATTGGCGCGGCCGGTCCGGATCTTGGTCAGCGTGTGCTTGAACGTGGCGATGGACTGGTCCATCTTTGCCTGCGTGGTCTGCTTGATATCGGCCATCGTTGTCATTGGTCTGCTCCTCTCTTTGGACGCTCAGGCGTAAACGAGCGTGCCTTCGTCTTCGCCCAGCACCACCCGCTTGAGCGCGCCATGCTTGAAGATCGAAAAAACCTTGATCGGCAGCTTCTGGTCGCGGCACAGCGCGAACGCGGTGGCGTCCATGATGCCGAGGTTGCGCGCCATCGCCTCGTCGAAGCTGATGCGCGAATAGCGCTCGGCCGTCGGGTCCTTTTGCGGGTCGGCGGAATAGACGCCGTCGACCTTGGTCGCCTTCAGGACCATCTCGGCGCCGATTTCGGCGCCGCGCAGCGCGGCGGCGGTGTCGGTGGTGAAGAACGGGTTGCCGGTGCCGGCGGCGAAGATCACCACCTTGCCTTCTTCCAGGTACTGCAGCGCCTTGGGCCGCACGTAAGGCTCGACCACCTGCTCGATGGCGATGGCCGACATCACGCGCGGCACCAGGCCCTGCTTGGTCATGGCATCGGACAGCGCCAGGGCGTTCATCACGGTGGCCAGCATCCCCATGTAGTCGGCGGTGGCCCGGTCCATTCCGACCGAACCGCCGGCGACGCCGCGGAAGATGTTGCCGCCGCCGATGACGATGGCGACCTGCACCCCCATGTTCACCACCTCGGCGACCTCGCCCACCATCCGCACGATGGTCGCGCGGTTGATGCCGAAGGCGTCATCCCCCATCAGGGCCTCCCCTGACAGCTTGAGCAGGATGCGCTTGTGGGCTGGCTGGGGGGGCATGCGGGGGGTCTCCTGATTCGAACGAGCTGAGTGTAACGGCGTCATGGGCTCCCGAGGCTTTACGCCGACTGCTTGGCGGCCGCGACCTGCGCTGCCACTTCGGCCGCGAAATCGTCGACCTTCTTTTCAATGCCTTCGCCGACCACGTACAGGGTGAAGCCCTTGATCGTGGTGTTGGCGGCCTTGAGCATCTGCTCCACGGTCTGCTTGTCGTTCTTGACAAACGACTGGTTCAGCAGCGAGACCTCCTTGAGGTACTTCTGCACGCCGCCCTCGATGCGCTTGGCAACGATTTCGGCGGACTGCGCGGGCTTGCCGGCGGCTTGGGCGACCTTGCGGTCTTCGTCGGCCTTGCCGGTGGCGACGGCGCGTTCCTTGGCGATCAGGTCTGCCGGCACCTCGGCGCTGGACAGCGCAACCGGCTTCATGGCGGCAATGTGCATCGCCACGTCCTTGGCGGCCACTTCGTCACCTTCGTACTCGACGATCACGCCGATGCGGGTGCCGTGCAGGTAGCTCACCAGCTTGCCACCGCCGGCAAAGCGCTGGAAGCGGCGAAAGCTCATGTTTTCGCCGATCTTGCCGATCAGGCCGCGGCGCACGTCTTCCAGCGTCGGGCCGAAACTGTCCTGGCTGTACGGCAGCGCGCCCAGGGCGGCCACGTCAGCCGGGCCAAGCCTGGCCACCAGTTCGGCGGCGGCGTTGGCCAGGGCCAGGAAGCTGTCGTTCTTGGTGACGAAGTCGGTTTCGCAGTTCACTTCCAGCAGCGCGCCGGTGGCGCCCGAAATCGATGCGGTGACCACGCCTTCGGCGGTCACGCGGGAAGCAGCCTTGCCGGCCTTGCTGCCCAGCTTGACGCGCAGCAGCTCTTCGGCCTTTTCCATGTTGCCTTCGGCCTCGGTCAGGGCCTTCTTGCATTCCATCATGGGGGCGTCGGTCTTGGCGCGCAGTTCGCCAACCATGCTTGCGGTGATTGCAGCCATCTGTTGTCCTCGTCTCTGTTCAGTTGAATCTGGGTGTGCGAAGGGGGCTCAAAAGCCCCCTTTCGTTGCCGTCGGGCAGGGCTGGGCCGATCAGGCGGAAGCGCCTTCCTGCACTTCCACGAACTCGTCGCCGCTCTTGCCCTCGGCCACCGCGCGCTGGACGTCGCCGGCCGGATTGTTCTTGCCTTCGATGATGGCGTCGGCCATGCCCTGCACGTACAGGGCCACCGCCTTGGCGGAGTCATCGTTGCCGGGGATCACGTAGTCGATGCCTTCGGGCGAGTGGTTGGTGTCCACCACGGCGATGATCGGGATGCCCAGCTTCTTGGCCTCGGCCACGGCGATCTTGTGGAAGCCCACGTCGACGATGAACAGCGCATCCGGCAGGGTGTTCATGTCCTGGATGCCGCCGATGTCCTTTTCCAGCTTGTCCAGCTCGCGCTGGAACATCAGCTGTTCTTTCTTGGACATGGCCTCCAGGCCGCCTTCCTGCTGGGCCTTCATGTCCTTCAGGCGCTTGAGCGAGAGCTTGACGGTCTTGAAGTTGGTCAGCATGCCGCCCAGCCAGCGCTGGTTGACGAAGGGCATGCCCGCGCGGCCGGCTTCCGACTGCAGCAGGTCGCGCGCCTGGCGCTTGGTGCCCACCATCAGGATGGTTCCGCGGTTCGCGGCAAGCTGCTTGGCAAACTTGCTCGCGTCATTGAACATCGGCAACGTCTTTTCGAGGTTGATGATGTGGATCTTGTTGCGGTGGCCGAAGATGAACGGGGCCATCTTGGGGTTCCAGAAGCGCGTCTGGTGTCCGAAATGGACACCGGCTTCCAGCATTTCACGCATGGATACAGGCATGTGAGCTCCGAAGGTTGGGTCTAAAATCCCGCCTGTCAACGCGCCCTTGAAAAAGGCAGCGTCACCTTAAGGGGCGGGATTCGCGATTTGTCTCGCTGTCGGCGACCTGCACACATCGCGCATGCCACCCAGCAAAACCCACGGATTCTAGCACAGGCCCCCCTTGCGCCCCACCTCCCGACCCGGCCTCCATGCCACGCGGCGCCGCCTGCGCGGCCAGCTCACCAGCGCCGCCGACGAACTGGCCGTTTCGCAGGCCATCGCCGGCTCGCCCGCCTGCCGCAACGCCTTCCTTGCGACCCGCTTCGACGCCGCCGCGGCCGAGGCGGCGCAAGCCGCTGCCGGCACGCCGCTGGCCGGGCTGGCGGTCTCGATCAAGGACCTGTTCGACCTGCAAGGCGAGGTGACCACGGCCGGTTCGCTGGCGCTGGCGGGCGAGGCGCCAGCGGCCGCCGACGCCGTGGCGGTGGCCCGACTGCGAGCCGCCGGCGGCGTGGTGCTGGGTCGCACCAACATGACCGAGTTCGCGTTCTCGGGAGTCGGCGTCAACCCGCACCACGGCACGCCGGTCAACCCGTGCGACGGCGGCACGCCGCGCATCCCGGGCGGCTCGTCGTCCGGGGCCGCGGTCACGGTGGCAACCGGCGCCGCCTTCATCGGCCTGGGCTCGGACACCGGCGGCTCGATCCGCATCCCGGCAGCCCTGTGCGGCATCGTCGGCTTCAAGAACACCGCGCGGCTGGTGCCCACCGAAGGTGCCTTTGCGCTGTCGACCACGCTGGACACGGTCTGCGCCATGACGCGCAGCGTGCCAGACGCGATCCTGGCGCACGAGATCCTGGCGGCGCGCCGGGTGACCGTCTCGGCGCGCCCGCTCAAGGACTTGCGACTGGCTGTCGCCACCACGCAGATGCTGGACGGCGTGGACGCCACGGTGGCCCGCGCCTTCGAGCGCGCCTTGCGGCTGCTGCGCGATGCCGGCGCCCGCGTGCAGGAAATCCCGCTGCGCCCGATCCAGGACCTGGGGAGCATCCAGGCCAGCGGCGGTTTCACCGCCGCCGAAAGTTACGCCAGCCACCGCGCGTTGCTGGCGCGGCACGCCGACCAGTACGACCCGCGGGTGCGCGCCCGCATCGAGCGCGGGCTGGCCATGAAGGCCTGGGAGTACGTGGACCTGCAACGGGCGCGCGGCGCCTGGATCCGTGCGGTGGAGCAGGCGCTGGCCGGCTTCGACGCCGTGCTCTCGCCCACGGTGCCCATGGTGGCGCCGGCGCTGGCCGAGGTCGCCCCCGGCGCCGAGCGCGACGAGGCCTTCTTCCGCGTCAACGGCCTGCTGCTGCGCAACCCCAGCGTCGTCAACATGCTGGATGGCTGCGCCATTTCGCTGCCGTGCCAGGCGCTCGATGAACTGCCGGTGGGCCTGATGCTTTGGCACGCAGCGCTCAGAGACGATACGATCCTGTCTGCCTCGCTGCAGATCGAGGATCTGCTGTCTTCCCTACTCCCGCACTGAATGAAAATCGCCATCGTGGGCGCCGGCATCATCGGCGTGACCACCGCGTATGAACTGGCCGCCGACGGCCACGAGGTAACCGTGTTCGAGCGCCACGGCGCCGCCGCGCTCGAAACCAGCTTTGCCAACGCCGGCGTCGTCGCGCCGGGGTACGTCACGCCCTGGGCGGCGCCCGGCATGCCGGCCAAGGTCATGCGCCACCTGTTCAGCCGCCACGCGCCGGTGCGCGTTTGCTGGCCACTGGCGGCGCACGAGCTGCGCTGGATGATGCGCTGGCGCAGCGCCTGCGACCTCGAGACCTACATGGCCAACCGGGCCCGGCTGCAGCGCCTGGCCTTCTACAGCCGCGCCCGCCTGCACCGTCTGGTGGAGGAACTGCAGCTGGAATACGACCGCAGCCAGGGCTACATGGTGCTGCTGCGAACGGAGAAGGACCGCAAGCTGGTCCAGCCGGGCCTGCAGGTGCTGCGCGAGGCCGGCGTCAAGTTCGCCGAGATCGACGCCGCCCAGGCCAGGCTGGTTGAGCCGGCGCTCAACCCCGACACCGGTTTTCTCGGCGCGGTGCACCTGCCCGAGGACGAGGTCGGCAACTGCCGCCAGTTCGCGCTGTTGCTCAAGGGCCAGGCGCAGGACCTGGGCGCGCGCTTCGAATTCAACTGCGCCGTGGCGCCGCTGTCCGCAGCCGACCCGACCGAGCTGAACGTGACGGCCGGCAAGGACGGCGCCCCGACCCGTCGCCGCTTCGACGCGGTGGTGGTTTGCAGCGGCATGGCATCGGCCGCCCTGCTGCGCCCGGTCGGCCTGCGCATCCCGCTGGCGGCCGTGCACGGTTACTCGATCAGCGCGCCGATCCGCGAGCCGCTAAACGCGCCGCGCAGCGGCCTGATGGACGAGCGCTACAAGGTGTCGATCTCGCGCCTGGGCAGCCGGGTGCGGGTGGCGGGCAGCGCCGAGATCGGCGGCGACCCGCACGCGCGCCGGCCGGCGGCCATCCAGACCTTGTACAAGGTGCTGCACGACTGGTTCCCGGGCGCCGCGCAGCTGGCCAACACCGGCTCCGGCGTGCAGGAGTGGAAGGGCGCGCGGGCGATGCTGCCGGACGGGCCGCCGTTGCTGGGCGCCACCGGCGTGCCGGGCGTCTGGATCAACATTGGCCACGGCTCCAGCGGCTGGGCGCTGTCGTGCGGCAGCGCGCGCGCGGTGGCGGATCTGATGGGGCGCAAGCCGGCGGCAGTGGACCTGGAAGGACTGGGCGTCGAACGCCTGGAGTTCTGATCTTCCTCCCGTCCCTTCCGGGGATGGTCCGGGTGGAGGCACCCCGGCGCACAATCCGCGCATGCAGCGCGTCACCCCCGACCGTCCCTGGCCTTTGCACTCCACGGCCGCCATCCGCCGCATCGAGCAGGCGGCCGCGGCCGCCCTGCCCCCGCACACCCTGATGCAACGCGCCGGACTGGCGGTGGCCCGGCTGGCGCTGGCCATTGCGCCGCATGCGCGCACGGCCTGGATCGCCTGCGGCCCCGGCAACAACGGCGGCGACGGCTTCGAAGCGGCGTTGCATCTGAAGCAATGGGGCAAACAGCCGGTGTTGACGTGGCTCGGTGATGCGGCGCGGCTGCCGCCAGATGCCCGCCGCTCGCTGGAGCGGGCGCAGGCCGCGGGCGTGGCGATCGCGCAGGAACCGCCGCCGGCGTGGGACCTGGCGATCGACGCCCTGCTCGGCATCGGCGGCACGCGCCCGCTGGACGGCGCATTGCTGGCAGCCATGCAGCGCATGAACGCCGCGTCGGCGCCGGTGCTCGCCATCGACCTCCCGTCTGGCCTGCAGGCCGACACCGGCGCCGGCGCCCACGTGGTCCGGGCCACGCACACGATCAGCCTGCTGGCGCTCAAGCCGGGTCTGTTCACGGCCGGCGGCCGCGACGCTGGCGGCACCGTCTGGTTCGACGGCCTGGACGTGGCGCACGACGCCCAGGCGCCCTGCGCCTGGCTCGCTGGTCCACCACTCGCCACGGCCCGCCCGCACGGCTCGCACAAAGGCAGCTACGGCGACGTGGCGGCGATCGGCGGCGCCGCCGGCATGGCC